>CAMBZT010000051.1 GCA_945872405.1 Chitinophaga pinensis | reverse complement strand
CGTTACCAGACATATTAAAAATGCAGACAGACATTCATACAAAATACGGACACTGCGAAATATCGACAGGACTTAGACTGTATAGGAGTGACACAGGACCAAACCCTACTGACCAATTATTTTTTTCGACAAATTACAGAGACGCATTGGGCTTGGGCACTGACCTTCAAATATGGAAAGCGAAGAAAAATATTAAATTATTATTTCTTCTTCGACATATTGACATAGATGGTAAAGGTGAATCTTCTCTCCCTGACCTATATTATGACATTTATCCTAATGAGCCTAATAAATTGTTAGACGACTTGGATGTCAAACAAGACCGTAAACGCAGAGATCCTTTTGCGAGACACTTATTTACCAATCATAATATCAACGGATGGTTTACAACAATCGAGGACGGTAGAACTGATTTTGAAATCTGTTTGTTTAATAAAAGTAGACTAACTGATTATTTCGATTGTACGGTGGTTTCACGAGATAAATCTGATGAATACTATCACGAAAGTTTAATGGAAATTAATTTCTATCCAAGTGAATCTTTTTACAAAAAATCACGCGAATTAATCCTTCAAGAAATGCAAATATGTGACAAAGGTGAAGATCCATTCAAATTACACTCATCGAGAATTAAGCGTTTAATTAATGAATATGTAAAAGAGGGACAACCGTTAGATAAATGCACACATAACTATTATGACATACGATTAAAACTGAAAATATAAATACGGCTGGTAACAGCAGTCACCCGCCATTCGGGCATCTTAGTCAAAATAAAATTTATCTTTTCAAAGAAATTTTTAGTAGATTGCAAACTAAAGGCAAAACGTAAGTGGCAAGTTTAAAAAACGACATAGAGGATAGACACCAACAAATATTAACTTTACAATTCTTTAAAAGCATTTACAACTAACAAGAACTAAAATAAAAAGTTGAGACCAGAAACAACTCAAAAAACGGGGTGAAACTAAAAAGCCAAACGAGTAAAACAATAGTAAGAGATAAAATGAAAACAACTTTAAACTTAATTCTAATAATAATTTCCCTTGTATTTTTCCAAATGCAGAGCAAGGGACAAGGTGTTGAATGCGGTACGGATTACATTCACAAAAATCAGATGCAAACTGATTCTGCTTATCGGAAACAAATCGTTACCCTTGAATCGCAAGTTGAAGCTATTACTCAAAAGCAAGCAAATAATAAATTAAGATCTAGCCTATACACCATTCCCGTTGTTGTTCATGTTATACATTTAGGCGAGCCTATTGGAACAGGTTCTAATATTTCGGATATTCAAATTCAAGAAGCTATTGCTGGACTTAATGACCGCTTTAGTAATGGAAACGGTTTAGGCGTTGATGTTGAATTGGAATTTTGCCTTGCAAGTAAAGACCCAAACGGTAATTCTACCAACGGCATTAACAGGGTTGATGGTTCAATTGTTGCAAATTATTCAGCAAATGGGATAACACCAACGGGTAATCCGTGTAGCGGAGCAATTGAAACTGACATAAAAGACTTAAGCAGATGGCCTGTTTCTGACTATTATAATATTTGGGTAGTTAGCGAAATATGTAATGGTGCATTTGTTGGATATGCATCTTATCCAGTTGGGGGACTTTATGATGGATTAGTTATTGTTTCCACCTCGATGACAAGTACCAGTGGAACATTACCTCATGAGGTTGGTCACGGTTTTTTTCTTTATCATACCTTTAGTGGTGATGGTGGTAATGTATCTTGTCCAGTAGACACTAATTGTCTTATGAATGGAGATAATATATGCGATACGCCACCTCATAAACAAGGTGATTGCGGTACAACTAATCCATGTACTTTGGCTGGGGTATGGGATAACAGCCGGTATAATTATATGTCTTATTGCCCTTTAGTAAACAGATTTACACAAGGGCAGAAAGATAGAATTATAGCTACAGTAATGGTTGCACCCAGAGCAAGTTTGCTAAATTCATTAGGTTGTGGGACTGTAGGAATTAATGAAAGTAGTAGTAGTGATATATTTTCTGTTTTTCCTAATCCAGCTCATAGTTTAATCAATGTAAAAGTAGATATAAAACTTTTAGGCTCATCTTATGTGGTTTATGACAATGCAGGTAAAATAATTTTAAAAGGAATAATAACTTCTGAGGACACAATCATTGAATTAGGCACTTTATCTGGAGGTATTTATTTGTTCAGTTTGGGAGAGAATTTGAAACAATCATTTAAAGTAATAAAAGAATAAAACCAACCCATAACAGCAGCTACTAGAAAATGGCGATTCACTGATGAAGAAGTTTTGTGCTTCGTATCATGTGTCTTGCTTGCAGACGGTTTTATACTCCTAAATCACCAACTTCTTCAACCCGCAAACTGTTATGCCGAACACAATAATGATTGATAAAGATAATAATGTTAAACAGACACTTGGTTTTTTCTCAATGGTCATAGCGTGGACTGCTGCAAATATTATTCATGCAATTTATTACGGACTCAAAGAAGGTAAAGCAACAGATATCGAAGTGATGATTTTTTGGTCTGGTCTTTTCATGTTTATTGCTTGGGCTGTGTTTGTAAGCTATCCTCTTTATAAACTTGACAACTCCAAACCATATTTTAAACCAAAATTTTTTCCTTTCATAATGACAATTTATGCAGGACTTTCATTTGTAATTATAGCTGTCGGAATTTTTCAGAGTCAATACATTTTAGTTAGATTCACTCCAATTGCTTTAATTATTGGTTTTATATTTGGTCTCACATACTCAACTTTAATTCAAAGCAACAGCCTAATTGTCTTGTTAGATAAAAAACCATTACTTAAGGTATTCAGTCCATTGTCTCCCTTTTTTATATTAACTTTTTTTTTATGGCTGTTACCGACCTTATTTCCTTTGGCAGTTTATAGATTTATGCCAAACGTGATTCAGAACAAAATTTTTTCACAAACAATTCTTAAGTACAAAGTTGGCGACAGTTTTTCAGACCTTCAAAGAGCATTTCCTTTCGACTTTAAATCCGATGGACAAAATTTTAGTGGTACGTACAATGGGCCTATACTTGACTATGCCATGGTGGTAACGAATGATACTATTACTAAACTCGATATTACACTTCGAAGGTAGTGCTGGGCATAACAGCAGTCACCTGTTTCCTTTTTTCAGTTAAAGTATTCGTTTTTACTTATATTGGAGACTAAAGGCAAAACAATAACTAAAAGCTTAAACAAAAATTGCCAATTGTTAAACGTTCTATAGAATGATCATATAAATATGAAAAATCATTCTAAAAAATTTTAAATAAATATAATGAAAAATAAAAAAATACTGCTCACAACGATTGCAATTGTATGGTGTATTATATGCTTACAAGCACAAATTATAAACATTCCAGATTCAACAGAGGTCATTAACGGAAGGTATTACAGCCATATCCGTTTTGCTGAACTCCCCAATTTTGAAAAACAAAAAAAACTAGAAGATGCAGGTGTTAAACTTCTATTTTACGTCTCCATAAAAACATATTTAGCTTCTATTTCTAATGGCGTTAATGGTCTGCTGGACCCTTCGTTTTCTATAGAGGCTGTTTCAAAAATATCGGCTAAAACAAAAATGCATTCTGAGTTAAGTGATGCACTTGCGACAGATTATTTTCCTCCATATACAATGAATACAAGTGGAGAAATAGGAATCACATTCACCTACCCGCAAGATATTCCGCATCAAATGGTGATTGATAAATTAACTGATTATGAAGTAAGCTATCAAAACAAAAATAGTCATCGTGTTAATATATGGCTTCCGAAAAATAAAATACCGGATTTTATGTCTAACCCTTTTGTTTGCTTTGCAGAGCTAATTGATGACCGGCCTGTTGCTGAGAACAATCGTGAGCGAACTAATCATAGAGCTAATTGGCTAGCTCAAGAATTTCCTGGTGGAAAAATGTACAATGGTACTGGGGTAAATGTCATGTTGCAAGACGGGGGGATAGTTGGGCAACATATAGATTTTACTGGTCGGTTTGTGCAGCAATATATTGATTATAGTCTTAGATTGATACCCGAGCATCCAAGTATGTGTGCAGGTATTCTTATGGGTGCAGGGAATCTAAATCCTTTAAGTCGTGGTATGGGTTGGGGTTCTAATTTATTTGTTTATGGTTCAGAATATGGACCATATTCTTGGCAAGGTTTCGACAGTATATATACCCACTATTATACAAATGGAATTGTAATTAGTTCAACAAGTCAAACTGATGGCTATAATGCGGGTTATACCACACTCGCTCAAACGCTTGATCAACAAAATAACGATATGCCCAGTTTGATCCATGTATTTTCTTCAGGTAATCAAGGAACATCAGATTTTGATTATGGCGCAGGAGCAGGTTGGGGTAACATCACAGGTGGACACAAGCAGTCGAAGAATAGTATTGCTGTAGGAAATGTAGATTATACAGATGTGATTAATTCTACTTCAAGTCGCGGCCCCGCTTCCGATGGAAGATTAAAGCCAGAACTTGTAGCTGTTGGAACAAATGTTACTTCAAGCTCTCTATATAATACATATAGTACGTTGACAGGAACTTCGATGTCATGCCCTGCCGTTGCTGGAACTCTAACTGAGCTTTATCAGGCATACAAAGAATTAAATGGAGGTATAAACCCCTCTTCAGGTTTGATGAAAGCAATTATTATGAACACTGCAGATGATTTGGGAAATCCGGGACCTGATTTTACATACGGATATGGACGTATAAATGGCCGCCGAGCCCTTATTCCTATTGAACAGAACTTGTTTTTTATAGATTCCATATCGAATTTGACAACTAATACGCATACCATAATAGTTCCTTTAAACACCGGCAAAGTAAAAATTTTAGTTTATTGGCATGATTATCCATCCACTATTGGTGCTGCAGTTAACTTGGTAAATGATGTAGATATGCATGTTACTGATCCAACCTCTATAATATATAATCCTTGGGTTTTAGATTTTACTCCAAATGCAATTAATTTAAATTCGGTTGCCGTACAAGGCAACGACATTCGGAATAATCACGAACAAGTTACAATTGATAACCCTGTTGCAGGTAACTATACAGTTAACATTAATGGAAGTGCCATTCCTTTTGGGCCACAGAAATATTTTCTAACTTATTGTTTTGAACCCCAAAACGAACTTGTTTTAACATACCCTAATGGTGGAGAAGCTTTTGGTCCTGGTTACATTTATAATATACGGTGGGACGCTATAGGTGATACTGGCACTTTTAAGTTAGAATATTCAACTGACAATGGATTGAATTGGATACTAATAACTAATGCTGTTGCTGCAAGTAGTCGCTATTATGATTGGACGACTCCTAGTACTTTAAGTGGTGATTATCAGGTGCGGATTACTAGAGGAGCGTATACAGATGTGAGTGATGCAAATTTTTCAATCTTCAATATCCCATTAAATATAGTTGTTGATTGGGCATGTCCTGATTCGCTTAAACTTTCATGGACTGCCACCGCTGGAGCAACATCTTACGATGTATTTCAGCTTGGCAATATGTATATGGACTCCATAGGCAATGTAACAACAAACAGTATGGTGATTCATAGCCTAAACAATTTCACAAACACTTATTGGTTCAGTGTTAGAGCCAGGGGTGCGCTAAATGCAGTAGGACTTAGAGCTATAGCAATAAAAAAAGATCCTGGCGTATTTTGCCCAGGATATTCTGATGCTTCCGTTGTCACAATAAATTCACCAACTAATGTCTTTTTATCTTGCATGAACAGTACGAATGTTCCTATTGTTATAAACATACACAATCCTGGATTGATAATGTTAACTAATATTCCTGTTTCATTTTCAGTCAACGGAGGACCGGCTATTACCGAAACATTCATTGGCATCTTGCCGTCATTTGGCACCACAACATATACCTTTACAGCGCCTGCCACTATATCAAATGTAGGAAATACAACAATCAAGGCTTGGTCAAGTTTTTTGGGTGATGTTTTTGTGAGCAATGATACCAATACACTGATTGTTAATTATCGAACTGCTTCTATAACGCCACCTTTTATGGAAAATTTTGAATTATTTCCACTTTGTACTCCTGCAACAGACTGCGAAGCCACGGTATGTCCCTTAATAAATGGCTTTGAAAATTTATTGAATGGGCAAAGTGACGATATTGATTGGAGAACCTTTGATGGTTCAACAGCTACATTAAATACAGGACCAAGTTTGGACTTTAATCCAGGAACTTTGACAGGAAAATACCTTTATCTTGAGTCTAGTTTGTGTTATGGAAAAACAGCGATACTTCAAGTTCCTTGTGTTGATTTAATATCCTCTACGCGTGCATCACTAAACTTCGCTTATCACATGAATGGCACTGGTACTGGTTCATTGAATGTAGATATCTATTCTGGAGGAGTGTGGATCAACGATATATTTACACAAAGCGGTGATCATGGTAACCTGTGGATTTTAGCAGACGTTTCTTTAGACGCTTATGTCGGACAGATAGTTGTTATTCGCTTTAGAGGAACAACCGGTCCAACATATTTAAGCGACATAGCGATTGACGCAATCAACTTCGACAATGTTACGTCTATAGCAGAAGCTAGTTCTGAAAACAAAATAACTATTTGGCCCAGTCCAACCAAATTGAACATTAATGTATCTGTACCTGTTAATTTAGTTGGCTCCCATTATACTATCTATGACATCGCAGGTAAATCGGTTTTATCAGGAAAAATAAAATCAGAAAAAACTCTGATTGATTTAGATAGTTTGCTAGGAGGTATTTATTTGTTTAGTGTGGGTGAAAACTCGAAACAGATATTTAAATTAGTAAAAGAGTAAAACTAGCCCATTATTGGTGTATGGCAGGGGTGGATGTTCAGTCCTCCGCAGAAACATGTGTGATTCTATAAAATTGGTTCTTCACATCAAGATTTGTGGTAAAAATCACTACCTTCGCCAAGCGAAAATCATTATAGCCAATGCTAGCTTAATTAGCTAATAAGTAAAATTACTTCTAGCACTTTTTCTTAAAGACAAAAGACTTAAAAAATTTATGCTTAACATCCAATTAGAAGGATTGGATAACGAAACAAGAATGAAACATCTTCCAAGAGAACAAGAGCTCGTGAAGGAGTTAGAACAAAATGGAACTATTGTAGATACTTTTATTAAGCTTGATATGTCAGGAATTTTTATTGTACTAATGGCAACGGATTCTGAGGATGTGCATTCAAAACTTTCTACTTTGCCATATTACCCTTTTATGAAAATTGAAATTATTCCTGTGAGGGTGGTCAACAGCATTAATCAATAATACTTGCTACAACAGCTGCTTATCGTCACTTTTTTGAATAAAAAAAATGAACTCAAAGCCCCAAACCATTGAAGAACAATTCAATAAATAATATAGTTATACTTTGCACCGCTGAATATACTCGGCACACAAATCCACCCACTGCAAGACATACTTAGCTGCTCACAACACAGCAATAAATTACAATAATAGATGTTTATTAGCTTTGTAAAATCTTTTCTAAAAAATAATTATTCCTAAGTAAGAATCATTATCTTTGCATAATAATTAACTATTTTCACTAAAACAATATGCCTAATTTTTCCAGAGAAAAATTAAAAGAAAAAGGGATGAAAGTAACACCGCAACGTGTTGCTATTTATGAGGCTATTGTTAAATTAAACAATCACCCAACTGCTGAAATTGTGATTGATTATATCAAAGCAAATCACCCAAATATTTCTGTAGGTACTGTCTACAAAGTTTTAGATTCTTTGGTTGAAAACGAACTTTTAAAAAAGGTAAAAACAGAAAAGGATATCATGCGTTATGATGCCGTTTTATCTAACCATCATCATTTGTATTGTGCCGAAACGGATAGAATAGAAGATTATGAAGACGAAAAACTGAACCATCTTATTAATGAGCATTTTTCAAAGCACAGAATTAAAAATTTCAAAGTCCAAGAAATCAAACTTCAGATAACTGGTAAATTTAATCATAACATTAAATAAATATAATCATGAGCAATTCAAATGAAAGCAAATGTCCTTTCCCGCATGGACAAATGAAACAAACCGCAGGCACTGGAACTTCAAACAAAGATTGGTGGCCGAACAGATTAAATGTAGGCATTTTGCGTCAGCATTCTAACCTATCAGATCCAATGGATAAAGGGTTTAATTATGCAGAAGAGTTTAAGAAATTGGATTTGACATCGATTAAAAATGACATCTTTGATTTAATGACCACGTCACAAGATTGGTGGCCTGCAGATTACGGACATTATGGCCCATTTTTTATCCGTATGGCTTGGCATAGCGCAGGAACCTATCGAATTTCTGATGGTCGTGGTGGTGCAGGGACAGGTAATCAACGTTTTGCTCCTATTAATAGCTGGCCTGACAATGGTAATTTAGATAAAGCACGATTTCTACTTTGGCCTATCAAACAAAAATATGGTAACAAAATTTCTTGGGCAGATTTAATGATTTTAGCAGGTAACTGTGCTCTAGAATCTATGGGTCTTAAAACTTTTGGATTTGCTGGAGGACGTGAAGATATTTGGGAACCTGAACAAGATATCAACTGGGGTAATGAAACAGAATGGTTAGATGACAAACGATACAAAGGCGATCGTGCCTTAGAAAATCCGTTAGCCGCTGTTCAGATGGGATTAATCTATGTAAATCCTCAAGGACCTAATGGCCATCCAGATCCGTTAGCATCAGCAATAGATGTTAGAGAAACGTTTTCACGTATGGCAATGAATGACGAAGAAACGGTAGCCTTGGTGGCAGGTGGTCATACTTTTGGAAAAGCGCACGGAGCAGCAAGCGATACCAACGTTGGTCGTGAGCCTGAAGGCGAAAGCATAGAAAAAATGGGAATGGGTTGGATAAATAGTTTTGGAACAGGTAAAGGTGGCGATACCATTACCAGTGGAATAGAGGGTGCTTGGAAACCAAATCCTACTACTTGGGATAATGGCTACTTTGAAACACTCTTTAAATACGAATGGACCTTATCAAAAAGCCCTGCTGGCGCACATCAATGGACACCAACAGATGAAAGTGCAGCGACTACCGTAGTAGATGCACACGACGCTAATAAATTTCATGCACCCATGATGACAACCGCTGACATGGCCTTGAGAATGGATCCTGAGTATGAAAAAATTTCTAGGAAATTCTTACATGATTTCGATGCATTTGCAGATGCATTTGCGAGAGCTTGGTTTAAACTAACCCATCGTGATATGGGCCCCATCTCGCGTTATTTAGGTTCAGAAGTTCCTACAGAAGAATTGATTTGGCAAGACCCAATCCCTGCTTCAAAAAGTGTTTTAAGCGATAGCGACATCACCGATTTGAAAAATAATATTTTATCAAGCGGACTTTCAGTGGCACAACTAGTTTCCACAGCTTGGGCTTCAGCTTCCACCTTCCGTGGTTCTGATAAACGTGGCGGTGCCAATGGTGCTCGTATTCGTTTGGAGCCTCAAATCAATTGGGAAGCAAACAATCCAACACAATTGAAAACAGTTTTGGCCACTTATGAAAAAATACAGAAAGATTCAGGCAAAAATATTTCCATGGCTGACTTGATTGTATTGGGCGGTTGTACAGCAATTGAAAAAGCAGCAAAAAATGCTGGACAACATATTAATGTGCCGTTTACACCCGGCAGAGGCGATGCTTCTACTGAACAAACTGATGCAGCATCTTTCACAGTATTAGAACCAACAGCTGATGGATTTAGAAATTATAAAAATGCAAAGTGCGTTTCTGTGACTGAAGACATGTTGATTGATAAGGCGCAGTTACTTCATTTAACAGCACCAGAAATGACGGCTCTAATGGGAGGTTTGAGGGTATTGAATACAAACTTTGATGGTTCAAAGTATGGTGTACTAACCTCAACTCCAGAAATACTTAGCAATGATTTCTTTGTAAATTTATTAGATCTAAGCACTACATGGAAAGCCACCAATGATGCGGGCGAAATTTTCGTAGGCTCAAATCGTAAAACAGGAGAACCAAAATGGACGGCTACTCGTGCTGATCTTATCTTTGGTTCGAATTCCGAGTTACGTGCCATTTCAGAAATATATGCTAGCAATGATTCTAAAGAGAAATTTATTAAAGATTTTGTTGCAGCTTGGAATAAAGTAATGAATTTAGATAGGTTTTAACCGAAACTGTTCTTCAATAAATGTAGGCTAACTCCTATCGTAAGCACTTTTAAAAACCACATGAGCAAACATACTAGCCATGGTCTTTAAAAGGGCTTGCAAAGCCAACCAAAAAAATGACTATTTAAATCTTATGGCTATCCTTTCTATTTTTTAGACTGCTGTTAGCTTTAATGAAAAACAAATATTAATAAAATAAAAAAGTAATAACAAATGAACCAACAGATAGAGAAAATTAAAAAAACTATTGAACCTTTGAGACAGGAGATAATTAATCATAAAGTGTATTCAGCAATTAAAAATATCGATGACCTGAAAGTGTTTATGAAGTATCATGTTTATGCTGTTTGGGATTTTATGTCTTTGCTCAAAACACTGCAAATCAATTTGACTTGCACAACAGTGCCTTGGTTTCCCAAAGGTTCTGCTGACACTAGACATCTAATCAACGAAATAGTTGTAGGTGAAGAATCAGATGTTGATCAGAATGGCATTAGAAAAAGTCACTTTGAATTGTATTTAGATGCTATGCATCAATGCGGAGCAGACACCACTAAGATTGAAACCTTTATTGATGTATTGAAAAATACGGGTGATTTCAATGCTGCTTTTATCGCATCAGAAACCCCAATAGAAGCAAAAGAATTTGTTGACTATACATTCAAAGTTATTGGAAGCAAAAAAGATTACTTACAATCTGCAATTTTTACTTTTGGGCGTGAAGACCTCATTCCTGGAATGTTTCTTTCAATTGTAAGCGACATTCATAAAAACTTTCCTGAAAGCATTTCAATTTTCAAATATTATCTTGAAAGACACATAGAGGTTGATGGAGACCATCACAGTCATCTAGCTATACAAATGACATCAAACCTATGTGGAACAAACGAACAATTTTGGGAAGAGGCGGAACAAGCAACCATTGAATCTCTTCAGAAGCGTATTCATCTTTGGGACGCTGCATACAAAAAGATAATGAATACTACTTCCATGCTAACAGAACATAGTTAGGCTTTAGCGGCAATACAATAAAACCTAACATTAAACAACAGAGCTCTTCATTGACAATGATTTCAATTAAAAATAGGAGCATATAGAAGACGCCATAAACGCAATAGTAACTGACGGAAGAGCTAAGTATTTTTTTCCGAATATCATTGACTGACAAGTTCATTAGTAGCGACTATCTACCAGACAATGATTTTGGAATACGACCATTTTTGATGCTCTCACTTCTTAATCTTCTACCCACGATTCTTTCATTCATAATACCTATTTCAAGAAGTCTATCGATATCTATTCCAGTTTCAATTCCCATCTCATCCATCATCACAACCATATCTTCAGTACTTACCAATCCAACTAAATTCGGATCTTTATAATAATAAGCTCCCGTTCCTGATACTGGCACACCATCAACAAAGTTAGCTGGCTGTCCACCAATACCGCCCAAGGTAGATTCGTAATTGGTCATGCCTGCTTGCAATGCCGCTAATACATTGGCTAAACCCCATCCACGCGTCGTATGGAAATGCACAATTTGTTTTTCGGTTTTACCAATTTTATCTTGCAACATGCTATAATATCTATAAACCCTGTCTGGAGAAGCAGAACCATCATGGTCTGCGTGTTCAACATCAGAAGCACCAATATCAAACCAACGTTGCGTAAATTCAATCGCTTTATTCATATCTGTCGGACCCTCTAATGGACAACCCCAAATAGTACTCACAGTTCCATTCACTTTAAGTCCAGCTTCCTTTGCCAATGGAATCCACTTCTCACACATCTTCCAATAATCATCTAAACTTAATCCAGAATTTTTCTTATGATGCGATTCACTCGTAGAAACCATCACCAATATACGATCAGGACCCCAGCCTTCCTTCTTTGCCTGAATAGCACGTTCAATTGCTTTCTCTCGAATAGTTACTGCTGTTAAAGAAACAGAAGGCAACAAGTCTGCGATTCGCTTGCTCTTACGAAGCTGTTTTAACAACAAATCCGCATCCTTAAATTGCGGCATGCCAACAGGATTACCCATATTGGTTAACTCAATATGTTTAAATCCAGCCAATATCAATTCCTCGCCCAACCATAATTTGCCTTCTAAGGGAATGTACTTGTCTTCATGCTGAAAGCCATCTCTTATAGTAATATCGCCAATGGTCACTTTCTTTGGATAGTTAAAACTCATATAATTAGATTTTTAAAATGTTTTTTATAATAAAGTACGTAAAAATAACAAAGTAGATTCAAATGTCTACTTGTTTTTAAACTTTATGCTGATATCATTAAATGCACTTTTATCTAATAAATCGCGCATCGAATTTTCAAGAACAACGACCGTACCATCGCCACTAACAACTGCTTGCCTATTTTGTATCTGCTTCACTTGACCTCTAAGATGAAAAGTAGTTGTAAACTTTGTCCCCGCCAGTAATCCTTAACTAGTGGCATATTCATATACTTCTTTACTTTTGATAACTTACTTGTATTAACGTCAAAACTCAATACTTTTCTAATCAATTTATTTTTCTTTTAATTCCTACTTTTTGAGTACAAATAAACAATGACTAATCGCTGTTTCCTCCAATGAAGAAGACGTAAATTTCTTATCACGTTGAATTGATTTTAAAATAGAAACTTCACCTTTCTCCAATTCTTCAACAATAATTTTTAAGCCTTGTGCACTCAACATTTTTTTGTAATCGTAATAGCGCAATCTATTCTGAGGTTGGATAGAATTATCTATTCGCTGCCATGATTCATCAGAATATTTTAAGAAATTATAGATACTAATACTTTTATCGAAATGGGCAAAATGGTCACTCATATCAATATAATGAGACATCAAGCCGTCTGGGGCAAGAATACGCTTTAACTCAAACAAAATAGGTCTGAGTATCTCCTCTGGAATATGCTCGAATGTATTATTTGAATTAATCAAATCAAATGAATCAGAAACAAAATCAGTTTTACGAGCATCTTCAATTTTAACTATTATATTCATCTCCCTTAGCAATGCTGTTCTAGAACCTATTTTTCGATCTATTTTTTTTAAAGCTTCCATTCTTGAAGGATCAATCGAAGTTATAAATGCAGACAATTTACCACTTTCTGCATAGTCAATATATTTATCGATGGTTTGGTAAATGCTTTCAACGGTCAAAAGACATTCGATATCGATAGAAACAATTTGTTGAAAGCCCGAAAGATAAAGTCCAATAGGAACTATAGGATACCAACCTGTGCCAATCTCTAAAGATTTTTCTTTCTTGCTAGAACCATGTTTACTAAAATGGCTAAGATGATTGCGACAATGAACTAACTTGTCTTCAAACAAAAAATCTGTGAGCAAAACTCCCTTGGTGATGTGCTTCTGAAACAAATAATTCAAACTATGTTTAAAAGGCAAAAATGAAATGGTTTTTTGAACAACCGCTTTTGCAATCCATATACTCATATTGAAGCCTATTTTCTGCTTATAAAATTGTAAAATTAAAGATATAAATCAAAGTGAGGTTAGATTTGTGCTTTATTCTTTTAAAAGCATCAAATATTGAAGCACCTAGTGCAGAGTAATTTGTAATGTCAGTGAGCTGAACACCATATTTTTTTTTCTACAATGAAACAACAGAAAGGCTTGTTCAGATTGACTTTCAAAAAATCAAAGCTAATAAAGAAAAATGAAACAAAGCCACAATTTTAAACTATGAATCCATTTATTTCAATTCTTCTGACTAACAAGAAGTGGAATAGCGTTGCACAATCGAAACTTTGTACTATTTTTACAGAATTATTTTGGAGTTTTTATAATTGACCACTACTTTTTTGATGGTCAAAATTGAAGCTGAAAAAAAATATCCATATGCAATTACTTCTTAAAAATGCTTTAATTGTCGATAGCAACTCTTCTCACCATTTGCTAAAGAAAGATATTTTGATAAGAGATGGGAAAATAGAAAAAATAGCCGAATTCATTGAAAAGATTGACGATTACACCGAAGTTACAAGTGAGTTTTTATGTATCTCCAAAGGATGGTTCGACCTGAACTGCTACATCCCAGACCCAGGACAAGAACATCGGGAAGATATCATCAGTGGAACCAAGTCAGCAGCGTCCGGTGGTTTTACCTCTATTGCCTTGATGCCAATTGCATATCCACCTACTCAATCTAAAACTGGAATCGAATACATCATCAATAAATCTCTCGGAACGATTATCAATGTGCACCCCATTGGTGCTATCACTAAAGATTGTAATGGGAAGGAGCTCACCGAAATGCATGATATGTATGAAGCAGGAGCGGTGGCTTTTTCTGATGGCTACAAAGCATTAAGTAATTCTGGCATGCTATTGCGCAGTCTTGAATATGTCAAAGCCTTCGATGGCATTATCTTTCATCATCCAGAGGATAATAGCATTTCACTCAATGGGCAAATGAATGAAGGACAAACGAGTGTTGAATTGGGATTACATGCCTCTCCTGCGATTGCAGAAAGTTTATGTGTTGCAAGAGATTTATACATACTAGAATATACCCAATCTAAGTTGCATTTTATAGATATCTCTACAAAGGAGAGTGTAAAATTGATAAGAGATGCCAAAGCTAAAGGCCTCTCTGTAACGGCTTCAGTCAATGCGTACAACCTTTTATTGGAAGATACTTATTTAAAAAACTTTGATAGCAATGCAAAGGTTAATCCACATCTTCGCTCAAAAGAAGATAGAGATGCTTTGATAGAAGGATTGATAGACGGTACACTTGATACAATTTGTAGCGCACATCTCCCGCAAGATGAAGAGAGCAAAAACTTAGAATTTGACCAAGCGGATTATGGGATGATTGGATTTGAAACGGCTTTTGCAGTTGCGAATACAGCTCTACATAGCAAAATGCCAATCGATAAAATTATTGAGAAATTTACTGATGGTTGTGTGAATGTACTCGGCGAATATTGCTATCCAATAGAAGAAGGAAATCAAGCAAATATCACTATATTTGACCCTAGTATCAATTGGGTTTTTCAATCATCTGATATCAAATCCAAAAGTAAAAATACACCTTTTGTAAATTATACTTTTTTTGGAAAAGCGCTTGGAATAATTAACAAGAAAAAAATGTTTTGGAACGATTCAACCATTAAATAAATTAAAGAATGAATAAAGTTGCCTTTCAATCCGGAGTCATAGTCGCACTTGCCATAACAATCTATAATATTTTATTGCTCCTCTTAAATCCTGAGTATGCCTTTGGGTACCTAGCATATTTAGCACTTATAATGATGATCGTTGGCATGGTGATGGCCATAAAAAAAACAAAAACAGAAAATGACAATTATATAAGTTTTAAAAATGCATTTAGTATCATCTTTATTATCGCAATTATTGTAGCGCTTGGAAATATCATCTACTCAAATTTGATTATGCCACTTATCCTTCCAAACTATATAGAGGTCATCAAAATGGTAACACTTACAAATATGGATTGGTGGTTCGATGCTTTTAATGCGCCTCAAGAAGCACGCGACCAAGCTTTAGACGAAGTAATGAAAAAATTTGCGGGTATGAATGAGGTTAAGATAGCAGATCAGGCTCAAGCATTTCTATTCACTACTTTAATGAATACTTTTATTGGTTCAATTATCGCAGTCATTATGAAAAGTAAGGGTGATAAACCAAAAGAAATTGAAATTGAAAATCCTGCTTACTAATTCTCATCCTATACATTGATGCAAATATCACTTGTTATACCCTTATTCAATGAAGATGAATCGCTGCCAGAATTGAGCAGCTGGATTGAAAAAGTAATGCTTGCCAATCATTTTACTTACGAGGTATTGTTTATAGATGACGGTAGTAAAGACAATTCATGGAATGTGATTCGGATGCTTTCCGAAAAAAATCCAAATATCAAAGGCATTAAGTTTACTAGAAATTATGGCAAATCAGCAGCCCTATTTGTAGGCTTTGAACAAGCAAAAGGTGATGTGGTAATTACAATGGATGCCGACTTACAGGACAGTCCAGAAGAAATTCCAGACTTATACAAAATGATTATAACTGATGGATTCGATCTTGTGAGTGGCTGGAAACAAAAGAGATACGACAATACTTTTACCAAAAATATTCCAAGCAAACTTTATAATACAACCAATCGAATCATTTCCGGAATTAAGCTTCATGACATGAATTGTGGTTTGAAAGCCTATAAAAATGAAGTAATCAAGAGTATTGAAGTATATGGAGAAATGCATCGTTTCATTCCAGTACTAGCAAAAAATGCTGGTTTCTCAAATATTAGCGAAAAAGTAGTGCAACACCAAGCCAGAAAATTTGGAGTTTCTAAATTTGGATGGGAACGATTTATCAATGGTTTTTTAGATCTGTTATCTGTTACATTCATGACCAGATTTGCTAAAAAACCAATGCATTTGTTTGGAAGCTTGGGAGTGCTAAGTTTTATTTTAGGTTTTGGTATCTTGACCTATCTTACCATCGATAAGATTTTTTTTAATGAATTTGGCATTGCCACAAAACCAAGTTTTTATTTTGGAATAATGTTGCTTATCATTGGTACAATGCTCTTCTTGACTGGCTTTTTAGCGGAATTAGTCTCTAGAAATTCTACAGATAGAAATCATTATCTGATTTCGAAAAAGATTGGATTGGATTAATTCATTAACTCCTTAAAAGGGCAGGACAGCGGCTTATACAAATTATTATCATAAGCTGAAAGCTGTGAATCATAAGCACAACAAGCCGGTGGCATGCCAAAAAAAATAAAAGAAAATTATTCTACACGTTTGTCAT
>CAMBZT010000050.1 GCA_945872405.1 Chitinophaga pinensis | reverse complement strand
TTGGTGGAGCATATCGGAGTCGAACCGATGACCTCTTACATGCCATGCAAGCGCTCTAGCCAGCTGAGCTAATGCCCCATTTATTTACAAAGGTATCTAACTTTTGTGGTGTTGCAAATAATCTGTCATCAATACGGCGCAACGACTCGAAGCACCTCTATTGCCAAGCAATGTAATCAAAGCATCATATTCTTGTTGTAGATAGGATTGATGCGCTGGTGTTAATATTCTATTCAAATGCAATATCAAATTGTCTTTGTTCAATTCATCTTGTATCAACTCTGTTAACAATGGTTTATCTATGATAAGGTTTACTAAGGAAATGTATTTTACTTTGATGAGTCTCTTTCCAATCTCATAAGAGATGCGACTTCCTTTATAACAAACTACTTCAGGAACCTTGAATAGAGCGGTTTCTAGGGTGGCGGTACCACTGGTGACTAAGGCCGCAGTGGCTATGGATAGCACATCATAGGTTCGATTAAAAGCAATGCTTACATTTTTTTTGTGTCCGATGATGCTTTGATAAAATGCAGCACTATGGTGATCTAATCCACAAATGATAAATTGATGATCAGGAAAAGAATCACATACAGCAATCATTTCAGCCAACATCACGGATATTTCTTGTTTTCGACTACCTGGAAGCAATGCAATGATTGGCTTGTCATTTATTTGCAAAGTTTCATTGATTACTTGAGACAATTTTCTTTCATGAATGGCATCCAACAAAGGGTGACCGACATAATGCACATTGTAGTTGTATTTTTGGTAAAAGGCTTTTTCAAATGGAAGAATGACAAACATTTCATCGACACATTTTTTTATTTTATGCACTCGACTTTCCTTCCATGCCCAAATTTGTGGGGAGATATAATAAAAAACTTTATAGCCCTTTTTCTTTGCCCAGCTTGCCATACGTAAGTTGAAGCCCGGGAAATCAATCAGTATAATCACATCTGGTTTAGCGGCGATGATTTGTTTTTTTGCAATAGAAAAATTCTTGAATATGGTAAAGATATTCATAAGGACTTCTATAAAACCCATGAAAGATAATTCCTTATAATGTTTTAGAATCACAGCGCCTTGTGCCTGCATCAAATCCCCACCCCAAGAGGATATTATTGCATCAGGATCTTCAATTCGTAGATTTTTTACAAGGTTGGACCCATGTAAATCTCCAGAAGTTTCTCCTGCAATGATGAAGTATTTCATTAGAGTAAATAGTTAACTGCTACTACAAATAAAAACATAACGATAGTAGAAATAATCACGCCCTTTTGGGCATTCAACATATTAAACTGATTGAAAATAAAAAAGGGTGCAAGGTTGAGAATGGCACCCAGCTTTAGATAGGGGACATATAAAATCAATCTCTCTTTGTTTTCAAACATAGAGAAGGATACCGTATTTTTAAATGAAAAAATAGTTAAGGAGGCGAGTATTGCCACTAGCATACCGACCAAAATACCGAAAGGTATATTGTTTAATTTAGTTTCAAAATTTCCAGTTCTCATTGATATGTGTTATTGCGTGATGTGCGGTTAAATCATATTGTACCGGTACAACGGAGACATAGCCGTTGGCTAAAGCCCATTCATCCGTGTCTTCTCCTTTGTCTTTATTTACAAAACGGCCGGTGAGCCAATAATATTGTTGCCCTCTTGGGTCTTTTCTTTTGTCGAATTCTTCGACCCATTTAGCATTGGCTTGCCTACAAACTTTAATTCCTTTAATCTCAGTTGCGGGTATCGAAGGGATATTTACATTAAGCAAAGTACCAGCAGGCATACCTTCTGCCAACATGTTCTGTGCTATTTTGGTGATGAACGATTTACTATGTTCAAAATGAGCTTCGTACCGAAAATCAGTCAATGAAAAGCCAATCGCTGGAATGCCATCTATGGCTGCTTCTACAGCTGCTGACATGGTACCTGAATAGATCACATTAATCGAAGCGTTGGATCCGTGATTGATACCAGAAACGCAAAGATCTGGTTTGCGATGTAAGACAATATCAACAGCGAGCTTCACACAATCGACTGGTGTACCACTGCATTGATAGGCTTCTATGTCATAGGCATATTCTACTTTTTGTATGCGAAGGGGATGATGAATGGTGATGGCATGTCCCATACCTGATTGACCTTTGTCTGGAGCAACTACCACAACATGTCCAAGCGGCATCATAGCTTCTACCAAGGCTTTCATGCCCGGTGCATTGATTCCATCATCATTGGTTACTAAAATTAAAGGTTTCTTTTTATCGTATTCTTTTTTCATTCAAGTAATTTATTGGCAACTATTAGTGGCAAGAATCATTTTTTTTATTTCCTTCAGATTGTATTTTACTGGAAATAAATTTCCATCAAAAATTGAACAGGACTGTTTCAACAAAGATAATTCTAATTTTATTTGCTCCTCATGAAATATGCAAGAATGGTTGCCAGTAATTGCAATAGCTGTCAATTCTCTGTGGCTATTTGTTAAATCATAAACAAGAAATTGATTCTCTTTCTTCTGGAGTATCACAAAATCATATTTGGTCACTGAAAATCCTAAGTTGCTAGTATAGGAACTATCGCGCATTTTCATATCTCTGAAATCATCTATTAAATAATGAAATACTTTGGTGGCTCCATCTATTTCTAGTTTTGCTAATACTCCAATTTTTTCTTTATCAGCCAATATACGTGCATATTTATCTTTCCCAATAGACAAGGATTGGATTTGTGCATAGCTGATTTGTAATCTCTGTCGGAAAAAAAATCTAGGATTGTAACAAAAGATCAAGCTATTGTATTTCCCCAACGAAACATACTCTTTGAAATAGTCGTGATACTCAACATAACAATAGATTGTATCATTAGTTGTGGTGATAATTGTTGAAAAAACGGGTTGACCTTCTATAGCCTTCAAACTATCTTTTGCGGTAGCAAATAGCAGTACGTTAGAAAAAAGAAAAACATAAAATAATAAGGTCTTTTTCAATCGGTATTATTTTTTGCTCACTGCAAGAGTGATTGTATTCTATATGCTTAGTCGTTTAGTTTTAATACCGCCATAAATGCTTGTTGCGGTACTTCTACTTTACCAAACTGACGCATTCTCTTCTTTCCTTTTTTCTGCTTATCCAATAACTTTCTTTTACGCGAGATATCTCCACCATAACATTTCGCTGTTACATCTTTACGCATTGCCGAAATGGTTTCTCTAGCAATAATCTTAGCACCAATAGCAGCCTGAATGGCAATTACGAACTGTTGCTTAGGAATCAATTCTTTTAATTTTTCGCATAATCTTCTACCAAAGTCGTAGGCTTTATCTCTGTGAATCATAGCACTCAATGCATCGACATTCTCGCCATTCAATTTGATATCTAATTTCACTAAATCTCCTGGTTTGAAACCTGTAATGTGGTAGTCGAAAGAAGCATAACCACGCGAAATCGATTTTAATTTGTCATAAAAGTCAAATACAATTTCTGCCATGGGCATCTCGAACATCAGCTCTACACGAGTCGTGGTTAGGTAACTCTGATTCAATAATACCCCTCTTTTTTCCATACAGAGGCTCATAATCGCTCCAATATATTCTGGCTTGGTAATCACTTGAGCCTTGATATATGGTTCGTCTAGATAGTCTATTTGGGTAACGTCTGGTAAACTACTTGGATTATGAAGGATAATTTTTTCACCACTTGTGGTGAAACAATGATAAGTTACTTGCGGTACGGTGGTGATGATTACCTGATCATATTCACGCTCTAATCGCTCTTGAATAATTTCTAAATGTAGTAAACCTAAAAAGCCACATCTAAAACCAAAGCCGAGTGCAATGGACGATTCAGGCTCCCATACTAAAGAAGCATCATTCAATTGTAACTTTTCTAATGAATCACGAAGGTCTTCAAAGTCATCATTTTCCATTGGATAAATTCCTGCAAATACCATCGGCTTTACATCTTCAAATCCTCTGATGCCTTCTTTACAGGGATTAGTGGCGGAGGTAATCGTGTCCCCAACTTTAATTTCTTTTGCTTGTTTAATACCTGTGATGATATAGCCTACGTCGCCTGCCTTTATTTCATTTCGTGGATCTGGTTTCATTCTTAGCACACCAACTTCATCAGCATGATACTCACCACCGGTATTAAAGAATTTAATTTTTTCGCCTTTTTTAATAGTCCCATTGATTACTTTGAAATAGGCAATTACTCCTCTAAAAGAATTGAACATGCTATCGAAAATCATGGCTTGTAGAGGCGCTTCAGGATCTCCTTTGGGTGGTGGTATTCTATCAATAATTGCTTCAATAATTTTATCAACGCCAAGTCCAGTTTTTCCAGAAGCTGGAATGATTTCATCTCTATCGCAGCCAATCAATTCAACAATTTGATCACTTACTTCTTCAATCATGGCACCATCCATATCAATTTTGTTCAATACAGGAATGATTTTCAAATCATGTTCTAAAGCCAAATATAGATTTGATATGGTTTGTGCTTGTATTCCTTGTGAGGCATCAACCAATAACAAAGCGCCTTCGCAGGCGGCAATGGAACGCGACACTTCGTAGGAAAAGTCGACGTGTCCTGGCGTATCTATCAAATTAAAAATATACTGCTGACCTTTGTGTGTATAATCTAGTTGAATGGCGTGGCTTTTTATGGTAATGCCTTTTTCGCGCTCCAAATCCATGTCATCGAGCACTTGATCCATCTTGTCTCGGTCTGAAATGGAATTGGTCATGTCTAATAACCTATCTGCCAAGGTACTTTTACCATGATCAATATGTGCGATAATACAAAAATTTCTAATGTTCTTCATGCTGCAAAGTTAATGAAATCAAAATGAATTTTAGAAAATAGCTCAAGCACACCTGATTCTTTAGGAAATGGTGTTTTTTAGTTCTTTTAATTTCTACTGAAAATTGTTTTTAATGGTCGGAAGTGCTTTGGTCGTAATGGTTTTACGAGTACTGACCCTATCTTATTCGTGTTTTTTCCATTCTACCTCCCGACTGCCATTTCGATGAGAGATAAATCTTGCTAATGCGAAAAGATAATCTGATAATCTGTTCATGTATTTAATGATGAGCGGATCTACCTCTTCTTCTTCCATAAGTCGTACCACACATCTTTCTGCACGACGGCAGACACAACGGGCAACATGGGCATAGGAGTTCGCAATATGACCTCCAGGTAAGATGAAATTACGTAGTGCTGTCAAGGACTCATCCATTTTGTCAATGGCTTTCTCTAGACTTTCAATTTCTTCTTCTGTTACTTTGGGAACATAGCTATTGGTAGTACCTGCCACAGTAGCTAATTGCGCACCGATATTGAATAAATTATTTTGAGTTCTCTCTAAGAGAATGTTTGTGTCTGCATCTGTGAAAGAATCTCTAATCACGCCAATAAATGAGTTTAACTCATCCACCGTACCATAAGATTCAATTTTTAGATGCCCCTTTGAAACCTTTGTCCCACCTATAAGAGAGGTCTGTCCTTTGTCACCAGTTTTTGTATATATTTTCATCGCTTTTTTTTAACCTAGTCTAGCGGCTTCGCTGTTAATGATACTACTTTCTATCACACCATCTTTGAGTCGGATCACTCTTTTAGCATGCTGTGCAATATCTTCTTCGTGCGTTACCAAAATTACCGTATTCCCTGATTCATTAATTTTTTTAAAGATGGCCATAATCTCCAATGATGTTTTACTATCTAAATTACCTGTAGGTTCATCTGCTAAAATAATGGCTGGATTATTTACCAATGCGCGTGCAATTGCCACTCTTTGTCTTTGTCCACCAGATAATTCATTTGGTTTATGATCCATTCTGTCTGCTAAATTCACTGCTGCTAAAACCTCTTCTGCTCTTGCATTTCTTTCTTTTTTTGACATACCAGCGTAAATCAATGGTAGGGCAACGTTTTCTAGCGCTGATAAACGCGGAAGTAGATTGAATGTTTGAAATACAAATCCTATTTCTTTATTTCTGATGGCTGCGAGTTCATTATCAGTCATGGTACTTACCTTATTATTGTTAAGGATGTATTCACCGCCAGTAGGCACATCTAAGCAACCAAGTATATTCATTAATGTTGACTTGCCAGAGCCAGAAGGTCCCATCAAAGCTACATATTCGTTCTTTGCGATTTCAAGATTTAGATCTTTTAGAACAGGAATCGTCATTTTACCCAAAAAATAATCTTTGCGAAGATTGATCAGTGATATTATAGAAGCATTACTATTCATCTATTTGAGCACTTTAGGGACTTTGATAAAATCGGAATCTTTCATGGGTGCGTTGCGTAAGGCTTCTTCTTTGGTAATTTCTTTCTTGATAATATCCTCTCGCCAAATATTGTTTTCTTCTGTCATGTATTTTAACGGTTCGATACCCTCTAGATTCAATTCGTCAATCTTGCCAATCATGTCCACAATTTTATTTAAATTGAGGATGGTTTCTGCTTTGGAACTTTCGTCAAATTCTAATTTTGCTAATTCTGCAATTTTATCTACCAATTCAGTATCTATTTTCATGGTCGAATTCTCTTTGTTATTTGTACAAAGATAGTTATGTAATGGAAATGACAAACGAAATGTTTAGAGATTTGTATTTTTTTGTACTTTCGCACTTATGGAAACGGTATTAAGTGGTGTAAGACCAACAGGCAAATTACATTTAGGCAATTATTTGGGCGCGGCTATCAACTTTGTGAAGATGCAAGAAAACTATAAGTGTTTTTACTTTATAGCAGATTATCATGCCTTGACTACGCATACCAAAGCAGCAATGTTGCGAGATAGTTCCTTGAATGTGTTAATCGAATATTTAGCAATTGGCGTAGACCCAGAAAAAGCAACTATTTATATTCAAAGTCATGTACCGGAGATTGCAGAATTGTACTTGTTTTTAAACATGTTTGCCTATAAGGGGGAGCTAGAAAAATGTGTTACTTTTAAAGAGAAGGCTCGAAAGGAAGGCCAAACACTCAATGCAGGCTTATTGACTTATCCTGTTCTGATGGCGGCAGATATTTTGATTCATAGGGCTAATAAGGTACCTGTGGGTGATGACCAAATGCAGCATTTGGAGATGACAAGAAATTTTGCTCAAAGATTTAATCATTATTATGAAACGGAGTATTTCCCAATACCTCAAGCGTTTAATAATGGAGAGGAATTATTGCGTGTGCCTAGTTTAGATGGCATGGGTAAAATGAGCAAGAGTGATGATGGTAAAAGTGCTATTTTTTTAGTAGATAATGAAGCAGACATATTAAAAAAGATTAAAGCCTCTAAAACAGATGGTGGACCAAGTGTTCCGAATCAAATTAAGCCACTAGAAATTGAAAATATTTTCTTTTTGATGAAGATGGTTTCTGAAGCGTCAACCTATCAGTTTTTTAATGAGGCTTATAATAATTGTTCTATTAGATATGGAGATATGAAGATGCAATTAGCAAAGGATATGAATCTATATGTTACGCCGTTCAGAGAACGAATATTGGAGTTGCAATCTGATGAGGCCTATGTTCGTAAAGTGGCTAAGATTGGGGCAGAAAAGGCAAGAGAGAGTGCTCAAAAGACGATAAAAGACGTGAAAGACCTCATTGGGTTAAACTTTTTACACTAAAATACCTTATTTTTGAACTAAAATACTACCGAGTGGCAAAAACAGCAAAATTAAAAAACGAGGTCAAGCATATCGTTATCGCAGGCAATATTGGAGCAGGAAAAACTACTTTAACAAATGCATTATCGAAACATTTTGGTTGGGAGCCACAATATGAAGACGTAGAAAATAATCCTTATTTGAATGACTTTTATGAGGACATGCCAAGATGGTCATTTAATTTGCAAGTATTCTTTTTGAACAGTCGTTTTAAGCAAATATTAGACATACAAAGAGGATCGCAGGTAATTATACAAGATAGAAGTATCTATGAGGATGCACAGATCTTTGCTCCCAATTTGCATGCCATGGGCTTAATGAGTACCCGTGATTTTGAAAATTATTTGAGTTTATTTGAAACGATTTCTTCAAGTATTAAACCACCTGATTTAGTAATTTATTTAAAGGCTTCAATTCCAACTTTGGTAAATCAAATTCAGAAGAGAGGTCGTGAATATGAAGAAAATTTAAGGTTGGATTATCTGAAAAAACTGAACGAATATTACGACAATTGGGCAACCAAATTTGAAGATGCTCGTATGTTAGTGATCGATGTAGACAACTGCAATTTTGTTGATGATAAAAATCAGATGGAAACAGTTGTCAATAAGGTATTAGCAGAGCTGAACGGCTTATTCTAATCTATTTTCCTAGCTTAATAAACTTTTGGTTTCATTAGCGTCTATGTCATCATGTGATGAGTGAGCTACTACTTTTTTATCTTTTATAAGAAGCGTTTGCGGTGATTGATGTCTGACATGCCAGCGATTCGCTATTTCATCAGAAACATCCCGATGATTTAATAAATCTAGAAAGTAACATTTCAAAGATGTGGCATCGATGTCATATTCATGCTCAAAACGTTTAAGGGCCATTCGACTAATGCTACATCTCGTACTGTGTTTAAAAATCAGTATTGGTTTTTTAAGAGATGCGTCGTCGATATTGTCCAGCTGAGCTAGATTGGTAAGTTCTTCCCAATGTATCATCTATTATCTAAATCCTTTAGCAGAGTTTGCAGGACAGCTTTGTCTATTGCAAGAAGAAAGAGAGATAGAAACTACAAACATTGCAAACAATAATACTGCCATCCTTAACTTAATATTTTTCATTTTTGTATTTTTAAATGGTAATGGTTAAATCAATTATCTAAATCCTTTTGAATTCGAATATGTTGGACACGTTTGTCTTTGACAAGCAGAAAGTGATATGCTTATAATAAAAATAACCAACATAAGAAAAGTCAATTTTGTTTTTAAATTTTTCATTGTACTGAATTTGATTTACTATCGATTGCAAAATTAACAAAACTATTGTTTATACAAAGACTTAATTATTAAATGGATGCTTTGTAACTTTCGCCTTAATTTGGTGAACGAATATTATTCAAAAAATATTATCTAATGAGAATACATTTTATTGCGATTGGGGGAGCTATTATGCATGCCTTGGCTCTAAGTATGAAGGATAAAGGATTTCAAGTAACTGGATCTGATGACCATATTTTTGATCCAGCCAAATCAAATTTAGAGAAAGTAGGGATATTGCCCAAAGAGATGGGATTTTTTGAATCCAATATCACAAATGATATTGATGCTATTATTTTGGGGATGCATGCTCGAAAAGACAATATTGAACTTAAAAAAGCACAAGAGTTAGGATTGAAAATCTACTCTTTTCCACAATACGTATACGAAAATAGCAAGGATAAGCTTAGGATTGTAGTGGCCGGTAGTCATGGGAAAACCACTATCACCTCTATGATTATGCATGTGCTCAACTTTTGCAACAAAGATTTTGATTATGTGGTGGGTTCGCAGTTAAAGGGCTTTGCCACCAACGTTAGGTTGTCAGATAAGACGCCTATAATCATCATTGAGGGCGATGAATATTTGAGTAGTGCCATTCATTTTGAACCTAAATTTTTATCCTACAAACCAGATATTGCCATCATCAGTGGAATTGCTTGGGATCATATCAATGTATTTCCTGTATATGAAGATTATGTCAAACAGTTTCTTCTGTTCTCCGAAAGTATTGAGCCAAAAGGTTCTCTCATCTATTGTGAGGAGGATAAAGAGGTTGTTAGTGTGGTTGATGTGGTAAAAAATAGTGCCATCAAGATCGCCTATCATACCCCCGCATTTGAGATTATTGATGATGTTTCTTATTTGATTTTGACAGATAGAAAAGTCCCATTATCCATCATTGGTAAACATAATTTGCAAAATTTAATGGCAGCTAAGAATGCTTGTGTTCAAGCAGGTATTGATGAAACTGTCTTTTATGAAGCAATACAAACCTTTGAAGGTGCTGCGAATCGACTTACTTTAGTCGGTAAAAATAATAAAGCGGTTATCTATAAAGATTTTGCGCATTCGCCCTCTAAATTGAAGGCAACTGTCAGCGCTGTAAAGCAGCAATTTAGTCAGCGAAAATTAGTGGCTGTAATGGAGCTCCACACATTTAGCAGCTTGAGTAAAGACTTTTTGCATGAATATAAAGATAGTATGGCTCAAGCAGATATCGCTATTGTATTCTATTCTCCGGAAGTATTGGCCTTAAAAAAACTCAGCATGATTACTGAAGATGATATCAGACAAGGTTTTCATCGCGATAATCTTATTGTTTTCAGTAGTAAGGTGATGCTTGAAAATTTTATTCGTTCCCAGGATTGGCAGATGAAAAATTTATTGTTAATGTCAAGTGGTAATTTTGATGGAATGAATATAACAGCGATTTCTGAGAGCATTTTAAGTTAGTTTTTTTGCTTTTGTCTTCTTATTTAGGTTAAACAATCTTAATTTGACTTTTTGATTTCTCCTACATGATAAAAATTGTTTGAATTGACTTATTTTAGTGCTTGATTATGAAAGAAGCCATTGTAATAATTCCTACCTATAATGAAAAGGAAAATGTAGAAAAGATGATACGAAAAGTATTTTCTCTGACTTATCCTTTTCATGTTTTAATTATTGATGACGGTTCTCCTGATGGCACGGCATCGATAGTTAAAGAATTACAATTGTCTTATCCTGATGTCTTACATTTGATAGAACGAAAAGGTAAGCTAGGGCTCGGAACAGCCTACATAAAAGGGTTTGATTGGGCAATTGCCAATAAGTATGAATATATTATGGAAATGGATTGTGATTTTAGTCATGATCCAGAAGATTTAATTCGACTGCTTGATGCTTGTAAGTTAGATGGTGCAGATATGTCGGTTGGTTCACGATATATTAAAGGTGGTGCGGTAAAAAACTGGCCTGCCGATCGTGTTTTGATTTCTAGAGGCGCTTCTTTGTATGTAAGAATGATTACCTGGATGGGTGTGCATGATACTACCGCCGGATTTGTCTGTTATAAACGAAAAGTATTGGAGACCATTGATTTAAGTAAAATCAGATTTATTGGTTATGCTTTTCAAATTGAGATGAAATTTGCAACGAAAAAATTAGGATTCTGGATTAAAGAAGTACCTATTCTTTTTGTTGATAGAGTTGAAGGTATTTCGAAGATGAGCAAGGGAATTATTAAAGAAGCAGTACTAGGCGTCTTGGCGATGCAGTGGAATAGTCTTTTTAGCAACTATAGAAAAGTATAGAATCTGTCTACCTTTATCTAAGATTACTTCGATTTGATTTCCAGTTTGATCTTTGATTTTTATCTGTAGCTAATTCGGTGGAAGTAGAATTTGGTTGATTCATCAAAAGAGTACTCACCATTGCCGCAACCAACATTTCATCTTCATTCTCAACCGCCAGTAGTGAAGGCTCATAATATTGCTGAACAAAGTGCGTGTCAAATTTACCACTTCTAAATTGCTCATGTTGAATAACGAATTTGCAGAATTTTAAGGTGTTTTTTACCCCAGTTATTTTATATTCGTCAATGGCACGAACCATCTTATCAATCGCATCTTCACGTGTGTTGCCATGCACTATTAATTTGGATATCATAGGATCGTAATAAATAGGAATGGTCATTCCTTCTTCAAATCCGTCATCAACACGAATTCCATTTCCTTCTGGTTTTTTGTAGGTGGTGAGTGTGCCAATATCAGGTAAAAAATTATTTGTTGGATCTTCAGCATAAACGCGAATTTCGATGGCATGACCATTTATTTTTAAGTCTTCCTGATTAAAAGAAAGCACTTCTCCTCGTGCAATTTTTATCTGCTCTTTCACTATGTCATACCCAGTGATCATTTCGGTTACGGGGTGTTCTACTTGCAAGCGGGTATTCATCTCTAAGAAATAAAAATTCAGTTGTTCATCCACAATAAATTCTACTGTTCCAGCGCCATAGTAGTTGCAAGCTCTAGCAACATTGACGGCACTTTCGCCAATTTTTTTTCTAAGTTCTGGACTAATAACGGGACTAGGTGCTTCTTCTACCACTTTTTGATGTCTTCTTTGTATGCTACATTCCCTTTCAAAGAGATAGACAATATTACCATGTTCATCTCCTAAAATTTGTACTTCTATATGCTTGGGCGATGTCACATATTTTTCAATAAAAACAGCATCATCACCAAAGGAAGAACGCGCTTCACCTTGTGCCATGTTCATTTGCTCTTCAAACTCTCCAATATTAGCAACAATTCTCATTCCTTTACCACCTCCACCAGCACTTGCTTTTATTAAAATAGGAAAGCCGATTTCTGCTGCAGTAACTTTTGCTTTTTCAATATCTGTTATTGCTTCTTCCGTTCCAGGAACCAAGGGGACATTGAATTTTGCTACAGCATTTTTTGCAGCTAGTTTACTTCCCATTATGGTGATTGCATCCGGAGAAGGTCCAATAAATTTAATGCCTGCATCAGTTGCTTTTTGACAAAAAACAGCATTTTCACTTAAGAATCCATAGCCTGGATGAATACCATCCACATTCAATTCCTTACATACTTCAATAATTTTGTCGCCCAACAAATAAGATTGATTAGATGGCGGAGGTCCCAATAATACTGCCTCATCTGCATAGCGAACATGAGGTGAATTTCTATCCGCCTCAGAATATACGGCCACTGTTTTTATTCCCATTTCTCTTGCACTTCGCATGACACGTAATGCGATTTCTCCTCTGTTTGCTACTAGTATTTTTTTCAATTATATGCTTTTAAGAATTGATTATTTATAAATTTCTAATTTTAACAATCCCCATTTACATAAGCGGTGATTGATTGAAACCCTTAATACTCCTAGTCCATACTTGGTGCTTCTACTAAAGTTGATGCTAGATGCCTCGTCAAAGTATTTAGTGGGGCAGGTTACTTCTCCAATTCCATAGCCTTTATAAATAATCTGAGAAAGCATTTCATTGTCAAAAACAAAATCATCATTATTCGCATCAAAATTAATTTCTTGCAATACTTTTTTACTAAAGGAACGATAGCCAGTATGATACTCTGACAGTTTATGATTTACAAGCAAATTTTGTGTAAAAGTCAAGAAACGATTAGCAATGTATTTATATAGGGGCATGCCACCTGCAAGAGCACCCATTCCAAGTATTCTTGAACCAAGTACACAGTCATATAGTTCTTCTCCAATAATATTTACCATAGAAGGTATCAACTTTGGAGTGTATTGATAATCGGGATGTAGCATGATGATGATGTCACCTCCAATTTCAAGGGCTTTGTTGTATAAGGATTTCTGGTTGCCACCATAACCTTTGTTCTTTTCATGAACTATGATGTGTTTAATGCCTAGTTTCTTACCTACCTCAACAGTATGATCTTTGCTTGCATCATCACATAGAATCACTTCATCTACTATATCGAAAGGAATCTCATTATAGGTCTTTTCCAATGTTAAGGCTGCATTGTAGGCAGGTAAAACGACGACTACTTTTTTGTGCTTATACATTCAATATACTTAGAGTTGAAGGGCAAATATAATTCTTTCTCTCTAGAATATAAGACTGTTAGAAAAGAAAGAAAGCCAAATGATTGGTTCAAATTTCACTTTCTAATCTTGTGTTAGAAACATGCTTATTTAATACCACTCTTATGTTTATCCACCCAGTTGAAAACATCTTTCATTAAAGGAGTACTTCTGCTAGAGATATTTTGTCTAACTTTTAATTCTTCTTTCGCAATCATATAAAATAGACCATCTATTGCTTTGCCTGTGACGTATTGTCCTAAATCGACATTCACTGGCTTTACAAAGGGAATTTTGTTATAGTTTTTCATCAATAAAGCCCAGGCTTGTGTAGCACCCACTGTACTTAAACTATTGTTCACCACAGGCGAAAATTCTGTTGTTAACTGAGCCGTTGTGGTTTTCTTAAAATATTCTGTACATGAATTATCTGCCCCTAATAAGATAGCAGATACATCTTTGATTGTCATCTGTTTTAAGGCGTTTGCAAAGATGGGTTTTGCTTTTGAGGAGGCATCTTCTGCAGCAAGATTAAATTTTTCAATGGATTGATCACAGATGCTGTTAAAACCAAACTTTCTACAGGTAGATTCAACATTAGCTGCTTCTTTTGGAAATAGTATTTTGATGGCAATGTTTTTAAAAAAACCATCCTTCACAGCAACTGAATTGGTACCGTTGGTAAGGCATTGAGTTAAGGCATCACGCATTCCTCCTTCTAACTGTGCGTTATTGAGGATATCTGAGCCACCTGCGCCACCCAAAAGACTTCCTGCGCGATTTAAAATATCGGTGACAGTTGTCCCTCCACTAGAAGTAGAGGTCCCACTAGTCTTGCTATCTTTGCTGCTTGTTTGTGCGTTAGTCTGAAACAAAAGCGTGCAAATAATTGTAAGTGTAATGATGTATTTTTTCATAATATTGAATTTAATTAATGAAGGTCATTCAAATAGCCTGCCAAAAATATAAAAAATAATGTTAGCAACGATTATAACTATAGGAGACGAAATTTTAATTGGACAAATCGTTGATACGAATTCAGCATGGATGGCGAATAAGCTAAATGAAATTGGGATAAAAATACATGAAGTGATTTCCATTCCTGATGATGAGAGGCACATACTTGAAGCCGTTGACAAGGCAATGAATCAAAGTGATATTGTTTTTATGACTGGTGGATTAGGTCCAACAAAAGACGATATTACAAAGGCAACACTTTGTAAATATTTTAGCACACCATTGGTTTTGAAGGAAGAGTTGCTGGCTCAGTTAGCTGCCTACTTTAAACAAAGAGGTAGGGAGATGAACGAAAGCAATAAAATGCAGGCATACTTGCCTGAGAATTGTGAGGTGATACCTAATGAACGAGGTACGGCTAAAGGCATGTGGTTTGAGAAAGGAGGTAAAATTTTACTTTCTATGCCTGGGGTGCCTCATGAGATGAAACACATTATTGAGGATCATATTCTTGCTAGATTACAGCGAAATTATGCATTGCCTTTTATTCATCATAAAAATATAATGACTGTTGGATTAGGTGAATCCTATATTGCTGAAAAGATTGCTGATATTGAAGACTCATTGCCCCCTCACATTAAATTGGCTTATCTCCCGCATTTAGGCGCAGTACGTTTGCGTTTAACAGGTAGATCTACGGAAGCTACTCAACTGATTTCAGAAATTACGGTAATTAGTGAAAAGATTATAGAGCGTATCTCTTTTTATGTTTATGGCTATGATGAGTTGAAGTTAGAAGAGGCTTTAGGACATTTGTTAAAGAAATATGGTAAGACGATTTCAACTGCAGAAAGTTGTACTGGAGGTTCTGTGGCTGCTGCTTTAACGTCTGTGCCAGGAAGTTCAGCATATTATGAAGGTTCTTTAGTGACCTATTCTTATGAAGTGAAGCAGCGTGAATTGGGTGTAAAGGCGGAGACGCTAGAAAAATTTGGGGCTGTAAGCTCAGAAACTGTTGAGGAAATGCTGCAAGGTATTTTGTTGAAGATGAACACTGATTATGGAATTGCGATTTCTGGTGTAGCAGGTCCAGGAGGAGGTACGCCTGAAAAACCTGTCGGGACTGTATTTGTATGTGTTGGTCGTAAAGATAAAATGCAAACCAAGCGATATCAATTGACACAAAATAGAGCAGATAATATTGCATTGACCACTACTTATGCGATGTTTCAGATGAAGTGTTTTATTGATGAATGCGAAAAGCTCATCTAGTTTAATAAAGTATTCTGTCTGACAATATAGATGTTCCAATTGGAATATATTTCAAGTAAACTCAATTTTGATAGGTATCAAATTCCGCAGTAGTGGGTGTAGCGGTAGCTCCATGTCAAAAGATGATTATCGAGGCATGGACTACAAGCGAAACACATGGCCCGTAGGGACTGCCATACAAAAATGCTCACTACATTGCTTCATTTTTACTTTTACTTTATATTGACTAACTTTGCACTCTGTAAATTTTAAAATTAATTTATTCAAAATATAGATATGGCAGCTGAGTTAGTAATGCCCAAATTAGGGGAAAGTATCATGGAAGCGAAGATTTTGCGCTGGCTGAAGAAGGAAGGCGAAGTGGTAGCGCTTGATGAGGCAGTGTTGGAGATTGCGACTGACAAAGTGGATAGTGAGGTGCCTTCGCCATTTGCTGGGACGCTCTCAAAAATAATGTTTGCAGAAGGCGAAACGATTGAGATAGGTAAGGTTATTGCTCTGATTGAAACAGGTGCGGTTTCGTCAAGTCCTGTTGTATCGACTCCAATAATTAAAGAAGAAGTAAAAAGTACAGAAACCTTTGTAGCAACTGTACCTTCAACAGTGGAGGAGCTAAAAAATATTGCCGTACCAAGCAATGGAAATGGGGAAGCCAGATTTTATTCGCCACTAGTATTAAATATTGCTAGAGAAGAAAAAATAAGCATGACAGAATTAGAGAATCTTGCTGGAACAGGCGCAAATGGTCGAGTAACAAAGCAAGATATTTTAAGTTATGTCAGCACTAGAAAAACGGATCCTGCGTCGATACCAGTATCTACTGCTAAAGTAGTTTCTGAGCCTGCTAAAGTGGCAATAGCTAAGTCATACGGAGGGAATGTTGAGATTGTTGAGATGGATAGAATGCGAAAATTGATTGCCGATCACATGGTGATGTCGAAGCAGACTTCGCCTCACGTCACTTCATTTGTAGAAGCAGATGTTACCAATATTGTGACCTGGAGAGATAGATGGAAAAATAAGTTTAAGCAAAGAGAGGGAGAGAATCTAACATTTACCCCGATATTTATTGAGGCGATTGTGAAGGCAATAAAAGACTTTCCAAATATTAACTGTTCATTAGATGGTAATAATATTATCATCAAAAAAGATATCAATATTGGTATGGCAGCTGCTTTGCCAAGTGGCAATTTAATTGTGCCTGTGATAAAGCATGCAGACCAGTTAAATTTGTTAGGTATTGCTAAAAAAGTAAATGATTTAGCAAATAGAGCAAGAGCTAACAAATTGACGCCTGATGAAATTAGTGGTGGTACATACACCATGACCAATGTTGGTTCATTTGGTAATGTGATGGGAACACCTATTATCAATCAACCTCAAGTAGCGATAATGGCGGTAGGTGCCATTAAGAAAAAGCCAGTAGTAATAGAAACAGAGAATGGCGATTTTATTGGCATTCGTCAAATGATGTTCTTATCGCACTCATATGACCACAGAGTGGTGGATGGTGCATTAGGTGGCATGTTTGTTCGTAAGGTAGCGGATTAC
>CAMBZT010000049.1 GCA_945872405.1 Chitinophaga pinensis | reverse complement strand
CGTTGAACAAAAAACAGAAAATGGATATGTATTGGTGGATGATAAACAAACTCAAGTGCTATTGCCAAATAATGATGAATCTAATCAATTAGAATTAAATAGCCTTTGCGATGTATTTGTTTACAAGGACAATGCAGGCAATTTCGTTGCCTCCCTACAAATGCCGAAAATTAAATTAGGAGAGTTCGCCTGGCTGGAAGCTAGAGATGTTAATGATACCGGTGCTTTCATGGATTGGGGCATGCCGAAAGAATTATTAGTTCCATACAGACATCAGAATCAAAATTTGATAGCAGCTAGATTTTATATGATTTATTTGTTAATAGATTTAATGACCGATCGACTCATAGGAACCACCAAAATCAATAACTTTTTAGACAACAGCAACTTGTCTGTTGATGTGGGAGAAGAAGTCAATTTATTGGTCATCGATAAATCTGATTTAGGATACAACGTTATTATCAATCATAAACACAAGGGTTTAATATATGCCAATGAAGTATTTACTGCGCTCAAAGCAGGTGATGCCATCAAGGGATTTATTAAGTTGATTAGAGCTGAAAACAAGATAGACGTCATGCTTCAAAGACACGGCTATGAAGCGACAGAACCGATACAGGAACTCATTTTGGCAAAGTTAAAAAATGCGAATGGATTTTTAGATTTTACTGATAAAAGCGAACCAGCATTAATCTACAAAAAATTTGGTGTTAGTAAGAAGGTTTTTAAAAAAGCGATTGGAGCCCTCTATAAAGATAAATGTATTCTGATAGAAGAAGAAGGGATTCGACTTATTTAATCCTGAGCAATCTATCCCTGAATATAAACTACACTTTTGGCTTCGAAGTACTCCTCCTTAAAATAATCTTTGATTGGAAATATAATCGAGTACTTTTTAAATTCTTTGACCTCTTCTCTCAGATCGCCACCTTTTAAACAAAGAATTCCATTGGGTATAGCATTCAGCTGTTTTGGACTAATTAATTTATGCGTCCAACGCATGATATCTGAAACGGGAGCTACAGCTCTATTCGTAACAAAATCAAATTTTTCTTTTAACTCTTCTCCACGTTTAGGAAAAGCTTGAACATTTTTTAGACCTAATTTCTCTATCAAATCTTGTACTACCATTATTTTTTTACCTATAGAATCTACTAATGTAAACTCACATTCTGGGTAAAAAATAGCTAGGGGAATACCGGGGAAACCACCACCGGTTCCTATATCAATGATTTTGGTGCCAGCAACAAATTTTAATACTTTACAAATGGCCAATGAATGTAATTGGTGATGCACTTCGAATTCGGCAATATCCTTTCTCGAAATTAAATTAATTTTTTCATTCCACTCAAGTAATAACTCCTGATGATTGTCATAGCAATCCAATTGGTGATCAGAAAGTTCTGGAAAATAATTTTTAAGTAAGGCGCTCATATAACTTGGCTTTAATGCTGTCCACACAGAGAACATCGCATTTAAAAATGGCATTCAATGAGTAGATTTATCTAATAAATATTATCCAGATTTTTACTCTTCATCTCCTTAAAAAGAGCTTCTTTGGCTCTGAATAAATGAGCTTTAATGGTACCTAGAGGAAGTCCTGTTTCCTTCTCTATTTCATCATAAGATTTTTCTTGAAAATAGAACATCTCTATCAGCTCTTGATAATTGGGTTTCAAGGAAGAGATAACAATTCTAATCATGGCTTTTCTTTGAGATTTAACCATATCTGCCTCAGGATCTAGCTTGGTATCTTTTACATCAATGGTGGTACCTTCGCCTTCCTCACCAGGAATAGTCGCATCAAGAGAAACAGCATGCAATCTTTTTTTACGCAAAAAATCTATACTGGTGTTGGTGGCTATTCTATGCAACCAAGTACTAAATGCAAAGTCAAAACTAAATTTAGTCAGATTGAGAAAGGCCTTACTAAATGCAGTTGCTGTCACATCTTCAGCATCTTCACGATTATGCACAATTTTTAGAGTCACCATATAAATCGAGTCCTTGTACTTCTTATGAAGCTGATTTATAGCTGTCTGGTCATCTTTCAATGCCCTTCTTACTAGTTCTGCGTCATCTTTAGTTCGTTCCGATTGTTCTTGTTCTCCTGCCACCTTGCCTTTTTTCTTTTGAATGGTAAAATAACTAAAATTATCTGATAAAGTAAAAAAAAGATGTCCATAATCAGTATGGGCATTTGACTATTAAAATGGAGAATGGCGGCAGCCCGTTTCTTCAATTGCCATATCATTAAGAAATAAATGCTAAGAACCACAGTTGCAAAAATAAAATCATTGTCTTTACAAAAAAACATTCGGAGGTAGGCGCTTATAAAGAGGAGCATAGTTAAAGGATACATAGACAATATAAGCAAATAGCTCTTCTTGTAATGGAAACCGGTACTTATGTGACGAGCTTTCTGTTGAAAAAAATCTCTCCAATTAGTTTTGGCATCCGAATACAAAAAAGTATCTGAATCAATACAAACTTCACAATTTTCTCTATTAGCAGCATACTGAATAAACAAATCATCATCGCCTGAGAGTGTTCCTGTTTCTATAATTCTATCAAAAGCCTCCAGATATAAATTCTTTCTAAAAAGCATATTTCTTCCTACACCCATATATGGAATTCTTGCAATAGCAAAAGAGAAGTAAAAACACGCAGTGATGAAGTTCTCGAAACGGGACAACAAATTTACAGCATTACCTGCCAAGACATTAAATGGAGCATAGCCTATCACTATAGCTGTTTCGGAATTCAATGCTTCTGCCATCTGACGTATCCATTGATTAGATGAAGGTTTACAATCGGCGTCAGTGACTAAAACAAACTCATACTTTGCCGCTTTCACCCCCTCAAACAAGACCTCTTTCTTTCCGGCAATTTTCTTCTGAACTCTAATACATCGTATTTCGTGTAACGGGAAACTCAATTTCATTTCCTCCATGTATTCAAAAGTACCATCATTAGAATCGTCATCCATAACCAATATTTCGAAAGCAGGATATTGCTGCGAAAGAAGAAAAGGTAAATGCTTTTCAATATTGCTTCTCTCATTTTTACAACAAACAATCAAACTGACTGCTGGCAATGCTTTCGTGCCTGTTGGTACTGATTTATAAAATGCTATTCTTGAAAAAACAAAAAGATGGTAAATTTGCTGAACAAATAGCGCAGAAATAAAAATAATAAATATGGACAAAGGCGTAATTTTACGACAATAAAATTACAGTTTATTTTTCAAAACATCCCAGTTGTTATTGCTTTAGAAGCTTATTCCATTCACAAAAAATTAAAAGATCAGAAGGATTGAAATTCGATTTATCACATACCGATATAAAAACAAAAGCCCGTGCAGGATTGATAACTACTGATCATGGCACCATTGAAACGCCCATTTTCATGCCTGTTGGAACAGCAGGTACCGTTAAAGCAGTGCATTTTAAAGAGCTGGAAGAGGAGATTAATGCACAAATCATTTTGGGTAATACTTATCATCTTTACTTAAGACCAGGACTTGAAATCATCAAGGCAGCTGGTGGATTGCATCGATTCAATACTTGGTCAAAGCCTATTTTGACAGATAGTGGAGGCTACCAAGTCTATTCACTATCCGACAGACGAAAGATTATGGAAGAAGGTGCCCGTTTTAGTTCACATATAGATGGTTCAAAACATTTATTCACACCAGAAAATGTGATGGACATTCAGCGTATTATTGGGGCTGATATTATTATGGCATTTGATGAATGTACCCCATATCCATGCGAATATAAATATGCTAAAGATTCGATGAAAATGACGCATCGATGGTTGAAAAGATGCTGTGATCGATTTGATGCAACAGACAATATTTATGGTTATTCGCAGTCACTATTTCCTATTATACAAGGTTCGGTATACCCTGAACTTCGAAAAGAAAGTGCTGAATTTATCGCCTCCATGGAAAGAGAGGGTAATGCAATTGGTGGATTATCAGTGGGAGAACCCATTGAGGATATGTATAGCATGACAGAATTAGTTTGCGCCATTTTACCAGTAGAAAAACCTCGTTATTTGATGGGGGTAGGCACTCCACAAAATATTCTTGAATGCATTGCCTTAGGCATTGATATGTTCGATTGTGTAATGCCGACAAGAAATGCAAGAAATGGAATGCTTTTCACCAAAAATGGAGTCATCAATATTAAAAATAAAAAATGGGAAAACGATTTTTCTTCAATAGACCCCGATAGTGATTGCCTTACGGTAAAAAGACATAGTAAATCTTATCTACGTCATTTGATGATTTCAAAAGAGTATCTTGGTGCACAAATTGCTTCCCTAAATAACTTAAGCTTTTATTTATGGTTGGTGCAAGAAGCAAGGAAACAAATCTTAACAGATAACTTTCATGAATGGAAAACAGCTATTTTACCACAAATTTCACAGCGATTATAGATAGCAAATGTTGAAAAAAATCGATTGGTATATCATCTCAAAGTTTCTATTCACCTTTATTTTTATAATGGCGATGTTGGTCTCTATTGCTATTGTGATAGATCTTACCGAAAAGGTAGCCGACCTAATTGAGAAGCACGTATCCTTTTTTGATGTGGCTACCAAATACTATCTTTATTTTATTCCGTACATCGGATCACTTCTTGCTCATTTTTTTATCTTTATTTCTGTTATCTTTTTTACATCACAAATGGCTGGTAAATCTGAGTTTATAGCTATGCTAAGTGGTGGAGTTAGCTATAATCGAATCCTACTACCTTACTTTATTACCGCTACTATTTTGATGGTGGTGATCTATTTTGGGAATAATAAGTTTGTACCACTTTCTAACAAAGCACGGCTACAATTTGAGAATACTTATATTAATAGGGTAAGATATAATCAAAACAAAAATGCGCATCGACAAATCGGAAACGATCAATATCTCTATGTAGATAATTATAATCCGAAAGATAGCATTGGTTTTAAGATGACATTGGAAAGAATCAGTAATGGCAAATTGCAATACAAATTACATGCTGAGAAAATGGAATGGAATAAAAAAGTCCAAAAATGGCGATTGTATAATTATTTGGAGAGAATCATTCAACCCAATGCTTCAGATCTGATACGCAGTGGGGCATACATTGATACAACTTTTGTTATCAGCCCATCACGAATTTTCACTTCCTTTATGAGAAGCGATGAAATGACTACTACAGAGTTAAACATGAAAATTGATGAGATAAAGGCGACAGGTGCCGAAGGAAATGTCTATTTCGAAATTGAAAAGTATCGAAGAACAGCCGCTGCGTTTAGCGTTTATATATTTACTTTGATGGGCGTAAGTCTTGCTTCAAGAAAAACTAGAGGTGGTATTGGTTATCACCTCATGATTGGCATTGCCCTATGCGCTGCCTTCGAAATCGTAATGAAATTTACAACCACCTTTGCCATTAATGCTAACCTACCGGCCATTATTGGTGTTTGGATACCAAATTTTGTCTACTTTTTTATTGCAGTCTATTTTTATAAGAAAGCTCAAAAATAAAGACATAGAATGATCTTTAAAACAATTCTAGCTGCCTGTCTCCTAATAAATTAAAAGTCATTCGATGATAAGGGCTTGGGCCATATTTTTCAATGGCTTGTCGATGCTTTTTAGTAGGATAACCTTTGTTTTCTCGCCAACCATACATGGGAAATTCTTCGTGTATTTTTTCCATAAAATCATCTCTGTAGGTTTTTGCTAGAACAGATGCTGCTGCAATACTCATAAATTTCTCATCGCCTTTTATCACACACTCATAAGGGATATCACGATAAAGCTTAAATCGATTGCCATCCACTAAAATAAAATCGAAAGGAATGTTCAATTGATCTAGCGAAAGTTGCATGGCCCTGATACTTGCATTCAAAATATTAATTTGATCAATTTCTGTATGTGTAACATGCGTAACAAAATAAGCCAATGCCTTTTCCTGAATAATTTCTCTTAACAAAAATCGATTGGCCTCTGTCATTTTTTTACTATCGTTTAATAACGGATGAGAAAATCGCTTTGGTAAAATAACTGCTGCTGCTGTGACGGGTCCAGCCAAACAGCCCCTCCCTGCTTCATCACAACCTGCTTCTATGTTATTTTTATGCCTATATTTTTGCAGCATTGCTGTTCAATTTCAAAAAAAATTATAAAAATTACTGCTTTCTTTCTATTCAATTGGAAAAGATAAAGCTATATTGTTTACATTAGTTATTGAAATAAAACTAAAATGATTTTAAAAGTAAATTCATTAACAAAAAAATATGGCAGTTTGATTGCTGCGAACAATATTTCATTTGAGGTGGAAGAAGGACAAGTTTTTGGGATTCTCGGCCCTAATGGAAGTGGCAAAACAACGACACTGGGAATGATTCTAGATGTTACTGCTCAAGATAGTGGAACCTATAGTTGGTTCGACTCTGAAGCCGGTTCCAATCAAAGAAAACATATAGGGTCAATTTTAGAGACACCAAATTTCTATCAACACCTGAGTGCAGAGAGCAATCTAAAAATTGCCGCACTCATCAAAGATGTTCCATTTAGTCATATTGATGAAGTGTTGTTAAGGGTCAACTTACTAGAAAGAAAAAAGCATGCTTTTCGTACATTTTCCTTAGGAATGAAACAAAGACTCTCCATGGCTGCAGCGCTTCTGGGAAATCCAAAAGTACTTGTTCTCGACGAACCGACCAACGGATTAGATCCACAAGGGATTATTGAAGTCCGCGAATTGATTCAGAGTCTAGCAAACGAAGGCAAAACGATTATTATCGCTAGTCACCTACTGGACGAGATAGAAAAAATATGTACCAACGTGATGGTGATGAAACAAGGAAATGTGCTTGCAGCTGGAAGAGTAGACGAAATTCTCGCTTCGCAATTTGGCATTGCCACTCCAGCTAAAGGTACAAAAAGCACACAACAACAAACAAACAACAATCAGGAGGAATGGCGAATAGAAATCGCAGCTGATGATTTATCCTTATTAGAAAAGGAGCTTGAACTATTACCATTTGTAGTCAAAATAGAAAAAAGAAAGGATACTTTACTGGTGATTCTAAATGAAAACATAGGGAATTCTATTTTGAATAAAGTGATGTTCGAAAAGGGGATCGTTCTAAGTCATCTTTCAAGAATTAAAAAAACATTGGAGCAACAATTTTTAGAAATCACTAAATAGCAGAAATATTATGACAAAATTATTAAAGATAGAATGGGAAAAAATTAAGCCATACACCTTCTTTTGGATTTTTTCGGCGCTATATTTCTTTATCTTGTGTGGTGCCTTTTATATCGCATTCCATCTCATGGAGTTTAATGGCATCAAAGCCACCAATGTTTCTTGGCATACAATTACCTATCTAGCAGGTTACTTTAACTTTTTCTTAGTTTTATTAGTTATTCTCTATTCCACCAATGAATACCAGTTTAATACCTATAGACAAAATGTAATTGATGGATTGTCTCGTAAACAACTATATGTATCAAAACTTTTGATTCATCTAATCATTACGCTCTATTCTACACTCTCTATACTAATTCTGTTTGTTTTGATGAATCTATTGTCGTCTCAGCCATTCTCGATGGATATATTTAATACAGAACTCTACTATCTTTTTTATCACTTCATAAAATGTTTCTGTTTATTATCCTTGGCATACTTCATCACTTTGGTGTTCAAAAAAGGAATTATCTCAATGCTTTTGTTTGTAGTGGTTTGGATGATTGATGTAGTGCTTAGTATGGCAACAAATTTTTCAACTTTAGAACTATTACCTTTTTCTGGTTGTGGCAATTTAATTCTCAATCCTATGCTTGCTATTCCATTAGGATACAGCGATCTACCTGCCGAAAGCATTGTTATGTATAGCGTTATTGCTTATTGTGTCATCTTTAATCTACTTTCTTATTGGTGGCTCACTAAAAAAGATTTAAAAGCATAGTATTGGTATTATTCATGAGGATAAAAACCAAGGATTGTCTCCCACAACTTTTTAGTAGTCATCGCCCAACTAAATTTTTGTCTTTGTATGCGACCTTTTTCGATGCATTGAGCTCGTAGCTCCTTATCTGAATAGAGTTGCTGCATCGCATTGCAAATCTCTTCCGACGACAGTGGATTTACCTGTAAACAAGCATCTCCCGCTACTTCGGGCATAGAACTTACATTCGAAGTTACCACAGGAACATCACAATTCATCGCTTCAAGAATAGGAATACCAAAACCTTCGAATAAGGATACATAAATCATTGCATAAGCAGCTCCTATCACTTTACTCAATGCTTCGGGCAATAAATGACCAGTAAAAATGACGTCTTGCTTATAAACCATTTGGTCAAAACAATCTTCAGTATCATCCATTTGCCATGCTTTTCTACCCGCAACGACCAATTTCATATTGCTGCCACTTATCTTTTTGAACTGGTCAAATGCAAGAAAAATATTTTTTACATTCTTACGTGGATGTATCGCTCCCACGTATAAAAAATAGTCTTTGCCATTGGTGTACTCTTTCTTTACACTATCTATCTCATCAATAGACAACGGTTTATAGGTATCCTTAGCTCCATTATTTACCACGACTACTTTATCTTCTGCGATTTCATATTGCTTACAGATATCATTCTTTGAAAAGGTAGAAACTGTGGCGATCATCCTCGCTCTTTTGGCAAAAAGTGGTGTATAATAACGATAATAAAGGCTTGCCAATTTATTGATAAAACGAGGATAATGCTCAAAGGCTAAATCATGAATCACCAATAAGGTCGGTACTTTGGTTCTGAGTGACAAATGACCATCTGTCGAAAAAAACAAATCTGGCTTTATCGCATTCAGCTTTTTAGTCACCGCCCATTCAAACCAGAGATACCATAGAAAAGGATGCCGAGCTGGAGGAAACAAAACATGTGGTACTACATTTTTTGAAAAGATAAAAGAAGCATCATAAGGACGATCGAAAAGAAAGTGAAACTCAGTGTCTGGATGCTCCGTACTCATTCGGAGAAGTGTTTCATAAGTAAACCATCCAATTCCTTCGAGCTTATTTTTGATCAAAAATCTTGTATTTACCGCTATTTTCCTTTTATACATATAACACACTCATACATTCGTAGGCAATAATACCTAATTTTAAACCTTTAATTAAACAATGCGACAAAAATTTTTAGGAAATCTATTCTTTCTAATTCTTGCAAATCTATTAGTGAAACCACTTTGGATACTGGGAATTGATCGCTATGTGCAAAATCAATCAGGACCTATATTGTATGGTGCTTATTTCGCTGTTTTCAACTTCTCTTATCTTTTTCATATCATCTTAGACGCTGGAATCAACAATTTTAATAACAGAGAAGCCTCACGCGATAGCACTTTCATCTCCACACATGCAAGTGCTATTCTCAATATTAAGTTACTATTCTCTGTCTTCTATGTCGGAATCACCGTTGGCTTGGCCTACTTCACCTCGTTTGACGAAGAGCAATACAGCATGTTGTACTGGCTAATCGTCAATCTAATTTTACTCAATTTTATTCTATATTTCAGATCGAATATTGCAGCTCTCCAACTTTTTAAAATTGATAGCTTACTTTCAGTCTGCGATCGATTACTCGCTATCCTATTTTGCTGCCTTCTAATTTTTGTGCATCCTTTTGGGGCCTCACTCGATATCATGCACTTTATTTATGCCCAAACACTTGCATTAGCTATCACACTTTTATTGGCAATGTTTATTTCTATCTCCAAAACAAAAACTTTTCAGTATCAATTTAATTTTGTAGTGATGAAAAAAATGCTACTGATGAGTTACCCTTTTGCAATTATTGGCATACTGATGACTTTATACTACCGATTAGATGGATTTATGATCGAGCAAATGTTGGTCGATGGGAAAGAGCAGGCTGGTATTTACGCAGCATCCTATCGTTTATTCGATGCCTCTAACATGATTGCCTATCTCTTCGCTACTTTATTATTACCCTTGTTTTCAAGCATGATTTTCAAAAAAGAATCTATTGAAGAACTCACCAAAACGGCATCTTATCTACTCTTTTCTGCGTCCGCTTTAGTTGCCGTACTTTCTTTTTTCTTTGCAGACAAGCTGATGCCAATCTTGTATGACCAGGCAAATGATGAATGGTCCATTATTTTTCAGCTGTTGATGATTTCTTTTGTTGCAGTGTCAATGACTTATGTTTATGGAACTTTACTAACTGCAGGTGGCCATCTGAAGCTCTTTAACCTATTAGCATTTGCTGGCTTGCTTATTAATCTTAGTCTCAACTTATTTCTAATCCCCAAGTATAAAGCATTAGGAGCTACCTGGGCTACGTTCATCACGCAGTTTTTTATTGCAAGTCTTCAAATTTTATTTGTGATAATAAAGTATAAATTAAAATTCTCGGTCAAAGAAGTTTCAAAATTGGGTGGCTACCTCCTCTGTTTAATTTTGTGCTGCTTACTTTGTATTCATTTTGAGTTCAACCTTCTTCTATCTCTATGTTTCGTGACTTTATGTGCCTTCTGCTCATTTTTGATGTTGAAAATTATACCCTTACATTTAGTGAGTCAATTCATGAAGAAACAATTGTAAAGTATACATCAACCTGTTGCTATGTAATCTCCTTATCGTATCTACTAAAAAAAGTTTCTTTGGAAGCACATAAAAATAATAGATACCAATCACACAAAGTCCTTTTATAAAAAAGATTTTAGCATATTGACGTAAGCTATCTTCAAAATAAAAATCTCCTACCATCCAAAAAGAATTGGCACAAAACCAACAACAAATAGCAGAATTGTGCAGCAATTCTGAAAGATTATCTCTTGACTGCCAAGTAAGATGGATTGCAACAAGTAAGGTAGGTAAAATCATTGCCAAGCCGAGAGGACGCCAAAGCTATGCCCAACTCATATCTTTTACCTACCAAAGTACAATATGAAAGTTTTCATAGGCACGAATTTTTATTGATTTTCCTACTTGATTTTCCATGCTGTAAAATAAAAAAAATCCTGCACTTCTCAGTACAGGATTTTTAATTGAGGTCGGTGGCGGATTCGAACCGTCGTAGAAGCTTTTGCAGAGCTTTGCCTAGCCACTCGGCCAACCGACCCTTTGTGGGATTGCAAAGGTAAGAAAAAAAATAAAATTTCAAAATTGAATTAGAAGCTCAATTAATCAGCAAAATCAATAAGTTTCTGGGTCTTTTTAAGTCTGGCAGTAGAAAAGATGGTACCACCAATCGTTACACCCAATGTAATGTTAAATCTTATCAAATTTCCATTATGAACTGTTCCTCCCCTCCTTGTATAATTTATCTTCTCTGTAACTGAAACACCAGGTCCGACGAAAAAATTAAAATTAAAACCTTTCTTCGAGGTGCGCTGTAGCCCCCAAACTGGACCAGCAGAGAAACGTCCTGGATAAAACTGTATGAAATTTTTAACAATTGGTCTAAAAATATACTGTACATGTAGAGCGACATAATTAGCCGAATTACGACTTGTCACTCTCCCTTTTCGTACTCTCTTGTTAAAATTATAATAATACCTGAATTGTCCAATTGCTTTTGGCGCTATGAAATAATTAATGACAGGAATCGCACCATTAAAAGAAAATAAAGCGCCACCTGTTATACCGCCTTGGAACATCAACGAAAAACTTTTTGAAAAACCGTACTGAAAATTCAAAGCTGGCTCCAAGCCATGGATATTAAACATAAACTTTGTGACACTATTCGTGCTGTCATTTCTTGTTTGTGCGTTGATGATAACATTGGACGACAGTAAGAATAGCGAAACAACAGCAACATAAAATAATCTCATATCAATTTTCTTCTATGATAAAAATATCCTCATCCTCACGCTTCATCAGATAGTTCTCCCGAGCATATCTTTCCATATTATCACTATTGCTAAACAAGTCCTTTCTATCTTGATTCACCTGCTTAATCTCTTTTTCATAATACTCCTTCTTCACTTTGATCTCTGACAATTCCTGCGATTTTTTCCATTGAAAAATCATGTTGTAGTCATCAAAAAACAACATCCAAAAAAGGAAAAGCGACAAACAAACGAAATATTTGTTTTTAAGAAATGCGGGAAGGCCTCTATAAAATTCTATTATTTTTTGCATCAATTCACCAATCAAATGTTATTGCAAAGTTAGACCTAATTACAAAACGATGAGCTACTAAGTCAATTTAATATGCACAGCGTTTGCTGAATTGTATAGTAAAGTAAAATGAAGATAAAGTTCTAGTTACTGTACTTAAAATCTCTTCCTGGGAAATAAGCTACTGGCCCCAATTCCTCTTCAATGCGCAATAACTGATTGTATTTGGCCATTCTGTCCGTACGAGATGCAGAGCCTGTCTTTATTTGTCCACAGTTCAATGCCACCGCCAAATCTGCAATGGTGGTATCTTCAGTCTCACCACTTCTGTGACTCATGATAGAAGTATAAGAATTTCTATGTGCTAAATTTACCGATTCGATTGTCTCTGTTAAAGTACCAATCTGGTTTACTTTTACCAGAATTGAATTTGCCACACCACTGTTGATTCCTTTAGCTAGTCTTTCTACATTGGTTACGAATAAATCATCCCCCACCAATTGAATTTTATCACCCAAGGCGGTGGTCAATTTTTTCCAACCATCCCAATCATCTTCTTGCATACCATCTTCAATAGATACAATAGGATATTTTTTACACCATGTTTTCCAATAGTCTACCATCTCATCATTAGTCAATTTTTTGTCATCTGACTTATGAAAATGATACAATTTTTTCTTCTCATCATAAAATTCTGAAGTGGCTGCATCCATTGCGATGTATACATCTTCGCCCGGTTTAAAACCACTTTCTTCTATCGCTTTTAGCACCATTTCAATGGCTTCTTCATTCGATTTAATATTGGGTGCAAAACCACCCTCATCCCCCACATTAGTGCTATATCCTTTTTTCTGCAATACCTTTTTCAGGCTATGAAAAATTTCTACACCCATTTGTAAACTCTCGCCAAAAGTGTCTGCACCTGTTGGTACAATCATAAATTCCTGAAAATCGATGCTATTATCGGCGTGTGATCCACCATTTAAAATATTCATCAAGGGAATTGGAAGCGTGTTTGCATTCACACCGCCAATATAACGATACAAAGGCTGTCCACTTTCTAATGCCGCTGCTTTTGCCACTGCCATCGAGACCGCTAAAATGGCATTGGCACCCAATTTTGCTTTATTCTCTGTCTCGTCCAATTCTATCATCGCCAAATCAATCAGGTTTTGTTCAAACACACTGATGCCCAATAATTCTTTGGCAATTAATTTATTGACATTGTCAATTGCCTTTAACACACCCTTGCCACCATATTTCTTTTTGTCATTGTCTCGCAATTCTACTGCCTCATGTTTACCTGTACTTGCGCCAGAAGGCACCGCAGCACGGCCCACTTCGCCATTGGTCGTCAACACATCTACCTCTACGGTTGGGTTACCTCTTGAGTCTAAAATCTGTCTTGCGTGAATGTTCTTAATTAACATCTTTATTATATTATTGATTAAAAATAGATCGCCAAAATTTATGCTTACTTTGTTGAATTCGATTGTATCATGCTGATAAATTCATCAAACAGATAACGCGAATCATGTGGACCAGGACTCGATTCTGGATGATATTGCACCGAAAAAGCCAACTTGTCTTTCACACGAATTCCTTCAATGGTATCATCATTCAAATTCACATGCGTCACTTCTAGATTTGCATTGCTTCGCACTTCTTCGGCATTCACTGCAAAGCCATGATTTTGAGAGGTAATTTCACTAGTTCCTCTAATTATGTTTTTCACAGGATGATTCAATCCTCTATGTCCATTATGCATTTTATAAGTGGAAATGCCATTCGCCTCTGCCAATATTTGATGTCCCAAACAAATCCCAAATAAAGGAATATTCGCAGCTAAAATTTCTTTTACTGTTTCTACTGCATAAGGCATTACAGCTGGATCACCAGGCCCATTGGAAATAAAATAGCCGTTGGGTTGCCATGCGTTCATATCCGCAAAACTAGTTTTTGCTGGAAAAACTTTTAAGTACACGCCTCGTTCTGCAAAGCAACGCAAAATATTTTTCTTTACCCCTAAATCAAGCACAGCAATCTTTATGTTCGAATTTTCATCACCCACAAAATAAGGTTCTTTCACAGAAATTTCTGACGACAACTCCAATCCTTTCATGGACGGCACTTCTGATAATTTCTTTTTCAATTCACTCAGTTCACTAATCTCTGAAGAAATAATGGCATTCATAGCGCCTTTATCTCTTATGTGACGTACAATAGCACGCGTATCAACATCAGTAATACCTACCACCTCATTCTCTTCAAAATAAGTTTCAATATCCGAAACAGCCATTTTACGGCTGTATTTCAAATTAAATCTCTTTGTCACCAAGCCTGCAATCTTTATGCTATCGCTTTCAATCTCTGTCGCCGAAACACCATAATTGCCTATATGTTCATTGGTCATTATCAATATTTGTCGGTAATAAGAAGGGTCTGTAAAAACCTCCTGATAGCCTGTCATGCCCGTATTGAAACACAATTCTCCAGTGGTAGTCCCTATTTTTCCTGCTGCTTTTCCGGTATATAAAGTACCATCTTCTAATAATAAATAAGCGGGAATTTGAGTGGCTGTTTCAGTCATAATAGGTACTGTTTTGGAGCACAAAGTTACGATTTTTTACGCTTTTTTTTGACGAATATTCTGAGTATCCACAAGTTGTAAACAGAAAACACAAATGATCAATACCTCCGGTCAAGTCTTTTGTTGGTGGGCGTTTCCCTGACCAAAAGACAAAAAGCCAGGGACCTGCCATACGCAGTACATGGTACTTGCTGCTGTCAGTAACGCAATTTGGGATGCAGTTGAAGTGTCTTTAGAAAAGCAAAATACCTGCTATAAGAGACTTACATCTTTAAAAACAATACTTATTCTCCTCAATCATTTTCGAAGCAATACGTTTACGAGTGGCGATAGTATTTAGTGCCTCATATTTAGTAAATCGTTTTAAGCCCATCAACATCATGCGTAATTCATCACCTTCTGCAAAGCCACAGATGGCGTGCTTTCCATAGATATTTATTTTTTCCATGGCGTCAGAAATATAGGTCTTTGTGATGTCGATATAGATAGCACTTGCTTCAGCTCCTCTGCTCAATATTATTTTTTCTGTGCGCAGCAATACACTCTCCATTGCAAAAATTTCTATCATCACATCTGCTGCATTCATTAATATTTCTTGTTGCTTTTCGAGGTCCATCATAAACTTCTGCACTGCAGAGCCAGCGACCATCAGCAAGGCCTTTTTTGCGTTGATAATCGCCTTTCTTTCTGCAAAAAATATATCATCACTTTCTGACGTTGAAAAATCAGGAATACTCATCAATTCTTTTTGTATTCCCATCGCTGGCGTCAATAAATCTAACTCGCCTTTCATCGCTTTCTTCACCAACATGCCTACACTTAACAAACGATTGATTTCATTGGTGCCTTCGAAAATTCTATTGATTCTAGAATCTCTGTATGCTCTTGCCAATGGAGCTTCTTCGCTAAAGCCCATGCCACCATATATCTGCACCCCTTCATCCACCACAAAATCGAGCACTTCGCTGCCAAAAACTTTTAGTATCGCACACTCTATGCTATATTCTTCTGCTGCCACTAATTTAGCTTTCACCTTATCGCTACCAGCCGCAACGAGTGCGTCGATACGATCATTAATCAATCCAGAAACACGATAGGTAGCCGATTCCACTGCAAATATTTTAATTCCCATATCGGCAATCTTTGTCTGAATCGCACCAAATGAGGATATTGGAACTTTGAATTGTATTCTTTCATTAGCATATTCAATCGCAATGGTGGCCGCCTTTTTAGAGCCTCCCATTACCATCGCACATAACTTGTATCTACCAATATTCAGGACATTGAACGCTATTTTATGTCCCTTACCAATATCTCCTAGAACGGCCTCTTTCGACACTTTTACATTTTCGAAAAATACCTGACGAGTACTTGAACCCTTGATGCCTAACTTTTCTTCCTCTGCCCCAAGCGTCACGCCGGCTGTCTTTGCATCTACAATAAAGGCTGTAAATTTATCGCCATCAACTTGCGCAAAAACAATTAAAACATCTGCAAAACCTGCATTGGTGATCCACATTTTCTGACCATTGATGATATAATTACCATCTGCATCTGGCATGGCTGTCGTCTTTGCACCAAGGGCATCTGAACCAGAACCCGGCTCGGTAAGACAATAAGAAGCTTTTAGTTTACCACTAGCCAATCCAGGAATATAATGTTGTTTTTGTGCGTCGGTTCCAAAATATAAAATCGGTAAGGTGCCGATGCCTGTATGGGCTGCTATGGCTACTCCCAGTGAATGACATTGACCTGTTTCTTCTGCAATGGCAGAATCTGTATTAAAATCCAAGCCCATTCCACCGTATTCTTCAGGGATACTTGCTCCTAAAACACCCAATTCACCCAATTCTTCGAGCAAAGTAGGCACTAAAGTAGGATCTGTCTGCTTATCAATTTTCACCACATTCGGGAGCACTTTGTTATGAATAAATTCGCGTACTGTTTCCGCAAACATTCTTTGTTCTTCATTCAAATCCTCCCTTGTATAGGTGTTTTCAGCCTTTGATTCCTTGATGATAAACTCCCCTCCTTTTAAGACCACTTTGCTTTGCATTTCTGTTGACATGTCTTTATAAAATTTATTCTAACAAATCTAAATGATTTATTTTAATTAACCAAACGTTTGTTTGGTAAAATTTGTGAAAGCCAACAAAATCAGTTCAAGCTTCCACTTTTAATATCGTATTTTTGCACAAATAATAATAAAATGAGCTATAATAAAAACTATAAATTCGGTACCAAAGCCATACATGCAGGTGCTGATCCAGATCCAACCACTGGGGCGATTATGACGCCTATTTATCAGACTTCTACTTATGTACAAGAATCGCCCGGCAAACACAAAGGCTATGCCTATGCTAGAGGGAAAAACCCTACAAGAGCTGCTTTAGAAATCAATATTGCTGCCTTAGAAGATGGAAAATATGCCCTTTGTTTTAGTAGTGGTATGGGCTCTATGGACGCTGTGATCAAATTATTGAAACCTGGCGATGAGGTTATCACTGGTGATGATATCTATGGTGGTTCATACAGAATGTTTACCAAGATATTCCAACCCATGGGCATCAAGTTTCACTTCATCAATATGACTGATGCTTCGAATATCTCGAATTTTGTGAATGAAAATACAAAATTGATTTGGGTGGAAACACCGACCAATCCAACCATGCAGATTATCGATATCGTAGCGTGTTCAAAAATCGCCAAAGC
>CAMBZT010000048.1 GCA_945872405.1 Chitinophaga pinensis | reverse complement strand
TTTAAAAAATCCGCTGATGAAATCAGCGGATTTTTTGTTTAGTTTATTTTGATTTATAGAATGAAAACTCAAGTGTTTGAATGGTATGGAATGTTGCGTGAGTGACTGGCAGCATTACCGTGAACTGCCAAAGGCACGACAATGTCAATAGGAGAATTTGTGTGTAAGTGAAGTTTTACTTGACATTGGCACGCACAAAAAAAGAAATAGGGATAATAAGAAGAATCTTGAATTTGAAAAAGTATTAGAATTTGTTAGTTGATAATTGTATAAAAACTCACATCGATATCACTAGAGCCAATTGCTTGAGAATCATTTTTGATACCTGGCTGATGTTTTAAATTCACTCTAAGTGTGCCTGTTGAGGCCTTGCCTACAATAATGTTATTCGACAATCCAATTGGTAAACCTTTTGAATCCATATCATCGTAAGTATTTGTCATCATTAACTCGGTACTTATATTGAAAAAGAATTGATGATCAACCCCTTCATTCAGAATTTCGTCACTCACAACAGTTGCAGGAGACGTGCCTTCGTCTAGCACTTCGACAGCTAAATGATAGTTTTTGGAGCTATCCAAAACAATTGTATCAGCGATTCCATCTAATCCACCACCTAATCCATCTGCGTCTTTAAACTGGAAGACTTTTGTATTGCTACCTTCGCTAAAAGTTAATTTTAAAGTTGTGATCAGCTCCTCTGGATTGTCTGAATCTTTTGGTTTACACGAGTCAAGTGTTGCAATTAAAAAGACTATAGATAAGACGGTTCCTAGCATTTTGATTATTTTTTTTTGGATTTGTTTCATGATTTTTTTTGTTTAATTATAAATATATAAGTGAAGGATTGGTATTTAATTAGTCCTTAGAAGAGAATGGTATTTTAACTCTTAGCGAAAAATTTGTTCCCGCTTCATTAGCAAAATATCTCCATCTATTCATGTAGTCTCGATATTTTTTATTAAAAAGATTGTCGACTGATACAAAAACTTGAATAGGTTCTTTCTTAGTATTGATTTGTAGTTCACCTGCAAATCCAATCAAGAAATACGCTTTTGGAGCTGGAACCAAATCTTGGTTATCGTCCACTAAATTTTGGCGAGTAACATAGGTTGTATTCAATTCAATTCTTACATCATCCAGTCGATTGTGAATTGGAAGAGTGTATCCGATGCTATTTTCAAATCTGTTTGGAGGAATCAAAGTTAGAAAATTTTTATTGAGCAGATCTCTAGCAAAAAGAATACTTGCTTTCTCACTAAAATCAAAAGCGTTGCTTAACTTTATCTTAAAGAAAATATCTGTTCCTAAAAAGTTAGCGTCGGTTTGTTTGTAGTCAAAAGCAGGGAAAGCCCCTCTTATAGTTAATACAGGCTTGGTTCTGGGCTGAAGGTAAATATAGTTTTTAATGTATTTATTATATACTGTAATTTCTGCTTGATATAATTTCCCCTCACTGTATGTCATATTAACTGATGTATTAAATACTCTTTCAGAACCTAAATTGCTATTACCTTTTTCGAAGGCAGCTGCACCATGATGTACGCCTTCACTATATAGTTCAATGGCATGTGGTGCACGCCAAGAAGTGCCTGTCTGAAAATCAAAAGTCAGGTGAGAACCAAATTGATACAAGAATCCAAGATTTGCAGACATGCCCATCCAATTATGTTTAATATCTACCTCTTTTTGTCTCATTCGAGTAATTTGCTGCCATTTATTATCAAATCTTAAACCGGCCTCAATAGTAAAAAGCTTTATAGTAATTTTATGAATGCTAAAAACACCAAAGTTTTGAAATCTATACTCAGGAATAAAATAAGAGCCTGCATAATAATTGCTTTGCAACAATCCACTACAACCAAGATTTGAGGTGTAGGACGAATTGGCATTTGCATGGCGCCAATTGACGTCTCCACTATGGGTGTTGAGATAAAATTCTATGGCAGGTTTGTTTTCGTCTCGACCTAAAATTTTATCAAACTCTTGTCTCTTATTAAATTGGTAGGAATAGTCTATGTCTAATTTGTTTTTTGTATTAAGCAGATAGCCCATACCTATGGATGCCGTATGATGATTTATCTTCTGAGAGGGTAGTGCAATTCGATAACGAAATCGATCCTTATCAATAGGTTCTTCTGATTGGAAAGCGGTTAACAAATCTGTAAGGTTACCAATGTGTGAACCAGCAAATATACCTAGCTGCAAATGATACAATTTATAGGAGGCGTGGAGCTTAACTTTTTTTTGATGATAGCTTGCAGAAGCACTAAAATCTTGTTCCTGATAGCCAGTATTCTTCAAATAGTAAGTGGGTGTTTTTGTATTACCAGCCTTAACGAATGTTCCCTGCAGTCGCCAACTAAATCCAGGTGTTTTAGTGAATTGACCTTCGAACATCGCGGAAATTCCACCTTTTAGATTTACGGAGGAAATGCTTGAGTTGACGAAACCATTCCATCCAGGTGTTGATCTCAGTATGGATGGCTTTACAATGATGAGACCGCCAATTGCCTCACCACTGTATTGTAAGGCGCCAGCACCTTTTTCTACTTGAATTTGACCTGCAGTGTTAGGGTCTATTTCTGGAGCATGTTCCGAACCCCACTGCTGACCTTCTAGCTTAACCCCATCATTTATGGTTATAATTCTAATACTGTGAAGACCTGTAACAACAGGCTTAGAAATACCAGTTCCTGTGCTCAATGCGTTTAAGCCGGCTAATTGTTTTAAAATAGTTCCTAAATTTTCTCCCGCCTTTCGATCAATATCATCTTGGTTTAATTTGTTAGAATTGCTGTTGAGTATTTCTGATTTTTTTTTGTCTTTGATATTTAGCACGTCTAGTGCTATTCCTGAATGAACGAGAAAAAAATCTTTATGGATGTCTAATTTTAAAATTATTTTTATGGTGTCTGAAACTGACCCAATATGAGATATGATAAAGGTATAGGGTCCTTGACAAAGATCTTTAATCTGAAAGAAGCCCTTCTCATCTGTTTGAATTTTTGACTTTAATTCTTTGACCTCTACTATCGAAAAAGGGAGAGATTGTTTTGTGTTTTTATCTAGTACCTCTGCTTCAAAATGTAGATGACATGATTCCTGCCCTTGACACATTAGCTTCATTAAGAAGAGAAGAACAAATAAAAAAATAAAATTATTTTTTCGCAACATTGTTGCAAATGTAATTATAATTTTTTAATTGCAACATTGTTGCAATTAAATTTGTTGGGTATTTAGTTTAAATTTATAAATTTGACCATGATCATAGACCTTAATAAGCTTTTAGAAAGACATCACATCAGGAAAACGGAATGTAGGAAGGAAATGCTCGCCTATTTTTATAAGAAGAAGTATGCTATCTCATTTCCAGAGCTAGAGAAGGCGATGCACTTACATGACAGAACCAGTGTTTTTAGAAATCTAGTTTATTTTGAGGAGATGGGCTTTTTGCATAAGTTGAATGATAGTGAAGGTATAGCCAAATATGCACTCTGTGAAGAAAAGTGTTTTGGACATTTACATAAAGATGAACATATACATTTTACCTGTACTAATTGTAATAACACTTTTTGTCTAAAAGAGAAAAAACTCCCAGAAATTAAATTACCAAAAGGTTTTTTTATGGAAAGTTTTTCAATTGTTGCGAAGGGAATTTGCCTAGGTTGTAGTTCAAAAAAATAGATTAGCACAATTTAAGACTTAGGTTTAACACTTTTCTGTGACTTTTTAATTTTTGTTTTATGTTTCGGTGGTTTTTTCAGATGAGGAGGTATGATTCCTGATTTAGCCTTATGTTTGTCTTTATTCTTGTTTTTCTTCGACCAAGCGCCAGTTCCATTTTTATTAACAAGCCTACTGTCAGGATTGCCTCTTGAAGAATTGTATGTTGGAGCTTTGTTTATCAGTCCCATTTTTTTATCCTTAAAAACCTGTGGAGTAGTGTAGTAATGCACGCCGGGACATCCCTTTTTTGATCGACAAGAATTACCAATAAAAACGACACAGAGCAAAGTGATTAATACTACGCATCTAAAAATGACCATTTGAAACTTTTTAAAGTCTATTTTTTTGAATGAAGAAGAAGCGTATTTTCCTATTAGCATGATATTGCAAACATTTTTTAATATAGATATGGAAAAATGATTTTACGCTCAGGAGGATATTCTTGAAATGTTTTTTTGTACCAAGAATGATGATCTCGGGCTCTCGGTATCAAGTTTGCCAAACTCCAAATCAAGAACGCCAAAGAAGCAATATTCATAGTCATTACAAAAAATCCAAGCCACTCAATTATCTCACCAAAATAATTTGGACTTGTGATTTTATTAAAAAGAAATCCATTTGGAATTTTATAGTCAGACGATCCATCTTTACGAAGAGCAATTAAAATATCATCAGATTTATTATTGATATAAAATCCAGCAATAAACAGAACAAAACCGATAGTTATTAAAAGGTAAGAGCTTGTTTTACATTGAAAATTTCCTAGATAATAGCCATTGATAAAACCATTGACACAATTAAAAAGAATCGCAGAGAAAACAATCGTGAATGGAATTTTCTTGTCTTTTGTTTTTGTACGAAGGGGGAAAATAATGCTTCTGTTGAAGTAGTGAAGATTAAAAAGCGCAAAAAACAACCAATGAGTTGGAGTATGTTCAATTTGGCCACTCAAGAAGAAAAAATTAAACGCAAGTGGCGAGATAATTTCCATCACTACCCACCCAAGCTTATTATTTATCATAAATCCAAAACCCGCTCTGACATGTCTGCCATATGGTTGTCGAATAAACAAAAGCGCTAAAAAGGTCAATATCGCAAGTGCAATCCAGCAATAGCAAATAAATTCAAATTGATTAATTGAAATGTGTGTCATAATTTGGCGAAATAAAAAACGTCCCTATCGAAATAATAAGGACGTTTTTTAGGTTGGTGAAATAAATTCAATTTAATTGTCAATATTTATTTTTCTAAATAATTGCTTAGCTCCTACTTTTATTCTGATTGTATAAAAACCTGCAGCAACATTGGAGATATTAATAGTACCATTATAGGATCCAGAAAAATTATTGATAGCCTCATTGTACACTATTTTTCCTTCCATATTCATAACGCTGATAGTCGTCTTCCCTTTTTCGGGAGTAAGAAAGTTGATATTGAATATTCCGTGATTTGGATTTGGATAAATATTGAGTTCATTCACCTCCAAAATTATTTCTTGATTGGCTTCTTCTTTTTCATTTTTTGATGTGATGTCTATCGTGTTAACAGTTGTAGTTGGTATTTGAGTGGCAGGATCAAGCGACAAAACAAAATTTAGCATCTTGGTCGTTCCCCCAATATCAAACAAACTATTTTCTCCTGCTTTTCCCTTATCAAGAATATATTTTATCAACTCAATTTTATCTTTCAATGCAAAATATTTTACATCACCCACCAATACGTTATCAAAATTTATAGCGAATGTTTGTGTCCTCCCATCAACTTCTTTTGAAAAAATTGCATTTTTTTCATCGTTTATTGTAACGATGGAGTTATCATCTCTAAACTTCCAGGTATAGTTTTGACCTAGTACTTTATCGATAACATAAACAGTGGTACTTGTATATGTTTTCGGGCTCAACACCACATCAACTTCAGCTACTTTTCCATCACGTACATAATTTATATGGACCAACTCATCAGTATGATGAGAAGAAATAAAGGTGATCATATCACAACCTCCATTTAATAAATGACCATTAACTGCCGTAATTACATCACCTCTTCTCAGACCAGCATTTTGAGCAGGGCTATTGTCCATAACTCTGTCAATTGGGGTGCCGTATCCTAAGGTTTGGTCTGCATAGGCACTAGTCATTATACCAATAAATCCCCTCTCTGAACTATATGCCTTGAATTGAAGACCGAACAAAAGCAAAACAATAAATAAATAAGCGTAATTTTTTTTCATTATAATAGAATTGTGATACAAATTAAGTAAATTCTAATGATAAAAAAAAATTAAAAACCACTAACGCCATGAAGGTTTAGTGGTTTTAAAATAACAACAACAAATATTTATGTGTTTACAAGACGTATAATCTTGCCCGTTTTTTTGGTTTCTTTTAATTTCCGTTCAATAAGATGCATCAGAGATTCAAAATATTCTTTTTCTTCAAAATAGTTTTTTTGTTTGATACTTAGGATTTGTAATGCATGCCAACAATGTAACCGGGCATTATTGAGTTTGTCAAGATCGAAGTTTACCATGCTCATAAATCGGTGTATATTAACTCTTAGATAAGATTGACACATATTGCCATAGGCAAGTGCCTCCTGGGCTAAATCCATTGCTTCAGAAGTTTTCGAATTGTTGGCTTTCTGAATGGCCTCTTCAAATACTTTTTTTGATATGCTTTGTAAATAATCGTAGTCATACAATTCTGCATTTTTGAAGATGTAATTTTCTTGTTTTAACGCTCCCATTTTAAATTGATTTTAAGCAAATATATACAATCAAAACGCAACCTATCTACGTTTTACTAAAAATATTGGCAAAAACTAACTATTATGGCAAAAAACATATTAAATTATTGATTTTCAATTATTTAAATTTTGGTATCATTGAAATAACTTACTGATACAAATTTACAAGTAATCTTTAACACGAATTAGTATATTTGCCAAAAGAATAATCAAAAAAATCAAGCAAAATTTTACTCATGAAGTTTATAGTATCTACATCTCATTTATTAAAGCAGCTACAAATCGTCGGTGGCGTAATTAGTTCGAATACGGTATTGCCAATATTGGAAGACTTTCTATTTGATATCAATGATGGTAAATTAACCATTTTTGCCACAGACTTAGAAAATTCTATGAGCACAACACTAGAGGTAGAGGCAAAAACCAATGGAAGAATTGCAATACCAGCTAAAATATTAATTGAGACATTAAAAACCCTTGCCGAACAACCATTGACTTTCAATATAGATGAGAAAACATTCGGTATAGAACTTACTTCGGACAACGGAAAATATAAACTAACAGGAGAAAATGCAGCTGATTACCCTAAAATTCCCTCACCTGAAGGTGTAAGCACTCTCGAGTTAGCGACTTCTGTACTTACTTTTGGTATAAGTAAAACCTTATTTGCAGTTAGTAATGATGATTTAAGACCCGCGATGACTGGCGTTTATTTTAACTTATCAGAAGAAGGGTTGACATTTGTTTCAACAGATGCACATAAGCTAGTACGATACAAAAGAAAGGATGCAAAAAGTGCCACCAATACAAGTTTTATCGTTCCGAAGAAAGCACTGAATCTTTTGAAAAATGCACTCCCTAATGACGACTCTAAAGCAATTGTTCGCTATAATCAATCTAATGCATTTTTCGAATTCAATAATGTCAATCTAATTTGTCGCTTAATTGATGCCAAATATCCAGATTATAACGCCGTAATTCCATTAGATAATCAAAACAAACTAACAATTGGTCGTTATGATTTCCAAAATTCATTGCGCCGAATTTCAATCTTTTCAAACAAAACAACACACCAAGTAGTACTCAGTATCAAAGGCAGTGAAGTAACTGTTTCAGCACAAGATTTAGATTTCAGTAACGAGGCGAAAGAAACGATTCCATGTAGCTACGATGGCGAAAACATGGAGATTGGTTTTAATGCAAAATTCCTTGTTGAGATGTTGAATGTTCTCAATACAGATGAAATTGTACTGCAACTTTCTAGTCCAACAAAAGCAGGTATTATTGTGCCAGCTACGGGCGATGACAATGACGATTTGCTCATGCTAGTGATGCCTGTAATGTTGAATACCTAGTCTAGTTAAAAACGATGAATTCTATTGAGGTTAAAAAGGAAATAGCCAACAGTGCAACCCACGGCTTGGGCTTGCTATTAAGTATGGTTGGGGTTCCTATCATTTTAGCATTAGCAGTAAATACAGATCAAATCTTAACAATTTGTTCAGTTGCTGTCTATAGTTTCTGCCTTATGATGGTATATCTGAGTTCCACTTTATATCATAGTTTTGGACATCCACTCACCAAAAGAGTATTACGCACTTTCGATCATGTTTCTATTTATTTTTTGATCGCTGGAAGTTATACGCCATTTATTCTGCTTTATTTTAATCATACCAAAGGGCATTATGTATTGTTCTTTTTATGGATGCTAGTCTTGTTAGGAACAGTCTTCAAAATATTTTTTACAGGAAAGTGGGATTTAATATCTACAGCAATATATCTAGCGATGGGGTGGACCATCATTTTTTTCGGTAGAGAATTGTTGTCAAGCGTTCCACAACCGGTCTTGATTTGGCTTTTTGCAGGGGGCGCTTTCTATACATTGGGCATTGTATTTTATATATGGAAAGGATTTGTTTACCATCATGCAATTTGGCATATCTTTGTTTTGGGTGGTAGCTTTGGTCACTTTATGGCTGTTCTAAAAGCGATATATATTTCTCTTCATTCATAATTTTTTAAACTTGGGCGTGGTCAGGTCACGTCGTCACCGAACGTTCCCTGAACGCGCTATTCGCTTTTATCTTTGTGCCCATATTTTATACGCGAATGGCACAAAGGATAACACTGTTATCGCTCACGCAATTTCTGTTCACCTTCAGAAAGTCGTTAAATAGTTTATGGCGTATTCACTTAGCAAGCATTAAATTTTCAATCACGTCATTCTAATAAAAAACAAATGAAACTAATTACATCCATCACAATTTTTGCGCTTTGTATAGGTTTGTAGCATGTAAAAAAGAATCAGTAAAGAATCACACCACTCTTAAATATTTGTATGAAATCTGCCAAGAAGGTGATATAGAGGAATGCATAAGTAATGGGAAATTAGTATCTACTACTTCATAAAATGTGTATGATGCAGAAACTATAGTCTATAGTAATGATGGAGGTCAGATAGGTACTTTTAACTATGATTTTGGCCTTGTAGATTCAATTTGTAATACATTAAAAAATTGTAAGGTTATCTATCGATCCGAGCATCATATATCAAGCAGTCCATTTATTGATAGCTATGCATAAAGTAAGTGAACCTATACTTCTAAAAGTTTAATTTTATCTACTCTTTTTATATGTCTACCACCATCAAAGTCAGTATTCAAAAAAGCAAAAACAATCTCTTTTGCGACTTCAATTGAGACATATCGCGCAGGAATGCAAATAATATTAGCATCATTATGATGGCGTGAAAGCTCTGCCAATTCTCGATTCCAAGCAATAGCTGCTCTTACATCTTGATGTTTATTAGCTGTCATTGCAACGCCATTGGCGCTTCCACAAATCAATATTCCTAAATCGCATTCCTTATTTTCTACTGCATTGGCGGTAGGGTGGGCATAATCAGGATAGTCACACGAATCAAGACTATTAGTTCCAAAGTCTGTTACAATTTGATTGTTGTCAGCCAAAAACTTTCTAATTTCTGACTTATACTCAAATCCTGCATGGTCAGATCCAATTGCTATTTTCATAATATTTATTTTTTGTAATAATACTATTTTTTTTAGAAAACAAATTGCAAAAGAATGGCCAATAAAACGACTTGTTGATGATGGTTTATTTTCGGATTTCTTTCCTTGAATTGCTATTCCAAGATTACTGCTCAGATAAATTCTGGCTTCAAGAAGAAAATGAATGGTCAATCAAAAGGAAAATTCTCCAACAGTTTAATAGTAAATCATCCTCCTATCCCTCATCTACTGGAAAAACAATTTCCAATTGCTTCTTATTTCGCTCTACACGAGCAGAAACAGCGATGCTGGCCTCATACAAAACAATGAGAGGAACGCAAATCATCGTCAAACTAAATATGTCTGTTTGTGGTGTAATAATAGCGCCTAATATAACAATTCCAACATAGGAGTGACGTCGATATTCCCTCATGTGTCGAGGGGTCATTATACCTAGCTTTGAGAGAAAATAAATCACAACTGGTAGTTCGAAAATTAACCCACAACTAAAGATTAATGTGGAGACGCCACTAATATAATTATCTAATGAGAACATGTTTGTGATAGAAGGAGAGATAGTGAATGATTGAGAAAACGCAAGCCAAAAGGGAGTCATGATGTAATAACCAAACAACAAACCAATTAAGAATAAGACCGAGGTGTAAAAGATAATGGGCTTTGTTTTATTCAACTCTCTTTCTTGTAATGCTGGTTGAATAAAACTCCAGATTTCATAACAGATGTAAGGGAAAGCCAAAACAATACCTCCAGTAAATGCTGTTGTGAATTGGGTCATTAGTTGACCAGATAACTCTGTATTTAACAGGGTTAATTCTTTAAACTCAAAGCAAAGTTGGTCTGTATGTAAAAGGTCACCCAGCTTACAAAAAAAAGTATATGTAACAAAACTAGGTTTGCCAGGTGCGAAGACTACGTTTTCGAAAAACCAAGCATAGAAAATAAAAATAACGGTGCTGCCTGTCAGAATCGCAATAAGTGAACGAATAACATGCCATCTTAATGTTTCAACATGGTCGAAAAACCCCATCTGCGCCTCCGCATCTTTTTTCTCAAAAAAACCTAACATTCTATCTATTTAAATGACAATTCTAACCTTTTTATTTAAATATCCGCACAGCAGATAGTCAAATAAAGCAATACAAAGATGCTAAATGTCCTGCTATTTTGTCTTTAAAATATTATAAATATCTTGGAGATCTGGAGATAAAATGATTTCTGTTCTTCTATTCTTTCCTTTCCCTTCATCACTATCGTTTTTTGAGATTGGATTGAATGGTCCATGACCAGAGGCAATTACTTTTTTGGGATCTACTTTGTTATCATCCACCAGCACTCTTACAACCGTGGTGGCTCGCATCACGCTTAGGTCCCAATTGTCTTTGATAGTGCCCGAAGCATTAATATAAGGAACATTGTCAGTATGGCCTTCGACTACGATATCAAAGCTTGATTGTTTTTTTAATACAGAAGCTACCTTACCCAAAGCATCAATTCCTTTCTCTCCCAAGGCAAATGAACCACTTTTGAAAAGCAACTTGTCAGACATGGACACATATATCTTACCATTTTTCTGAACAACAGATAATTCGTTACTGCTAAATCCAGTCAAAGCATCCAATAGTTTGTTTTTTAAATACGTTGTCGCAGAATCTTGTTTGTTGAGAATAGATTCAAGTTCTTTTACTCGGTTTTCTCTTTCTAACAGATTTTTCCCCAGGCGATTAATCTCATTTTCCTTTCTAAAAAGCTCCGCTTGTTTTTGAATCAATGAATTGTTTAGCTCCTCCCTATCTTTGGTGGAATTGATTAATAATTCTTTATTTTGATTCGACAATAAATCAATTTGGCTGTTTAACTCATCAATTTGTTTTTGCATGTTTTTACTTTTAGAGTCCAGTTTTAAGTGGTCTGCCTGTAAATTGTCAAATTCATTCATTAATATATCTTTCTTGACTTGAAGCGCTGTCAACTCAGCGATATTCTTGGCTAGTTTTTCATTACAATCGTTGCTTTGTATTAAATATTTATCCGCTAAGGCCACCTGCTCATTGAATTTTTTGCTAGTTACGCAAGAGGTCAACAATACAGACAGAATGATTAAAGTGATAAGTGATTTCATTTTTTGATTATTTCTAGCAAAAATAACCTAAGTAATGTGAGGATGGAAGCATTGATATTAACATCAAGATTTTGATAAATAATTGGAAGAAAATCATAGCTTTGCACACTTTTAAAACAAATAAACAACAAGTAGTACTATGAAATTTACAGGAATGCTCAACAAGGTCTTATTGATTACTTTGCTATTTTCAGGAGTATCAATTTTTGCTCAAACTACTGACGATGGAGGTGCGTTAGCAAAAAAAGAAAAAGCTCCCAAAAGTGTTAGCGATACTACTCAAGCAAAAGTAGACAAGGTAAAGAAAGAAAAAGCACCCAAAAACATCAGCGATAGCACTCAAACGAAAGTAGAGAAGGAAAAAACAGCAAAGGTCAAGAAGGACAAAGCTACAAAAGTGAAAGTAGAGAAAGGATCCAATACTGTTCAAGTTGATAAAGTGGCAAATGAGTCTTTGGCAAATATGAAGTTTGCTAAGAAGAAAAAAGCAGGATTAAAAATGATGTCTAAAGGATATTATTTCGATGCAGCTGATTATTTTCAATCTGCTTTAAATGAGAAACCAAAAAAATGGAAACTATTATCTTTCTTGGCTGATGCAAGTATGAAATCAAGAAATTATGTAAACGCTGAAAATTTCTATGCAAAGTTATCTCAGACAAAAAAAGGGTTAAAAAAGTTTCCACTTACCAAATATAATCAAGGTTTGGCATTAAAAGCCATGGGGAACTATGCGGTTGCTATAGATTCACTAAAATCTTTTTTAGCGAGAGACTATAAAAAGGAAGAAATGCTAAGCATGAAAAAATTTGCCCGTCGCGAAGTGCAAGGAATGGAAATGGCTGACACCTTGTCAAAAAGACCTATCGAATACAAATTCTTTTCTCTTAATCAAAACATTAATACTGCATTTAATGATTACGCACCTTTTTCTTTAGACTTGTTTAATCTTTACTTTTCTAGCCAACGAGGTAACGATCCTTATAATCTCACTGTTACAGGAGCTTCAAAGGTATATTCAAAGTTTTATGAGTCCAAAAAGTTTGCTGGTGATTGGTCTATTGCATCAGTAATTAGCTCTGATATAAATTCTCAACTAGCAAACTCTAGTGATGCTTTTGTTTCTGCTGATGGAAAATCTATGTATTATACTCGAAGCTCAGAAGATGCAAACGGATTAATTAGTACAAAAATATTCATAAGTGAGAATAGTGGTTCTGGATGGTCGGTAGGTCGTCCATTAAACGAATTCATTAATGATTTATCTTCGGCCAGTAAAAACCCAATGGTTTTTTTAAACTCAGAAGGTAAAGAGGTGCTCTATTTTGCCTCTAATCGATTATCTGGTAGAGGTGGTTATGATATTTATTACTCTATAAAAAGTGAAAGTGGAGAGTATGGACGTGCTAAGAATGCAGGAAGCGCTATTAACACACCAGGGAATGATGTTACTCCGTTCTTTGATTCGGAGTCAAGAACTTTATACTTCTCTTCAAATGGTCAAATTAACCTAGGTGGTTTGGATATTTTTAGAGCTACTCAGAGTGAAGATGGAACTGAGTGGACAAATCTTAGCAATCTAGGAACTGTGGTTAATTCTAGCGCTGATGATTATTATTTTCGACCAGCAAAAAATTACGGACTAGGTTATTTGGTTTCAAACAGAAGAGGGGGTAATGCTGTGAAATGTGAGACATGTTCCGACGACATTTATTCTGTGAGAATGGTACGAGGAAATGTAACCGTTATGGGTACAGTTATAGAAGATATTAACGGGGTAAGATCATCAACAAAAAATGGTATTGTTGAAGTTCGTAAAACATCCGACAATTCTTTATTGTCCGAAGCTGAGATAAAAGATGGAAGGTTTTCGGTAGTGATCGATAAGGAAAATGAAGGCATCTATCTTTCTTCTAAAAAAACAGATTTTGAGGAAGCAAAAGTAGCTTTGAATATTGGTGATTATAAGCCAGAAAGCATCATTACAGAGATGACACTCAAAAGGACTTTTACCTACGTGGGAACAAAAATTGGAACCGTATTTTTTGACTATGATAAATTTGGACTACGTCCAGAATCACCTGATACTTTGAATAAAGTAATGGCATTTATTAAGCAGTTTCCAAACTATATTGTTGAGGTAGGAGGCCACACAGACGATATTGGTCGAGATATTTATAATGACTCACTAGGTTTAAAAAGGGCAGCAGCAGTAAACAGATATATCTTGTCTAAAGAAATATCCTCTAGTAATACAGTTGTAAAGTCATTTGGTAAGAGAGCCCCGCTAGCTCCAAATAAAAACCCTGATGGGTCAGATAATCCAGATGGACGTCAGTTAAACAGAAGGGTTGAGTTTGTAGTAATAGGAGAAAAGAAATAGAGAGGACATAAGAATTAAATTTATATATTTGAAAGGAGTTCTGTAATTACAGAACTCCTTTTTTTTAGGCTATGAAGAGACAATTATCAATCTTATTATTACTGTCCCTGAAATTCGTTTTGATCGCCCAGACTGAGTTTCAACCCACGGGAGTTTTTAAAAAGGATCAACATGCGGTGGCTGTTCTGGAAAAGCAGCATGAATTTGAATTGGCGGCAAATTATTATTCAAATCTTTTGACAAGCCCAAAATTGAGCATCAATCAGCAAATGCAAATTGGCATAAATTATCTTAGAATAGCAAAATTTGCTGAAGCTATAGGTGTTTTTAAACTCATAATAAACAAGTATTATTCAAAGTTTCCTATTAGCAGGTACTTTCTCGCCCGGTCATACTTTAGAAATGCCGAATTTAATGCAGCAAAAGAAGAATTCAAGACCTTTATTGATAATTATGCTTTTGAATCTGATAGTTTTAAGAGTACAGTGCTGTTTGAGATGTATGAATGTGATTCAATGAAAGAAAAGTCGCCGAAAAAACCAGGAAAAACTCTTTCTCAGCTCAACACTCTTTCACAAATGAGCTCACCCACTCAAGATGAACACGGTAATCTTTATCTTGTGGAGCATAAAGTTAATTGGACCAATGAAGACAAAAGCGCTCTCATTCAGCACCAATCGATAATAAAAGTTAGTTCAGATTCAACTTTATCAAAAAATGTTTTTAAAGAAGATTTGAACGACCTCAAGGATGTGTTTTTTTCAGAGGATGGAAATATAATTGTTTATACACAAGCCGAATCCAGCAACCAAGAATCAAATAATCAAATAATGTATTGCAGAAGGGTAGAAGATGGATGGGGTAAGCCCAGTATTTTTAGTGGCCCGATAAATGTTAAAGGATTTGATAGTCAAAACCCATCACTCGTTAAAATTGCTAGGGATTATTATTTAATTTACACATCAAACAAGCCGCTAGGGCACGGTGGTTTTGATCTTTATTTTACTGAGTTAAACTCTGATTTTAATGTTGTTGGCGACTCAATACTTCCACCTAATCTCAATACAAGTTATGATGAAGTAAGTCCGTTTTTTAACAAACAAAATGCAACACTATATTTTAGCTCAAACAATCCTAGAGATAACTTTGGAGGATTTGATATCTATTCATATAAAAAGGATGTCTCTCACAATATTGTCAATATCGGAATGCCTTATAATTCTGGAGCTAATGATTGTTTTTATAGAATTCAAGATACCAATGGATACTTGGTATCGAATAGGCCTACCCCTTCCAACCAAAACACCGGCAGTATCTATTCTTTTGAACCAGCAAAGAATGATATGAAGATTACAGTTTCTTCAAACTATAAAGAATTGACTAATTACGATCTCTCCATTGACGAAGACAACTTACTAATATATACCACTGATACCTCAGAATTACATTCAATTTCGATAAAACAAAATAGAAATTATAGAATCAAAGTTAGAAAGGATAATTATGTTACTATCGATACCATCATAAGGATAGGTAATTTAGAAGAAGGAGAGACTTTTGATATTTCCTTATATGTTGAGCCAATTATTAGCGTGGAGGGAAAGGTCTACTTTGTAGATTATGATAGCAGTGCTCCAAAGGTAAAGCAATGTGTGGTTGAATTGATAGACCTCAGTACTAATAAGGAATGCGTACTGTATACTACAGTCATTAACAAGCAGAATAGAAAATACAGCTTTCTTTTACCTACCGACAAGCAAGTAAAGTTAAAGGTAAAAGCTCAAGACTATAATACATATGATACAACCTTTATTTTACAAAATTTTAAGTCACCAGGAGGATTTATTAATAATATTCAACTTCATCAAATTCAAAAAAACAACGTCATTTTTTTAGACAGTATGTTTGTTCTTGATCAAGAAATTCGTACTTATAATGATTTCGATAAATCCATTAAAGCAATAGCATCTTCGTTTAATAAAAATGAAGATATTAAGGCAGAATTAACCGTTCAACTCGTAACTTCAGATTATAGTAAAAATGAATTTATGTTGCCTTCTTCGATTGAAGACGTGATCAACAAATATTTTACACAAAAAATTTACATTAATAAACAGATACTGAAAGTAAAAACAACAGCAAGAAATCAAGAATGGTACAAACTTTATATGACTTATAAATAGACTTATGGCCAAGTCGAAATCAGTATTTTATTGTCAAAATTGTGGAGCACAGTCTGCAAAATGGATAGGTAAATGTCCGGCGTGTAATGAATGGAACACCTACTTAGAGGAGATTGTCAATAAAAAAGAAGAGGAGAAGTATACATGGAGAGAGAAGAATAGCAGAGAAACGTACCTTTCTAAACCACAGGCATTAGATGAAATTTTGGATAACCCAAGCGAGAGAGTTTCAACCAAAGACTCAGAACTCGATAGGGTTTTAGGTGGGGGATTGGTGAAGGGGTCACTAATATTGTTGGGAGGGGAGCCTGGAATAGGTAAGTCAACATTATTGTTACAGATAGGACTAACAATTACACACCAAAAAGTATTGTATGTTACTGGCGAAGAATCTGCCTCTCAAATAAAATTAAGAGCGGAACGCGTCAATAAAAGGAATGACAACTTTTTAGTTTTGACCGAAACAAATTCGCAACGGATTTTTCAGCACTGCAAAGAAATTCATCCTAATATACTCATTGTAGATTCAATCCAAACTGTATACACAGATATGATTGAAAGTACGTCAGGTTCAGTATCACAGATTAGGGAATGCGCTGCTGAGTTCCAGCGATTTGCTAAAGAAAATGGAGTGATTGTTATATTAGTTGGACATATTACTAAAGACGGCAGCATAGCGGGACCGAAGGTTTTAGAACATATTGTTGACGTGGTTTTGCAATTTGAAGGAGACACCAATTATATTTATAGATTACTCCGCACACATAAAAACAGATTTGGCTCGACAGCAGAGATAGGAATTTATGAAATGGATCGGCAGGGATTAAAAATTGTTACAAATCCTTCGCAACTTCTACTCACTGACCGAACAGAAGCAATGAGTGGGATATCAATCTCTTCGAATATTGAGGGTTTGAGGCCTATGATGGTTGAAGTTCAAGCTCTAGTCGGAAATGCAGTTTATGGAACAGCTCAAAGAAGTGCCACAGGATTTGATATTAGAAGAATGCACATGTTATTGGCTGTTTTAGAAAAACGTGCGGGTTATAAATTAGCGATGAAGGATGTTTTCTTGAACATTGCCGGAGGAATTAAGATAAGTGATCCAGCCACTGATTTAGCTGTTCTTTCTAGTATTATGAGTAGCTATGAGGATCAACCTATTTCTTATAAATATGCTTTTGCTGGAGAGGTTGGTTTAAGTGGAGAAATTCGTTCAGTGAATAGAGTAGAGCAACGTGTTACTGAGGCAGAAAAGCTAGGCTTTGAGAAGATTTTCCTGAGTGCTTATTCGCAAAATCAACTCCAACAAGTAAATAGCAAGATAGAAATAGTATACATCAGTAAAGTCTATGAATTGCTCGCAAATCTTTTTTGAAAACACGCCGTTATCCACTTATCAAATCATCGTATAGAACATTGTAAATTCTAACTGTTTTGATTTGAAAGATTCCTTTAGCTTTCTCTTTTCCATTTTAAAGAAACGCATTATGCTAAAGTCCTTTCGGATGATTCAAGGCGATTTGTTAAATTTATTGTATCCAAATCTATGTGCGGCGTGTAATTCATATCTGTCTGAAAAAGAGAAAGTAATTTGTATATCCTGTGAGTTAAAATTGCCCCATACCAATTATCATCTCAACAAAGAAAATCCCATTATGAAAAAGTT
>CAMBZT010000047.1 GCA_945872405.1 Chitinophaga pinensis | reverse complement strand
TGCAGCTGGTGTTCTGTGCACAACCCATTGTAATGGAGAGCAAAGCAATCAAAAAGAAGATCTTCATTTTTTGCATCTGTATCAAGCTCATTGTTTTCTCTAGGATGCACAAAATTTGATATTGCATAAAATTTAATTTCTGCTTCATTCCTTATTCACTTCTTGAAGAAATAAAATATTGCGTTTGAGACCAGCATACTTGGTTCTCTTTACGGCCGACTTTGAAAAAAGGGTTTGGAAAACTTCTTCTGTTATTTCTTCCCATTCATTTTTTGTCTTCTCAAGCAATCCCTGCTGGGGCTCAAAGGCCTTTTCCTGATGAACTTTCGACCTTGCATTAATTGGACAAACCTGTTGACAGATATCGCAGCCATACATCCAATTATCCATTTTCCCCTTCATATTTGATGGTAATATTTTATCCTTCAATTCTATGGTAAGATAAGAAATACATTTAGTGGCATCTAATTGATAAGGAGCAAATATTGCATCAGTTGGACATGCATCAATACATTTTGTACAAGTACCACAATAATTACTCACAGGACCATCAGGCTCTAATTCAACATCACAAATAATTTCTGCAAGAAAAAAATAAGAACCTTTGGCTTTGGTTAGCAATAAGGTATTTTTACCAATCCACCCGATACCGCTTTTTTCTGCCCAAACACGTTCAAGCACAGGAGCACTATCTACAAAACATCTGCCATCTATATCGCCAAGTTCAGTTCTCATAGCCTCTAAAAGTAATTTGAGTTTTGATTTCACTACCTGATGATAATCGGCACCATAAGCGTACATCGATAGTTTGGGCGCGCTGTCATCTAGCTGCTTTTCATTGGTATAATAATTATAAGACAAAGAGATTACAGATTTTGCTTCAGGTACTAACAGCGATGGGTTCAGACGCATATCGAAATGATTGGACATATAGTTCATGCTTCCATGCATGCCTTGAGAAAGCCATCTTTCTAACTTTTCAGCCTGATCATCTAAATAAACAGCCTTTGAAATACCACATTCACTAAAACCTAATTCTAGTGCTTTGTTTTTCACAAAATGAGTATGGGCAATGGTTTGGCTCATGATAGATATTGAAACAAAGTTAAGGAATAATAAGATTTTTGCGCCTTGTTTTGCTAAAGATTAATCACGAAAGATAATCTTTTTACACATTATCTTATCATTGTAACTATTTATGAACAAGCATTATAGCATTTACTTGTTAAAATACGTTAACGTCAATAAAATTTTATGGAATAATAATTGCTGCTACATCTACTAAATACAAAAAACACCATTATGAAAAATAGAAAAAACTTCTTGATGCTACTTTTTCTTTCATTGCTTTTACCAAGTATGGCAACGAATACACAAAAAAAAGTAAGTTCAAAAATTACTGATGTCACCGTTTATCGCCAATTTGCTAAAGTGACTAACGTTGCCAATGTGGCCGTTCAAGCTGGGACAACTGAAATTATTTTTGACAATATCAGTACCTATATCAATCCTCAAAGTTTGCAGGTAGCGATAAAAGGAGGAATGACCTTACTATCTGCTACCTATAATGTCAATTACCTAGATGAATCTGGCTTACCAGTAAGAAATAAGAACCTAATTGATTCCCTGATCATGATTGGGGATGAATTGACATGGAATCAAGATCAACGAAATATTTATAGTGGCGAAATCGCGTTGATAGAGGCTAATAAATCATTGATAAATGAAAAAAATAATTTTACAGCACTTGAAGTAGCCAACCTTGCAAACCTCTATAGGACAAGGATGTTTGACATTAAGGAAAAGTTGTTAGACCTCACCAAGAAACAAAGAAAACTGGCTTTGGTGAAAATTGATTTAGAAAATCAGTTAGCTGAATGGAGTGCGAATTTGAATAAAGCAAATGGACAGATTGTGCTGACAGTGACTTCTGATGCAGCAGTTTCTGGGGCGATTCGTTGTGCTTACATTGTAAGCAATGCCGGTTGGATACCTCAGTATGACATGCGCAGCGAGGGCTGGAATAAACCAATTCAACTTGGCTATAAGGCGAATATATATCAGAACAGTGGTTTCGATTGGAATGATGTAAATCTTACTGTGTCTACAGGAAATCCATCTAAAAATAATGACAGACCCATTCTGAACCCTAGTTACGTTAACTTCAGAGTGGAGTACAATGAAGTGATGACAACAAAGTCAATGCCGTCATCGTCTAGAGGAAATATGGCCTATTTATCAATGGAGCCAGCACTAGATATTGAAGATAAAATCGGAGATGGCGTTTTTAAAGAACAGGATCGTTTAGAAACCACGTTGAATAGCAATTTTATGAATGTTGAATACAAATTAAAAATCAATCAGGATATCGCTAGTGATGGCAAAGAACATATGGTAAGCATTGATCAGTTTGATCTACCTGCTACCTATCAATATCATGCGGTTCCAAAGTTAGATCCAGCAGCCTTTTTATTGGCTAAAGTGACAGATTATGGAAAATATAATCTGATAGCAGGGAAGGCCAATATCTTTTTTGAAGGAGCTTATATTGGACAATCTATGTTAGATCCGAATGTTGCCGGTGATACTATGCTTTTGTCTTTAGGCAAGGATGAACAAATTATTGTAAAGAGAATTAAGCTAATAGAATTTTCTAAGACAAAGTTGATTGCCACCAATAAATCTGAAACTTTTGCTTATGAAACGACCATTAAGAATAATAAAAGTACCGATATCAACATAGAGATCTTGGATCAGGTGCCCATTTCTCAGAATGATGATATAAAAGTAGAGATTGACGAAATGAGTCTTGCTGAATATGCTGCTGATTTTGGTAAGTTAAGCTGGAGGATAAATGTTCCAGCGAATAGTTCGAAAAAAATAAGACTCATTTACACCTTAAAATATCCAAAAGATAAAATGATTCAGGAAAGCAACCATTAAACTGAGGGGAAGAATTACACCATTTTAGAGAAAAAACATCGGTCAAGTTACCGGTGTTTTTTTTTGAGTTATTCGCTTATATTTAAAAAAATAGTATAACATGAATTTATCAGATAGATCGATCTGCATAGTGTAGACTAAAAACGAATAAAATCTTTATTTCAGCTTGCGTTTTCTCTGCTATTTCTCTTGCATAACTTAAAGCATTCAAAGATGCATCGGAGAAGTCGATGGGAACCAAAATGTTTTGCATAAGTCAATAATTCCTTCTAAATTTATATTTATTCGGACGATAGATGTTATTAAATCATTTTGTTATTGCATTTTTAAGATGATTGTTATCATAATATTGAACTGATTTATAACTAAAATAGGTATTCATTACTAAGAGTTAATCATTATGAGAAAAAATCTACTGCTCGGATTATTGATGGCATGCTACTCGATTCTAGCTGCAAGACCTGGTGATGTTTTATTTGCTACAAATGTCGTACATGAACTAAGACTTAATTTTTCGGATCCTTTTTATTGGGATTCATTAATAAGTAGCCACGTCACAGAAAACAATGTGATTGGTCAAGTTACCTTTGATGGAACAGTATTAGATTCATGTGGCATTAAAACAAAAGGCAATTCATCCTTTTCAGGGTCTGCTCAGAAAAAATCATTCAAAATTGATCTTAATGATTATATCAGTGGACAAGATATCGATGGCTTAAACAAGCTGAACCTCAATAATGGATTTAAAGACCCCACTTTTATGCGAGAAAAACTGGCACTCGACTTTTTAAATGCGCATGGCATTGCCGCCCCTCGTTGCACCTATACCAATCTATTTATCAATGGGGAATTATGGGGAGTTTACTTTTTAGTAGAAGAAGTTGATGGTGATTTTTGTAAAACAAGATTTGGAAATAAAGCGGGTAATTTGTTTAAGGGCGACCCACATGGAACCCTCCAATATCGAGGTTCTTCGCTAGCATCTTACTATCCAGAATATGAATTACATAACAATGAATTAATTAACGATTGGACAGATTTAGTCCAACTCATAGGTACCATCAATAGCACAGGATATCTACATATCAATGACACATTAGTAAAATATTTGAATGATGATTTATTTATTCAACAATCTATCATCACCAATCTTTTTGTAAACTTAGACTCCTATACCGGTAGTGGCCATAACTATTTTATGTATGATAACGATAGTACGAAACGATTTGAATGGATTGCTTGGGATGTGAATGAGGTGTTTGGTACTTTTCGATTAGGACTAAGCGATGCACAATTAAAGAACCTAAGTATTTATTATATCAGTGATCCATATACATCAAGGCCATTATTAAATATGATTTTTCAAAATGCCTATTATAAAAGCTTATACAATCAAAGATACTGCGAACTCTTTGCAGATTTTACACACACTTATTTCGATGCTAAAATTGATTCATTAAAGGAGTTAATTAAGGTAGCAGTGTATGCAGATCCAAAAAAAATATACAGCAACACAATGTTTGATCAGAATATTGAAAGAGATTACTCTAGCGGTGGCGGTCCAGGTGGTGGCACCTATTTCGGTCTGAAATCCTTTATCACCGAAAGGAGAAATGCAGTTCAACATGAAATGGATTCCCTAGGAATTTGTTTTAAAAATGATATTTCTTATGTAACTCAAAAAAGTTCTTTTATCATCTATCCAAATCCGAGTCAGGACTGTTTAAATATCCAATCATCAGTACCAATTTCTAAGATTAAAATTTTCGATGCACTTGGACAACTATTGAATGAAACTTTAGTAACGTCTAGTCTTCAAATACAACTATCTACTGAGCAATTGACTGCAGGAATTTATTATATTGAAGTGAACCAACAAGCGAAACAAAAATTTGTTATTTTTAGATAATATCGCTTCTTTTCTCGCCCTATTTTGTTGAATATACATACTTATAATTTATTGCAACTTGAAAAAAAACAAAGTATTTTATATTGATTTTTTTATGCATAGAAATCCTCTTTAGTCAATCTAGTCAAACACTAGCAAGTAAATTAATGATATCTTTGTTAATATAAACCAAAAGATGAAGATGCTGGCGATACAAAGACTTAATATGGATAACTCTTGGATGATTCATTGGAATGATACAAAAATTGTTTTAGATCCATGGTTAGTAGGGACGGAAGTGGACGGTTTTCGTTGGTTTAACGAACAATGGCATGCCACCAAACCTATGTCCATAGAGGAGTTGAGTAGCTTTGATGCTGTAATTGTATCACAACCTTATAGTGATCATTGTCATACCGAAACATTAAAAAAGATACAGCATGCTACGCCCATATTTGCAGCGAAAAATACAGCTACTAGAATAAAAAAAGAATGGGATGAAGCAATGCCAACAGTGCTAGAAGCCAATACCTGGATGCCTTTCAACGAGTTTAAAATTATGATGATGAAATCTGAAAATTGGATTAATTCCTTTTATGATGCCATTGTTATTGCACATGAAGATGAAGCCATTTTTTATGCCGCGCATGGTTTTAAACCATCTTTAGCTCAATTAAATCTGCTTGCAAAATTTAATATTCGATTACTCATCACCACTTTTACTTATTTTAAATTGCCATTTTTTCTTGGTGGGACAGTCAATCCAGGCTATGAAGCTGCATTGAGATTGGCCAATCAATTACAAGCAAAAAAAATAATGAATACGCATGATGAACAAAAACCCGGAAAAGGCTTGGTGCTAAGAATCGCCAAAACAAAGTATCAAGAAACAAAGTCAATTGAAGATCCTCGCTTTGTATTGATGGGTAACTATCAATTGCAGACACTCTAATGATTTTTTTATGGATGAGCCGACGCTAAGACCAGCTATTGCTCTAGTAGCATTTCTATCCATTAAAAACCTGCATATAAATAAGGAATATCTTCGGAGCTCACATACATGAGCAAGAAAACCAATAAGGCAATCAAAATAACTTTACTTATAATTTTAATGAGCCATACTTTCATTAAGATGTGTTTTTATTTTTTGATAAATTAGAAAAGCGCCATAACTTGAATGATGTTGGTGGTCGTTGAAAGCACCGGCAGTAAAGGAAATATCAGACGCATCCACATAATCAGCCTTTTTATCAGTCAACAATTTTTTAATTTGCTTACAAGTTTCTTCATAGCCAGCTAAAGATTTTGTATCATACTTTGAAACAAAACGACCATTATAAGGACCAAGCACAAAGGTGGCTTTGATACCTAAATCATGACATAATTTGATGAAGGAACTCAATTCATGATAACGATAATCACTTTTTTTATCAATAGGTTTAAACCAAGTTTGATTATGAAATGTCTTAAGTAAATTCCAATTCGTGTCAATTGCTTCTACATCAACTTGACCATATTTATGATAAGACAATGTAGCATTTTTGTACACCGGAATAAAAGTAAAATTCTTCTGATATTCCGATTCATTCAACAGATATTTGAAATCCTGAAAATAGTATTTTCTGAGTGTCCTCAGCCTTTCTTCCATAGTAAAAGAGATTTTCTGTAACCTATTCAATTTATCAAGATATGCGTTCACTGGCAAAAAGTACTTTTGCTCATCCTCATTAGATAATTTCAATTGATTAATCATTCCGTAACTAGTGTAACGATTCCAATATTCCATATTTACCTCGCATAAATCTGTACGCCAATAAGCAGGATTGATGAGATAGATTATTTGCAAGGAATCCACTTCTTCGCGATGATTCAATAGCAATGGAATATAGATGCCACAAGTTCTTCCAGCCCCTGCCAAAATAGAGAATCGACTATGCAAAGAACTATCGACATTTAGAAAATTATAATAATTGCCTCCACTTAAATCACTTGACTCTGATGTCCCCATGCACAAATAACCATGATTGACTTTTATCGAATAAATAAAATCTGATACCGCTGGATCATCATCATACTTAATGGCTAGACCATTGAGCGTAAAAATTTGCTGCTTAAAATGTTGCGCTTTATATACAGGAATAAGAAAAGGACCTATCAACATCAATATTAGCGCCAGCAATAACAGAAAGATACCATTGCTTGCTAGGGTGCTTGTTTTATAGATGTATTGCAAAATCTTCATTAAAATAATTTAAAGATGCTTACTAATTGTGTTAATGAATAATGAAAAAATAACCATCCCATGCTTACATACAAAAATGTAACAAGAATACTTAGTATTTGATAGACCTTTGTATTACTAAAATTGAAATTAGGCTTCACTTTTACTAACCAAACTTTATTTATTGAAAGCCCTACGCCATGCCACAACCCCCAATAAACAAAGTTAATTTCGGCACCATGCCAAATACCACAAACAACAAAAGTAGACAGATAACAAAGAATGGTAACCAACAAACGATATTTCGATGGTAATATCCAGTTAAATAATTGTGTAAATGGTTTAAAGACATAGGCATTTAAAAAGTTCGAAAAGGTGATATGCCAACGCTTCCAAAACTCAGCTAAATTTTGCGATCGGTATGGATTATTAAAATTCTCTGGTGTTTTAATCCCAATCAAATAAGCAGTGCCAATAGCAATATCACTATAGCCAGAAAAGTCTAGATAGATATAAACAGAATACGTGATCAAGCTCACGAACAAAGCCATTAAAGGGGGCCACGAAGCAGGAAATTGAGTATAATCTGTAGCGTAATGAATAATAAATGGCACCATTCCAATGGTCTTCACCGCACCCATGAAGATACGGGAAATACCCGCAAAAAATAATGATCTGGCATACGAAGGATTTGAATGTAGCACCCAATACTGAAAATTATTATAAGTATCTATCGGACCAGCGAGTATGGAAGGAAAAAATAAAATATAATTCATAAAAGTGAGAAAATTGGCCCTGTGAATTGTTCGTTTATAGGATTCGAGTAACCAATGCACATAACGAAACAGAATATAGGAAAGTCCTATTTTTTGCACCGACAAAATTGGTGCGTTCAAAAAAGATAGAAAGCTAGAAGACAATATATCTTGAATGAAAGCATAGTTACGTATCGAGAAGAGTGAAACAATTAGTACTAATGAGAAAGCAAGTAAGGTCTTTGAATTTGTCTTCAGTAATAGCTTACCGAGCAAAAAAACAAGCAAGCTAAGTACCGCTAAAACAATCACTGTATGCTCTTTCACCACATTGAGCAACAATAGCACATTCGCAATAGCAAGAAAACTATTTCTAACAAGCGTATTTTTTATGAAGGTTCTCGCAATCTTATAGATGACCACGAAGCCGACAATATAAATAAATAGTAAATAATTGTTAAACAGCATTAGTTGTTATGACGATTCAATTAGACGAAAACAAAGATACCTTTTTATCTATGATTCATCATTCTAGGAATTTGTGACTAGAAGAAAAAACAATAGATAAATCCATGAGTTGCTTAGTCAATATCCAACTGATATTTAGACAATAAGCCACTCAATCCTTCCGTAGAAAATTTAGCATGTTTCATCTTGTTCAGCTCTGGATCTATACCAAAATTGTATGCCGTTCTAAAATCTGTTTTCTCCAAGATACTTCGATTGAAACTCGCATTCAATAAATCACAGTTTTGAAAAACAGACATGCTTAAATCGACCTCCGAAAAATCTACTTCTTTGAGTGAACAATCTTTAAAAGAAGTCTTTTTCATTTTCTTCTGAAAAAAAACCGAATAATCGAGCTGGCTGTTTTCAAAGCCAACGGAGAAAAGAAAAGTATTGCATTTACTAAAATCGATTCCCATCAATTTGCATTGCGAAAACTGAACGTTTTTTAAACCGGTATTGCTAAATTGAACAAGCGCCAAATTGCATCCCTTAAAATAACAATCAACAAAATCATTGTTGGACAAATTAGCTTTCGAAAAATTGCAATTGACAAACTCACAAGCAACAAACTCTTTATTCGTCACTTTTTGCTCACTAAGATCCAGCTGCTCAAATTTCTTATCTTCTTGTAGGTTTGCCTCCATAGTTTAAGTTGTATTTGATTTTTGAAACAAAAAAGCAAAAGTATACTATAATATCGAACTCTATTTGCAGCAGTGGGTGGCAGCAGTACCGTGTACTGCAGAACACGCGGTCTCTTTGTTAATACAGTTGAAGGTTTGGGCTATCATTCAAACAAAGAGAGCTGCCGAAATCCTCTATGAAATCATTTTGAGGAAGGCACTTCTTGATAAATTTCTGCTTTGCCGCTCAAAAAGTTCTAAATTCGTTTATGAATATGCCACTTTACTGACTTAATATTTAGATATGAAAAAACTAATTTTTATTATTCTTGTTGCCTTCACTTTCTGCCCTAGTAGTACAAAAGCTCAAAATAGCAACACTAAAATGATTAGCTATTATGATCCTGCCTACAGACAGGCATATTATCTGTTTTGGGATACACGAACAGGTGCCAACATGCAATATTATTGGGGCGATAGTATGCGTTGGGATACCATGGCTTTTAATATTCCTTCGCCTCCATTACCAGGCATTATAGAAGGGAAAGTGATGTTTGACGTCTATTATGATACCCTTATGCAGCGGGCATTTTACACCGTATGGGATACTAAAACAGGCAGAAATATTCAGTATGTATGGGACAGCGGAAGTTGGACCGACTTAAAAGTAAATTTACCTCAACAACCCATTGAAAATCCAAAAGGCGAGGTGATGCTCAGTAGTTATTATAGTGAGATTGAAAAGAAAGCGTTTTATACTTTTTATGATACGGAAGGTGGAAAATCTGTTCAGTTTTTTTGGGCAGATGACCACTGGAGCGACCTTAAATATGATCTTCCTGCGGACCCACTACAATATAAACGTTAGGACAAAACTTATTCAACGACCATCTTAGATACGCCCAAACTATTGCCCTTCTTATCTTTCAAATGAATGAGATAAATCCCTGTTGACCATTTTTCGCAATTGATTGTCATGGTTTTGGTTTCTAGAAAGTGCTTATTTAATATTAGCTGACCATTTTCATTGTAAATACTGCAATCTACAAAAGCATTAATCAATTTAGATTCTATCACAAAATAATCATTCGATGGATTTGGATACACTACAAATAGGTCATTTTTTTTTACATCATCGATACCTAATTCATTACAATTCTTACGACTAACACTGGTATCTGGATGCACAAAATCATGCTTTGCAAATGCATACTGACCTTTTTGAACGGAGCGAATTACGAACCTTCCAATTTTATCATTCACGTTTCCTAGATAATTGATTAAACATGAATCGCAGAATCTCCAATCTTCAGAAGCATCTTTTCTATACACCATTAGGAGACTGTCTTCACGAACATTGAGAAAATTGTTATCATAATAACCAAGAGTGGGATTGGTGGTACCATTGTAGTTAATCGTCACATTTGCCCTAAATGTTGAATCGAAAATACCGTCAAAAGTCCAATATCGCTCCTCTGTTAAAACAATACCTGCCACCTTACTTTTCATAGGATCTGGGGCGACCCAATTGTGTTCGATTCGCAATAAAATAGAGTCATATACTTGCTTGACATCAACAGAAGCCTTTGCGGTACCAAAATTATATACGCCATTTAGTTTAATAATTTTATACTCATCTGTGATGGCATCACTTATTTTTTCATCAAAATCTAAGGCAATATAAGCAGGGATAAAAGGTGTTCTTATAGAAGCCGCTTGACATAATCCGTCTACAGTTGTTGTAAAAACTATTTTATTAAAATTGGCATCAAAGGCAGTAATGTCAATAGGTACACCCGTATAATAATTAGGCGCGTGATTTAGTTTTTGTCGTATCCAAACAGAAGTTAAGTAGTCGCCTACATCTACATTTGTTTTCGTCACATCTATTGAAAAATGAGGAAAGCCAGGTGCGAATACCCAATTATCAAAGAAGGCATCAGGATTGAAACTAGAATTAGTGCGGATATAATCTCTGAAGATAGCGCTGCTTACATTTTTGAATTTCATATCATTCATGTAATCTTTTAACACTCTAAAGAACATTGTATCTCCCATATAACCTCGTAAAGTATGTGCCACCTCTGCGCCTTTCTGATAGACGGTTCTACCATAGGTATATTCACTTGGAATGTTTGCGACCGCATAGTAGCTGCTATCCTTTATATGCGCCAAATGCAGTACAGCGTCATGATTGATTCTAACATCATTTTGATAAGCTGTTTTACCATATAAATGTTCTGTAAAAAGACGTTCACTATATACAGCCCATCCTTCATTCAACCACATATCACCGGCATTTTCGCAAGTCACCAAATCTCCAAACCAATGATGAGAAAGTTCATGCGCCATAGTGGTTTCATAGGTAATGCTGCCGTCTACCAATGCTTTCATATAGGTGATATTGCAATCGTGTTCCATAGCACCCGCACTAAAGGGTGTTAAACAATAACCTACTCTATCAAATTGATAAGGTCCAAAGCGTGTTTCAAAGGCATTGATGGCATCTGGCAAATGAAGAAATGAAGCTTTCAAATTAGAGGTATCTGCAGCTCTTGCACCTAGCTGAATAGGAAATGTGCGTTCGATACCAACATAAGTAGAGCTTAGTGTTGCGTAGTCTGCAACAGTCATCGAGGCGAGATAGGAAGATACAGGTGCATTATCTTTCCAATGCCAGGTGGCTGTATTTCCTAAATACATGACATCCAATAAAAGGCCGCCACAAAAAGCTTTTCGGGTGGTGTCAGTGGTGATAAAATATTCGTAGGTGCATCTCTCTACGAAATTATCTAAGCAGGGAATCCACGTTCTGCCGTAACTATGTTGATCTTCTAAAAAACTCACGCCGATATTAAAAGCATAATTGGCATCCCAATAAAAACCGCCCCAATCACCAGGTATTTGAATAGGCGTGCCATGATAATAAAAATCTAAAAAGATGGAATCATCGATATTAAAAGTACTTGGCAAAGTAAGCGCCAAACTTTGACCGACGATACTGAAAATAGTCAAAGCACCATTAGTCTTTATAGAATCGACTGTTAAGCCAGTTAGATCAATTCTAAGTTTATCCAATCCATTACTTTTAACTTTACATTCTAAGGTGCTATGTGCCTGTATTACATGACTGCTAAAATCTGCTAACTCCACCCGGAGTATGGTATGAATGATATCAATACTGTCCGAACGATTATCATAAGGCAGGTTCGGAATGATAGGTGCTCCAGGTCTTTCAGCATTAAGACAAAAGCTCGTCAACATACAAAATACAAAAAATACTTTTTTAATATTGCTCTTTGTCATTGGGGAAATCATTTGATTTAACATCCGTAATATATTGTTTGATGGCCCCATTAATGACCTCGTATAAATTGAGGTATTTTCTTAAAAATCTTGGAGAAAATTCATTGTTGATACCCAACATATCATGTAGTACGAGTACTTGTCCATCTACGTCACTACCAGCTCCAATACCAATAACAGGAATGGTTACAGACATCGCCACCTCTTTGGCTAGTGTTGCAGGGATTTTTTCTAACACAATGGCGAAGCAGCCAATTTGCTCTAATAATTTGGCATCTTCTTTCAGCTTTTCTGCCTCTGCATTTTCTTTTGCACGTACTGTGTAAGTACCAAACTTATAGATAGACTGCGGGGTGAGTCCCAAATGTCCCATTACAGGAATACCGGCACTTAGAATACGTATGACAGAGTCTTTAATTTCTTCGCCGCCTTCTACTTTTACAGCATGTGCCCCACTTTCTTTCATGATTCGAATGGCTGAATCTAATGCTACACGTGAGTTTCCTTGGTAGGAGCCGAAAGGAATATCAACAACTACTAAACATCTTTTTGCAGCACGTACCACCGATTGTGCATGATAAATCATTTGGTCCAAGGTAATAGGAAGGGTAGTTTCATGCCCTGCCATCACATTACTTGCACTATCACCCACCAAAATCACATCAATACCCGCATCATCTACAATGGTTGCCAAAGAGTAATCGTAGGAGGTCAACATTGATATCTTCTCCCCATTCTCTTTCATAGATTGCAAAGTATGCGTGGTCACTCTCTTTACTTCTTTATTTACTGACATCTTTCTAATTTGAGTATCTAACAAAAATACGTTTTTTAATACAAATGAAATAGATTCATTAAAGGAGAAATCAGTCTAGTTAAGACGATTTTTGATAGCCCTAGAGTTGAAATCTTTCCATGTGATAGTTACAACTTTCAACAATAGCAGCAAGCTTCTTTATCAAAAAAGAGAATACTTTAAGCTATAGGTTGCCTACAAATTTAATATCTTTGAAATATAAAATAAGTCATCTTGATATCAATAACAGCAAAAGAATTATGTCATTTATTGAATGGCGAATTGATTGGCAACCCAGAAGCCAAAGTAACTAATTTTGCAAAAATAGAAGAGGCAGAGGCAGGAATGCTGAGCTTTATAGCCAATCCTAAATATGAGCATTTTGCGGCTACTACCAATGCATCTGTTTTGTTAGTATCAAGATCTTTTAATCTTCCTGTACAAGAATCCATTACCTTGATTAAAGTAGATGAACCTTATTCTGCCTTGGCTTTTTTATTGGAGATGATGCAAAAAATGACTCAAAAAGAGAAGGTAGGCATAGAAGTAAATTCATTTATTGCAGCCAATAGTAGCTATGGCGAAAATTTATATTTAGCGGCGTTTGCATACATTGGTGAAAATTGCGTTATAGGAAAAAATGTAAAAATATTTCCACATGTTTTTATTGGAGACAATTGTCAAATTGCTGACAATACAGTGATTCATGCAGGTGTAAAAATATATCATCATTCTATCATCGGTAGTCATGTCATGATTCATGCTGGTACGGTGATTGGAAGTGATGGCTTTGGTTTTGCACCACAAAAAGATGGCAGCTATAAGAAAGTACCACAAACAGGTCATGTAATCATTGAAGATCATGTTGAAATTGGCGCCAATACAGTGATTGATAGAGCTACCCTTGGAGCCACTATCATCAAGAAAGGAGCAAAATTAGATAACCTCATTCAGATTGCACATAATGTAGAAATTGGTGAAAATACCGTGGTAGCTGCACAAGCAGGTATTTCTGGCAGCACTAAATTAGGTAAAAATGTGATGGTGGGCGGACAAGCTGGTTTTGTGGGACATATCAAAATTGCTGATGGCACCAAAATAAATGCACAAAGTGGGGTATCTAAAGGCACCGAAAAAACAGGGCAATCATTGACTGGCTCTCCGGCTATGGATTTTAGAGAAGCATACAAGATGTTGGCGATGATGAAAAGAATGCCTGACTTTGAAAAAAGGTTGAAAGCATTGGAAGATAAGTAAACATTGCTCGAGTATAGCGATTCATTTAATAGTTACGACTCTATTGGCTCATAACAACGAATGATGAGCCGATTTGAAACTATTTTATAGGGTAGTTGGTTTTGTATCATAATCGCTTATTAATCTCTAACTTTGTTGTATGACTTTCGAAAAAATTCCATTAACAGATACCAGTATTTTGTCAACATTAATGCTTGACTACTTGTGTCAGTCTGTTAGCCTAGAATCGTTCTATCAATACCCACCAAAAATAGCGCATTTCGAATCGATAATCAAAGATAAAACTTTCAATAAACAAGCCAGAATCGACTTGGTAGCAACGTTTCAAAGGCAATATAAAAGTATTGATAAGAGCCATTCAACAAATGCAAATATGGAAGCCTTGTTGCATGAAAAAACATTCACCATCACAACAGCACATCAGCCTCTTCTCTTTGGCGGTCCAGCCTACTTAATTTATAAGATAGCTTCTACCATAAAGACCTGCATTTTATTAAAAGAAAAATATCCAAGCTATACCTTTGTGCCTGTGTATTGGATGGGGAGCGAAGACCATGATTTTGAAGAAGTAAATCACCTTTTTCTTTTTAATAAAAAATATGTTTGGGAGCGAGAAAGTCAAGGTCCCGTAGGTCGATTAATCCTTGACGAAAAAGTAGAATCCTTGCGCACCACAATGAGTGAAGTGCTTGGAGAATCAGCATCTGCCACTGAATTAAAAAATATATTAAAAGAATCATTTCAACAAAAAGATACCTTGGCCAATGCCGTACAAAAATTTGTAAATATCTTATTCTCAAAATTCGGATTGCTCATTTTAAATCAAGATGATGTACAATTGAAACAGGTATTCCAACCTATTATCAAAGAGGAATTGATAGCGAGAAATTCTGTACAACTCATTCAAGAAACGTTAAGCTACCTTTCAAATAATTACAAAACACAAGCTACACCACGTGATATCAATTTATTTTACCTCACGGACACAAATCGCGAAAGAATTATTTACGAAGAGGGGAATTATAAAATTAACAACACGAACCTCATTTTTACGCAAGAAGAAATTTTAAAATTAGTGGATGAATCACCAGAAAAGTTCAGCCCTAATGTCATTCTCAGACCTCTGTTTCAAGAAATGATATTGCCTAATCTCGCATTTGTCGGTGGTGCAGGAGAAATATCTTACTGGTTGCAGCTAAAAGCAATCTTTAAGCATTATAACGTAAACTATCCAATGCTTCTAATGCGTGATACAGTATGTATTTGGGACGAAAAAAGCAAACAGAAATTCATTCAACAAGGATTTGTAAACAAAGATGTATTTCGTTCAGTACATGAATTGGAGAGGCAATACATTGCCACACATGCTGAACAATCTATTTCACTTCAAAATCATAAAGAAAATATTTTATCCGCCTACGAACTATTGTCTACAAGCGTTACAGACATTGATAAAACTTTATTACTATCGGTTGAAGCAGAGAAACAAAAAATAAAAAATGGAATCGATATGCTAGAAACTAAGCTGCTAAAAGCATACAAAAGAAAGTTCGATGAAGATTTGGCGTTCATCAAATCCACAAAAGAAAAGATATTTCCTGAAGGTATTCTACAAGAAAGACATGATAGCTTTCTCATGTTTTATATAAAATACGGGCCTTCGTTAATTGATGGGCTAATCACCAATTTTAATGCCTTTGAACAAGAGATGACAATAGTGTCCTAGTGACTTTGACCAACAAGCACTAATATTTTAATAGCTTTTGATTCATTAAATGACGATCAGACTTTATTTGTAAGAGATAAAATCCACTGGCGAGTGATACAGGTGACAATATATTATTCAAAGCAGTTGAATGATTGCTATAAATCAATTCACCATTGATGGCGAATAAATTTATTTCAATTTTTTGTTCCTTTTTGTTGACAACTATTAAGTCTTCTTTACCAGAGGCGAATCCTGCTTCATTCAAAATAAGAAAGTCTTCTTGTTGCATTTCTACAGGTGAGATGGCGGTGAAATCACAAAAATGTATATATTTCTTATCAAGCAAATTTCTTGCATACAAAGAATGTACAATTTTACAATAATCGACCCCACCAAATAAAATCGTGTCTGCTTTTAAAAGCATCTGTGCTGCATAGGGCATCTTGGTATTGGATGCCTCGAAGTACATGGTTTGTATAGCCAGTTGATTTGTTTTTGCTCGACCTAATTTCCCTTCTATTTCAACGAGGGCACTGCACCAAATACCGCCATTAATATAGCTTCCTGTACTATCGTTCTTATTGTATCGTCGAGTGGAGTTCGCTACACGCCCTTGCCAAAATTCATTGTGTCCGTCCCAGGTAAACATACTATCAGAATGATAAGCATACAAAGCTTTACTATACGAAGTAGCCAGATAATCACAGAAGCCTTCATCTATCGCATTTCGCTCTCGACCAGTATTTGTTAAAGGTGCTGCGGCAAAAGAAATAGCATGACCATATTCGTGCACCACCACATCTGCATCTTCGGCATCATCTACTCCACCTTCACCAAACTGCAAAGAAGGTGGCGAAGTAGAATAGCTAAAGAATGAATTATCAGCACCTCCAGCACCATGTGGATCAACCATAATTGGATAATTAACTACCGAAAAACCTAAGGAATCATTCACATATTGGTGTATCATATTGATGTGGTAAAATGCATTCACATCTTCAAAAGCATCATCATATCTCGTAAAAAGAAAGGAGTCATTAGATTGTGTAACAACGGCTTTAAAAGGCGATGCAAAATCTGTGATTGCACAATAAGGATTCTTTACATAAAACGTATCCAGGGTATCCGTGGCTGTTATTGTAACTAGAATGCGCTGATCATCTAATGAAACGTTTGTAGAATCGAAATTGTCAACATACATACCTCCATAAACTGTAGCAGCTGAAGTAAGTGGATCGGGTTGAAAGATATATGCTTTGATGATTGTATCGTGTGCAAAATAAGCGTGTAAATCTGACTTCCAAAGTAGGTCACTCTTATTCATTAAATAAGTGGTCGAATAGTCTTTGATATCGCTTCTTGCATCATTTGTGTTGACACGTATTAATTTACCAAAAGTAGGGCCATCAATGCTTCGGTAAATAATTTCGTCTACCAGATAGTCAATCATCGAAATATCTCCTGCTTCTTCAAAAGCCTTCTCCATAATCAAATCAATGCTCCAACTTTCAGTAGCACAAGTATTGTGTATCACATTTATTATTTGACCATTTTTTTCCAAATTAACTTTTAGGTAATTGCCGTATACTTCCATTCCATGAAACTGTTGTTGAAACAAAAAGTGTGTGGTGAATGGACTTTCCGTTTGCTCCTGTAATACTAAAGAAGACCCATTTAAAAAAAGCCAAGGATAGCTTTCTCCAAGAAATGCTAAGATAGATTTTTCATGCAATGGTAAATCAATCCTAGCCTGCACATTCTCTACAAGAGGCAATTCTACAAATGGGTTATCGAGAGCGATTCGATGATACTTTTCATTTTGTCCAATGCTAGTTTGAACTAAAAACAGTAAACCTAAAAAAATTATTACTTTGCCTTTTTTTATCATGCCTTTTCTATTAACAAATTTACTTGATAAAGTGCTTCTAAACTTTCGATAAGCAAACTTTCTCTTTCTTTTTCGACTTCGATAACTAAAAGACAGTTCTCGCTAAACTTTTGTTGCATCACCTGCACTTTATTTTTTTTGAGATGATGCATCATCTCATTATAAAATTCCATGCTAAAACCTAAGCTATACTTTATTTTCAGCTTTTCAGTAACTATCGCACAAAGACCTAAAACCTCCTTGGCAGATTCTTTATAAGATTCTAT
>CAMBZT010000046.1 GCA_945872405.1 Chitinophaga pinensis | reverse complement strand
AAAAAAAAGCCCCTCCAAGAGGGGCTTTATTAACAAAAAACCAAATCCTAATCTACTGTATCGTGCAGGAAGGGGTTATTCTTCCTTATTTCCGGTCTATTCTCACCATTTACGTTCATGCTATTCACCGTGTATTTGGAGACGTTGCTATCTGAAGAATGAGGTACCTCCTCCAATGATTTATTCCTTCTCAAATAGGCAGGCTGATTCTCTAATTCTTGTAAAGCATTTGGATTTTGAAACTTCATACTCATATCTCTCAATCTGTTTTTACGTTGATCATACATTAATTCACCCTCATTCATTTCATCCTCATTTGAATTGAACACTTGACCCTCATTCACAACATCAGATGACTTTTCGCCAAATTCAACTTTTTCTTGATTGGTATTAGTACTTTCTTGTTGAACATTCTTATCATGACTTCTTAATCCAAATTCAAGTAAATCATCGCTTTTATCTTCTGCAAATAATTCTATCTTCGGCATTTCCCATTCAGCATCGACTACTTCATTAACGCTATCTTGTGGCAAGGTACCGAACATCAAAGTTTCATCAATCTCTTGCTCATCCTTACTTTGTGGTAAATCAAAAGACAATGCTTGCTGCTGTTCTGGCGCTTTTGTCTCCGTTAAGGTCATCACCTTTCTAGTCATAGAATACTCTTTCGCACCAAGTCCAACAGATTCAAATCCAGTAGCAATAATCGTGACAGAAATTTGATCTCCTAAATTCACATCATCTACAGTACCGAAAATTACATCGCTATCGGTATTCGCAGCTTCACGTACATACTCCATAATTGTCTCTATCTCATCTATTGACATCTCTTCACTACCTGATGAAATATTAATCAATATTTTTTTTGCGCCAGTGATATCATTATCATTTAAAAGTGGTGAATTAAGAGCGGATTGAACAGCTCTGAGCGCTCTGTCTTCCCCAGCTGCCATGCCAACTCCCATAATAGCAACACCACTATTTCCCATTACGTGAGCCACATCAGCAAAATCGACATTTATCTCACCCGGCACGGTAATAATTTCAGAAATACTTCTTGCTGCAGTTGCTAAAATATTATTTGCAATAGCAAAAGCCTCGCTTCTCTTTAAAGAAGAGTACATCTCACGCAATTTATCATTAGAAATTACAAGCACTGTATCAACATGCTCCTTCATTCTTGTAATTCCTTCTTCTGCTTGCGCAATTTTTCGCGCTCCTTCGTAAGAAAATGGCGTGGTTACAATACCCACAGTAAGTATTCCCATTTCCTTTGCAATTTTCGCAACGACTGGTGCAGCACCGGTTCCTGTTCCACCTCCCATGCCAGCAGTGATAAAAACCATCTTTGTATTTTTACTCAAAATTTCTCTGATTTCCTCCTCACTTTCTTCACAAGAAACTTTTCCAACTTCTGGGTTGGAGCCAGCACCTAAGCCTGAAGTCGTTTCTGGACCAAGCTGTATCTTATTGGGTACAGGACTGATATCTAGTGCTTGCGAATCTGTATTACATACGATAAAGTTTACACCTACGATACCTTGTTTGAACATATGATTCACAGCATTGCTTCCGCCTCCGCCTACACCGATTACTTTAATAATGGATGATTGTTCTTTGGGTAAATTAAAATTTAAGTCTGTCATTTTATTTGAATTTAATTATTGTTGATAGTTTTTACTTATGTTGTATTTGTTAGGACTCAAAATCGATAGCATCCGCTGCGAACCATCCTCTAATAGATTCCAGCCATGATTTTCTTGTTTTGGTTAATCTTTCATCTCTCGATTCTACATGATGCTCCTGAGATTGTTGTTTATTCGATTGCTCGTGTTCATGATGAGCAGCACTCGCTTCTTCTTGTAGCACTTCTTCTTCTTCCATTTCAACTTCTCGATTCTTTATATCTTCAAATCCCATAATCACTAGTCCTAAACTGGTAGAATACATTGGTGATTTCATCTCTGGTTTTGTATTCCTATCCACATTTTCGACTGGGTAACCAATTCGAGTATCCATACCAGTAATATACTCCACATGTTGTTTAAGGTGTTTCAATTGTGCACCACCACCTGTCAGTACGATGCCACCAATCAATTGATTGGCGAAACCAGATTGCTTAATTTCAAAAGATACTTGCTCGAAAATTTCTTCAATTCTTGCCTCAATTATATTTGCTAAATTCTTGATAGAAACTTCTTTTGCTTCTCTACCTTTCAATCCGGGAATGATAATAATATCATTGCTATTCGTTTCAATCGCAAGAGCAGAGCCATAATCTGTTTTTAATTTTTCTGCTTGTTTACGCATCACACCTAAACCTGTCTTGATATCTTCTGTGATAATGTTTCCACCAAATGGAATCACCGATGTATGACGTACTTTCATGTCTTGGTAAATCACAATATCTGTTGTTCCACCACCAATATCCACTAAAGCAACACCGGCTTCCAACTCATCAGGACTTAATACAGATGCTGCAGAAGCCAAAGGCTCTAAAATCAATCCGTTCATTGATAGACCTGCTTTAATAATTGATCTTTCAATATTTTGAGCTGCTGAAATCTGACCCGTAATAATATGAAAAGTTCCTTCTAATCGATTTCCTCTCATACCTACTGGGTCCTGAATACCATGTTCTGTATCCACAGAAAATTCCTGCGCAATTACATGAATAATTTTTTCACCCGGGTTAGTGGCCATTTTGAACATATCCATTCTAAGACTTTCTACTTCTTCAATAGTGATTACGTCTGCATCTGAGCCACGAGAAAGAATTGCTCTGTTCTGCATGCTTTTAATATGCTTACCTGCTATGCCAACATAGACATTCCTGATGGCTGTTCCACTGCTAGCTTCAGCCTGTTTTACTGCCATTTTTATGGCTTCCGTTGTTTTATCAATATTGAAAACTTCACCTCTTATGACACCATGAGACTCAGCCCTGCCAAATCCAATAATCTCAAGTTTTCTATTCTCATTTAATTTTGATACAAATACACAAATTTTTGTCGTGCCAATATCTAATCCTACAATAATTTGATCTTTAATTTTTTTCATGTACTATTTATATTTTGATACTATTTTAAGGTCTCCTTTGTTATTAATGAGTGTCTAAATTTTTGTACAAACTATCTGTCCTTTGTATTTAAGATTTATAGTTTTATACTTATTCCACCCAACGTTGGGCAGTCCTTGAGCATACAATACTTTTAATTTTCTAAATTTTTCATTTACTGTGTCATCCATTTTACCTAGTATCACATTCTGCTTTCCTAGTTTTGTATAGATTTCATATTCACCTCGATCATTCACGTAAATCTGCTCTACACATGCATTCCAGAAGACATCCTGATTTATAAACTCCGTCAATTTCACTAAATCTGCACAATTTTTATTTGTTACATTTCCAAATGCTACCAATACTCTTGGAGTAAATTTACTTGACAATGGAATAGTATCTATGTTTTCATCCAGATAAAAACTAACACCAACATTGTTGATTATTCGAATTAGCGGTTCTTTTTGTATCACATTGATCATTAAACTTCCATTCATTGCAGAATATAAATCCAGTTTTTTGATATAGTCACTTTGCTTTAATTCTTTTTCAATGCTTGTCATTCTTATCGTGTTAAAACGTTGACCTATCAATTGGTTAGAGAAATGTACTGCCAACATGTTCTGAATATCTTTCTCATCTAAAAAATTGTTTCCACTCTCAACATCAATCTGTATAACAACATTCTTGCAGATTTTATTTTCATCTTTCACAATAGCTGCTCCCGCCAAAACCACTATTGAAATGGAGCTCAAGACAATCATTGTGTACTTTAAAATTTTTAAAAATTTCTCCTTCACCGAATTTTTCTACGTTTTACTTTTTAATAAATTTTTAATCGGCTCTATCAAGGTATCTATGTCACCAGCTCCAATCGTAGCAAGAATATCAAAGTCATCAGTTAGTAACTTCCCTAATAGTTGTTCCTTCGAGACAATTTCCTTTTTATCAATTTTTACCTTCTCTAAAATCAATTTTGAAGTAACACCATCTATTGGTTTTTCGCGGGCTGGGTATATATCCAACAGATATAATTGATCAATATTGCTAAGACTCTTGGCAAAATCATCTTGTAAATCTTTTGTTCTTGAAAAAAGATGTGGCTGAAAAATCACGGCTATTTTCTTATCAGGAAACATCTCTTCTAAGGAACCTAAAAACACATTTATTTCTTCAGGATGGTGCGCATAATCATCAATATAAATATATTTCTCGTTTTGAAATACATATTCAAATCGTCTTTTAATACCTCGAAAGCTCGAAAGTGCTTTTGCAATTTTCTCCGTTGGTATTTCTAAAATCTGAGCTACACTGATGGCGGCAAGTGAGTTTTCGACATTATGATAACCGGATACCCCAAGTGTATAGTTAAGACCATTTGACGTTTGTACCTTATAATCCCCATTCTCAATTTTATAATTCAAGACATGATTCATAGCTGATTGATCTCTCAAACTATAAGTGACAATTTTGTCGCTTACGATACGCGACAAAATAGAAACAGCATTTTGCACTACAAGACTTCCACCTAGCTTCAGCCTTTCTGTGAATATTAGAAATGCCTCCTCAATATTTTCTCTACTAACATAGATATCTAAGTGGTCTGTATCTACTGCCGTAATAATGGCTATATCTGGATTTAGTCGATGAAATGAGCGATCGTATTCATCTGCCTCAATGACCACAACATTGTTCTTACCGCTCACATAATTTGAATTTAAATTCACACTAATTCCTCCCAAAAAAGCCGAACAATCATAACCTGAATCTTTAAGAATATGAGCTATCATTGCAGAGACTGTTGTTTTGCCATGTGAACCAGAAACTGCAATACAATAGGAATCTTTGCTGATTAAACCCAACACCTCTGATCGCTTCATGAGAGGGATTGCACTGTTTTGATACATTTTTAACTCACTATGCTCTTTAGGTATTGCAGGTGTATAAATAACTAAGTCTGCATCTAAAGGTGCTTTTAAGGTATTATCATCAAAGTGTACTTCAATACCTTCTTGGATTAGTTGCTCTGTCAACCTTGTTGGCGTTTTATCATAGCCACCGACTATAATACCTCTTTCATTAAAAAACCTTGCGATGGCACTCATCCCAATCCCACCTATCCCAATGAAGTACACCTTTTTAATATTTTCCAGTTTTAACACAATCTGATTGGTTTAATTTATTTTTTTTAGACTGAAGCTTACATTAATTTAATTATTTCCATAGCTATATCTTTAGCAGCTGTTGGTCTTGCTAACTTTTGAATATTCTTACTCAATAATGCTTGTTTTTTCTCATCCTCGAATAATTCAATAATTGTTTTCACCAATACATTATTTGCCTCTTTATCCTTTACTAAAATTCCTGCATCTTTTTGAACCAACGCCATTACATTATGCGTCTGATGATCTTCTGCCACATTTGGAGATGGCAATAAGATAGAAGGTTTAGCCAAAATTGCTAACTCTGAAATAGTGCCACCTGCTCTCGAAACAACAATATCTGCTGCTGCATACGCTGCGTCTATATTCGGCAAAAAATCTAGTACCCGTACATTGTTTGGATACTCTACTTCGAATCTCTTATAATTCGAGAAATGCGACTTCCCAGTTTGCCAAATAATCTGTATATCTTGTTCCACCATCTCATTTATATGCATTGCAATGCCTTCATTAATGGCCTTTGCACCTAAACTACCACCCGTGATAAAGACTATTTTTTTATGTGTATCTAACTTAAAGAAAAGTGCCCCTTCCTCTCTAGAAATTCTTAGATCAACGATAGTCTCTCTAATTGGATTTCCTGTTAGTCTAATCTTTTTTGAATCAAAATATTTTTCCATGCCATCAAAAGCTACACAAATCACGGAGGCATTTTTCCCTAATAACTGATTAGTGACGCCAGGTAATGAGTTCTGTTCTTGTAAAACAGTTTTTATTCCCAACCAATTTGCTGCCTTTAAGGTGGGACCGCTCGCATAGCCACCAACACCAACTGCAACGGAAGGATTAAAGGACTTGACAACACGATAAGCTTTCCACAAACTTCCCAATAATTTAAATGGGAAACTTAGATTTTGAAGAGAAAGATTTCTTTGAAATCCAGCTATGTTCAAACCTATAATTCTAAATCCAGCCAAGGGTACTTTTTCCATTTCCATTTTTCCATTCGCCCCAACAAACAGCAATTCTATGTCCTTATCAAGTGCCTGCAAGGCTTTCCCAATAGCTATTGCAGGGAAAACATGACCTCCAGTACCTCCACCACTTATTATAACTCTCTTATTTTTTTTTTGCTCCATCATCTATACTGCAGTTTCTATTACATCAGGTAAAAAAGGATCATTTATTTCTTCTGTCTTCGCCTCTTCGATATACCTACTCACACTTAAGATGATTCCAAAAGCCACACTGTTAAACCATATACTACTGCCACCCATACTTACAAAAGGAAGCGTTACCCCTGTAACAGGCAGGAGGTGAACAGCCACTCCCATATTTATCATTGCTTGCAAAGTCAGACTCAAACCCAGACCTACGGCCAAAAAAGCACCAAATGCCTTGGAGGAGGTTAGCACAATTTTGATACAGCGATACAAAAAGATGAGATACAAAATCATGATGACAACACCTCCTAATATGCCATATTCTTCAATGATAATTGCATAAATAAAGTCTGAATAAGGCTCTGGAAGGTAATTCCGTTGAACACTATTACCAGGACCAACGCCCAGGGGCCATCCCTTTGCGATTGCAATATTTGCCTGCTTCACCTGATATTGAACCTCCTGTTTATCATCCATGACATAAGACTTCATTCTGTTTTTCCAGGTGAGCATTCTTCCTACCATTTTGTCTTCTGGCATTACAAATAGCAATGCCACAAAAAGAGAAAAGATGACTAAAGAAGAACCTATCAATGCACCAAGATGCCACATGTTTACTCGTCCAATAAATAGTAAAATCAAACAAGTCATAAATAGAATCATGGCAGTTGACAAATTCTCTGGAACAATCAAAATGGTGATAACAAGTATTGGCAACAAGAGTGGAACAAAGGCATCCTTAAAACTTTTTATCTGGTCCTGCTTCTTTGAGAGGACTCGAGCTAAGTACATTACTATTCCAAGTTTTGCAAGGTCAGATGGTTGGAAAGTGAGATTAATAATAGGAATAGGAATCCATCTTCCAGCGCCATTAATTTGCGAACCACCAAACATGGCATAAATTAATAAAGGAATACTAATAAAAAATAGTATCTGAGCAATCCTGCTATAATATCTGTAATCAATCAAATGAGTTCCATACATGATTCCCCAACCCAATAAGAGGATGCTGGTATGCTTGAGTATAAATTTGAAAGTGTAGGAATCACTTTTCACATGGGCAATAGTTCCAGTAGCGCTATAGACTGCCAATAGAGATATGATGGACAGGAAAAGTATCACTGTCCACAAAATCTTATCGCCCTTTAAATAATCAAAAAAATTCATTTTATTTTTTTCAGATTCGTATAACAAAGTATTGGTCTATTCACTACAGATTTCTTACCGCACTTTTAAATTTCTTTCCTCTGTCTTCATAGTTTTCAAATAAATCAAAGCTTGCACATGCTGGCGATAAAAGAACCACATCACCAGTATCAGCTAGTCTTGCTGCGACATTCACTGCCTCTATCATATCAGTTGTATTGATAATCATATCTACATGTTTTGAGAATGCTTTATGTAATGGACTATTATCAACACCCATACAGATTAATGCTTTTACATGTTTTTTAACCAATGGTAATAACACCTCGTAATCATTTCCTTTATCAATGCCACCTGCAATCCATACAATCGGTTTGCTCATCGACTCCAATGCGAACCATGTAGAATTTACATTTGTTGCTTTTGAATCATTAATAAATTCGATACCGCCTATTTTACCCACTGTTTCCATGCGATGTTCTAATGCTTGGAAATCCTGTAAGCTTTCGCGCATATCTTCTTTTCGCAAATCATACAATCTGCCTACGATGCCTGCAGCCATTGAATTGTATACATTGTGTTTCCCGTTTAATCCTAGTTCGTTAATTGACATAATAAATTGGGTATTGTTAGTGTTAATAATAATTTCTTGGTTATTGTGAACAAAGGCTCCTTGTTCTTGCTCCCTTTTGTAGGAGAATGGAAAAGTCTTTGCTTTGATAAAATTTTTATGATGATTAATAAATTCGATGGTGTCGTGGTCATCTGCACAATAAATAAATGCATCATCAGCATGCTGCATCCTCGCTATATTAAATTTAGCGTTGACATAGTTCTCATATTTGTAATCATATCTATCTAAATGATCTGGTGATAGATTAGTCAGCATGGCAATATTTGGGCGAAAATTCTCCACATCGTCTAATTGAAAACTGCTTATCTCCAATACAAATATTTTTCGATCATGCTCGGCTACCTGTCGAGCGAAACTGATTCCTATATTACCTCCAAGGCCTACATCTAAGCCTCCTTTCTTCAATATTTCATAGGTCAGCGAAGTGGTGGTTGTCTTCCCATTACTTCCTGTTATGCCAACTATTTCTGCATTGGTATGTCGTGAAGCAAATTCGATTTCAGAGATAATTGGAATCCCATTTTCCTTTATCTTTTTAATAATTTCAAATTTGTTTGCAATACCAGGACTCTTCATCACTTCATCTGCATTTAAAATCATGTTTTCTGAATGCATTTCCTCTTCATAAGAAATTTCATATTCACGAAGTGTATTCAAATACTTCTCTGCTATCTTTCCTTTGTCTGAAAGGAAGACTTCAAATCCTAGCTTCTTTGCTAGAATTGCTGAGCCAACACCGCTCTCACCTCCGCCTAATATGACAAATCGTTTCGCCATCTTATCTTATTTTTAAGGTTGCCATGGATAAAATCGCTAATAGTATTCCAATAATCCAAAAGCGTGACACTATCTTAGATTCATGCATACCTACCTTTTGATAATGATGATGAAGGGGAGACATGAGAAATATTCTTCGTCCCTCACCAAATCGTTTTTTAGTATGCTTGAAATAAGCTACCTGAATGAGCACAGACAAATTTTCAATCAAGAAAATGCCACAGAAGATCGGAATCAATAATTCTTTTCTAATAATGATTGCCAATGCTGCAATGATCCCTCCCAATGCTAAACTTCCTGTGTCGCCCATAAATACCTGCGCTGGAAAAGCATTGTACCAGATAAAACCTATACAAGCACCAATAAAGGCGGCAATAAAAATGGTTAACTCGCCGAGATTGGGTATATACATCACGTTGAGATAATCTGCGAAAACAATGTTTCCACTCACATAAGAAAAAACAGCCAAAGTAGCGCCTATAATAGCTGATGTTCCTGCGGCTAATCCATCAATACCATCCGTTAAGTTTGCACCATTAGATACTGCAGTGATAATAAATATGACAATTGGAATGTAAATTAGCCATGCCCATTTATCAGTATTGTCAGTCATAAAACCTAATATCTTTCCATAATTAAACTCATGGGTTTTCACAAAAGGAATTGATGTTATAGCTACCTTTTGCTCTAATAAATAATGAAAAGTACCTGTGTGATCTTCAATCACAGAAACCTTATCAGGTGGATAATTCCCGAAAGTATCTGCTGAAATTTCTCTTTTAATGACAACACTCTCATTGAAGAAAAGTGTTGTACCAACAATGATTCCTAAACCTACCTGACCAATTATTTTAAATCGTCCAGCTAAGCCTTCTTTATCTTTTTTAAATACTTTAATATAATCATCTAAAAATCCTATGGCTCCCAGCCATAACGTAGATAGAATCATCAATAGAACATAGATATTATCTATTCTAGCAAACAACAACGTTGGGATTAGAATACTTCCTAGAATCAATAATCCTCCCATTGTAGGTGTACCTTGTTTCTGCTTCTGTCCTTCTAAACCTAAATCTCTAACTGATTCACCTACCTGTTTTTCCAATAAGTACTTAATTACTTTTTTTCCGAAGACAACCGAAATCACAAGTGAAGTGATGATAGCCGCAGAAGATCTGAAAGAAATAAATTGAAAAAGTCCTCCTCCGGGTAAATGAAGGTTTAATTTTTTTTCAAGAAAATCGAATAAATAGTAAAACATTATTTGTCTAATTCTTTGAAGGTTTCTGTCAATATTGACTTATCATCAAAAGGATACTTCACTCCTTTAATTTCTTGATACTTTTCGTGGCCCTTTCCTGCTATCAAAATAATATCCCCACTTTGAGCTAATGCACAGGCAGTTCTGATCGCCTCTTTTCTATCCACGATACTCAACACTTTTTTCTTTTGGACTGGATTTAGTGTCAAGGTCATTTGCTCAATAATTTCTGATGGCTCTTCACTCCTTGGATTATCTGATGTCAAAATAACCCTATCAGAAAAGTCGCATGCAACACCTGCCATTATTGGTCTTTTTGCAGTGTCTCTATCCCCTCCGCAGCCAACTAAGGAAATCAATTGTTCATTTCCAGTACGGATTCCTTTTATTGTTTCCAGCACTTTTAACAAAGCATCTGGCGTATGGGCGTAGTCGATTATACCTATAACTTTTTGCTGCAAGGAAACGATATAATCAAACCTTCCTTCTGCACTTTTTAAGATGCTTAAAGCTTTTAAGACTTCCATTTTTTCGGTTCCTAAAGAAAGAGCAGTGGCATATACCGCCAACAAATTATAGGCATTAAACTCGCCTATCATAGAAGTATGTAATTCTTGTCCATCAATGTTTAGCGATAATCCTAAAAAGGTGTTTTCAAGAATTTTTGCTTTAAAATTGGCTGGTGATTTTAAGGCATAGGTTAGTTTTTTTGCCTTAGTATTTTGTAACATTACGAAGCCATTTTTATCATCACAATTTGTAATTGCAAACGCATTTGATGATAAATCATCAAAGAATCTTTTCTTAGCATTCAAATAATCTTTGAATGTTTTATGATAGTCAAGATGATCATGAGTCAGATTGGTAAAAATGCCAGCAACAAATTTTATACCTGCAATTCTTTCTTGATGAATAGCATGAGAACTTACTTCCATAAAACAATATTCACATCCGTGATCAATCATTTGTGTAAACAATTGATTTAATTGGAGTGCATCTGGAGTGGTATGAGTAGAAGGAATAATGTCTTTGTTAATCTTATTTTCGACTGTTGAAATCAATCCCACAGAGTAACCCATGTGCTGATACATTCTGAATAAAAGTGTTGCCACAGAGGTTTTGCCATTTGTGCCAGTCACGCCAATAACTTTCAATTTTGTAGAAGGATCATCGTAGTAATTTGCAGCCATAATACCTAAAGCATAAGAAGAATCGGCGACTTTAATATATGTAATCTGATCATGTAGTTTAGCTGGTATTTCCTCACCTACAATAATGATTGCACCTAAGCTGATTGCTTTTTCGATGTACTGATGACCATCGGTAGCGACTCCTCTTGTCGCCACAAAAACATCTCCTTGCTTGATTTGCCTGGAATCAAAACAAATGTTACAAATAGGCACTGATGTATCACCTGCTACTTCTAGCAATGCAACCTTATATAAAATGTCCTTTAATAATTTCATTAACTTAATGTCAGTATGATTATATTTCCCTTTGTTACTAATGCTCCCGGCAAAATGCTTTGGTTACTCACTTTACCGACTCCTGTAACTAATACTTTTAAACCTTTAGATTCAAGCAAAAAAATGGCATCTTTCAATCCTAGTCCCTTTACATCAGGCACCTGATTATCGATTGTTTCATTATCCAAAAATTGAATCTTATTATTTACCAAATGACTCGCAACCCATGCTGTCTTAGCATTTGAGATAAATGGTATTTGCAACATCTTATAAATTTTTTCAAGCTCCTCATTCTTACCATATGCGATTAATGGCAATTCTCTTAAAGCACTATCAACCCTATTTCCAAGATTAACTGCAGGATGAATACTGCTACACGTTGCATACACTTTATCGGCAACCTCTCTAAATACAGGACCCGCAACACTTCCGCCATAATATCCGTTAACAATAGGATTACTAATCATAACAGCACAGGTATACTGCGGATTATCTGCTGGGAAATACCCAATAAAAGAAGCGTTATATCCACCTTCGTACTTCCCATTTAGAATCAATTTAGTGGTACCTGTTTTACCTGCGATTTTATAGGGCGCATCTTTACTCAATTCTTTTCCTGTACCCTCTATACATACTGCTTCTAACAACTGCTTGATGGAAGGTAAACTTTTTTGACTAATGAGATTTTCTTGCTGAATAACAGGCACAAATGCTTTTACTGTCTTATTAAATTCTTTAAACTCGCTAACGATATATGGCTTCACCGCAGTTCCGTTGTTAGCAATAAGGTTATAAAAACAAAGCATTTGTAAAGGAGTAATTTGTTGTTCGTAGCCCACACTTATCCATGGTAGAGAAACCCCGCTATATTGACTTGGTTCTTTTATTTTGGGTTTTGTTTCTCCTATAATTTCAAGTCCTGTTAATTCATTCAACCTAAGTGTACATAGGTGTTGATAGAATTGTTTTTCCTTACCTCTATAATTATTGTAAACCATCTTAGAGACACCAACATTAGAAGAGATTGCAAAAGCATGTTTAATTGAAACTTTTTTCAAACCATGCTCTTCAGCATCTCTCATGATCTGTTTATCATACTTTTTTTCTCCATATTCAATATCAATACTGTCATTGATATTTATCAAACTATCTTCTAATAGAGCAATCATACTTGCTAATTTAAAAGTTGAACCTGGCTCAGTTCTTTCGCCTAACGCGTAATTAAATTTCTCACTATAAGTACCGTCAGTATTTGCTGTAAGATTCGCCATCGCTTTGATCTTGCCAGTTTTTACCTCCATCAAAACGCAGGTTCCCCAATCTGCTTGATGCGATAGAACAGCTTTATACAAAGCATTTTCAGCCACATCTTGTAAATTAATATCTAATGTGGTATATATGTCATGACCAGCCTGTGGGTCTATATCGCCATCACCATTTACTGGTACTAAAGTGCCACCCGCTAATCTTTGAACAAGTATTTGACCTTCTACTCCATTCAACTGTTCATCAAAACTTCCTTCTAAACCAACCTTATAATCTCCATGTGCACCAACATATCCAATGGTTCTTCCAGCAAGATTTCCAAAAGGCATAATTCGCTTATTTTTTTGTATTACTATTAAACCTGATTTATTTCTCCCCAATCGAAAGAATGGAAATGTCTTAAGTGTCTTTAGCTGTGTATAAGACAGATTTGATTTTAGAAGATAATATCTATTCTTGTCTTTTCTTCCATTCATTAGTTCTGAACGATATTGACTTTGTGTTTTGTCATTAAATAGATTGGCAAGACATAAACTCAAGGAATCGATGTTTTGCATGAACGTTTCTTTCACAATTCCATTGGCAGCGAGGTCAATTCTAACATCAAAATACGGCAAGCTTGTAGCCAACATTCTTCCATCCTCGCTATAAATATTTCCTCTTTCAGGAGCAATTGTTTTAGAAAAAATTGTCAAACTATCTGCCATACCTTTCCAATGCGAGCCTTCTGCGACTTGGGTATGAATTGTCTTTCCCAATACCGCTACTCCAAAGAGCACGATACCAAAGAAGGCAACATAAACACGCCATATAACATCTTTTCTTTTATTGGTACTCACTTTTTTTAATAACTATTTTTTGAGGTGGTGTTCTTAATTCTAAAATGCCTGTTTGTTCCATAATTTTAGCTACTTCACTTTGTCTGCTCTTCAACATTAAATCACTCTTTGTACTCATGTATTCCCAACGATCTTCCTTCAATTCCTTTTCCATTTTTTCTATAGATCTTATTTTATTTTCTGCATTGTGATTATTAGCAATATGCAACATGGCCAAGCCAACTAAAAAAATAATAAAAGGTATTGCCTTGAATAAACGCGCATGATCTTGATTTGATACCTCTCCAGTCTTTCTAATAAATGAAGAAAATACATTTGACTCCCCTACATCCTGACTCTCTATCTGGCCATTTTCAATTTCAATTTCCTCTTCTTTCATAATTATACGAGTACTACACTATTTTTTTTAAATTATATTGTTATATAGCAATTAACCAATTAAGTACGCACAGCAATTCTCAATTTTGCACTTCTAGACCTTGTATTCTCTTTAAACTCCTCAACACTAGCTTCAATAGGTTTTTTATTAACTGGTTTAAAAGGCAAATAAATTTTCCCAAATTCATCTTTTACATGCTCTCCGTCAAAAGCACCCTTCTTCATATAATTTTTTACCAATCTTTCCTCCAATGAATGAAACGTAAGTACAGCTAATATTCCTCCCGGTTTGATCACCTCAGCACATTGATACAAAAACTCTTGTAATACTGTCAGTTCTTCGTTCACCGCAATTCGCAAAGACTGAAAAACTTGTCCATAATACGAGAATTTGTTTCCTCTAACATGCATCTCCACAACAGCTAATAAATCTTGAATACTAACAAACTTTTTTCTATGCCTAGCTTCTACCAATGCGATTGCTAGGGTTTTAGCATTAGTCACCTCACCATATTCACTTAGCAATTGTTGCAATTCCTTTTCATCATAATTATTTAAAATATCAGCAGCTGTCACTCCTTCTTTAACATTCATTCGCATATCTAGTGGCCCTTCAAATCGATAAGAAAAACCTCGCTCACCAGTATCGAACTGATAAGATGAAACCCCCAAATCTGCTAGTATTCCATCGACCTGAGCACATTTATGCAATTTCAAAAACCGCTTAAGATGTCTAAAATTCGCTGCAACAAAAATGATTCTATCATCGTCTGGAACATTGATTGCCGCATCAGGATCTTGATCAAACACAATCAGTTTACCATTCGTACTAAGGAGTTTCAAAATTTCTTTTGAGTGTCCCCCGCCGCCAAAAGTGGCATCAATATAAATTCCATCAGCCTTTATTTGCAGTGCTTCAATACATTCATGTAAAAGAACAGGTATGTGATACATAGGTTAGACTAATTTTTAGGTGATTCATCGTCCCACAAATTAATATTACCCATTACTTCATTTGCAATATCTTGATATGCATCAGAGTTAAAATTGTTGATTCTTTCTTCGTACTTCTGTACACTCCATACTTCAATAGTGTTTTGACCTGGTGTCAAGTAACACTCATTTTTTATATCAGCATATTCCATCAAATGCTTTGGAAAATTAATTCTGTCCGCACCATCTAATGACAATTCGGTAGCGCCGGAAGTAAATCTTCTATAAAATTCTCGATGGGCCGAATTGAATTTATTTAACTTTTTATCCATCACTTTTTTCAACTGTACCCAGTAATCCATCGGATATAATTCCAAGCATCCATCAAATCCACGATTGATGACAAATTTCCCATTTGCCACAGGGTTCATCTGTTGCTTAAGGGCGGTGGGAAGTCTCAAACGTCCCTTCTCATCTAGTTTACACTTATGTTCTCCTAAAAAATCCATATTTATTGATGTGTGGCGCTTTAATGATTTCAAAATTACCACATTACCACACAAATTACCACTTTCTACCACAAAAAGAAAATAACACATTACCAACAAACAAAAAAACTATTAATTATTTGATTATCAAGAAAATAAAATCAATACCTAACACTATGTTGATAAGCCAATATCCATAAATTGTGTATAAGCCTTAGATAAAATAAGGACTGAGTGGGACTCAAATGTCAAAAATCCATGAAAATTGAGGATGGGGTGGGAAAATTTAATGTTACTGTGATTAAATCAGTAAGTCAACTGAATATTGAAAAAAGAAAAAAAATGGAGATGAATATTTTATTTTCTTTTTATAACACTTTTTGATTTGAAATTTTTGAAGAGATCGTTTGCAGGCCAAAGAAAAGGAGAAAAATAAATTTTAAAAATTCAATATTAATAAAGCATTCTAAACTCAATAAAGACCTAGTTTTATTGAGATTTAAAATAGGAATAAATACTGAATACGAATGCCGGAAAAATGACGCTAAAAACAAAATAAACTGACTCGCATTCCAAGGGTGTATAACGAAAGATGAACAATGATGCCGTTGATCAAAGTATCGATTTATTGACAAATATTGCTTCGCACTAAAAAGGAGTTTCGTCATTGTCATCCATCCTTGACTTTATGGTCTTATAATTTCCTTGACCTGACTCCTCTTTTTGTGATTGATTGAGATCAGTTGCTTCAAAAGAATAGTTGTTGTCATCAAGATTGACAAACTTAGCGTAACGATTGATAAACTTGGTTTTTATTGTTTTTAACTCCCCATTTCTATGTTTGGCGATGATAACTTCAGCTAGGCCTCGAGTATCATTACCATCTTCATCTTGAAAAATTTCATAGTACTCTGGACGATAAAGAAATATAACAATATCTGCATCCTGCTCAATGGCACCTGATTCACGAAGATCGCTTAACATCGGTCGTTTAACGCCCCCTCTTGTCTCAACTGCACGACTCAATTGTGACAATGCAATGATGGGAATATTCAACTCTTTGGCTATGCTTTTTAAGGAACGTGAAATCTGACTAATCTCTTGCTCTCTATTTCCCATCCCTTTCCCATTAACAGAACTACCAGCCATTAGCTGCAAATAATCGATAATTACCATTTCTATACCGAACTGTTCTTTGTAACGACGACACTTTGCACGCAATTCAAAAACATTTAAAGCAGGGCTATCATCAATAATGATAGGAGCTTTTTTCAATTTATCGACACGCATTGTTAACTGTGTCCATTCATATGGCTCTAAAGTTCCCTTACGTAGTTTGTCTGCATTAATCTCTGTTTCCATTGAAATTAAACGCTGAACTAGCTGATTGGTGGTCATCTCCAGAGAGAAAAAAGCAACTGGTTTTTGTAAATCAATAGCAGCATTTCTAGCCAACGCTAAGTTGAAGGAAGTTTTTCCCATACCGGGTCGCGCAGCCACAATGATTAAATCACTTTTCTGCCAACCGCTAGTGGCTCTATCCAATTCTGTAAAACCAGAACCAACACCTGTAAGCACATCACCTTCTTGTGCTCTAGACATTCTTTTTGAAATCTCTAAAATCTCTGTTGAGACGATTCCGCCAATCATAGATCCATTTTTTCTAAGATTTTCATCTGCAATTGCAAATAAATTTTTCTCTGCTTCGTCCAATAGCTCGAATACATCTGTTGTATCTTCATAAGCATCCTTTATTATATTTGATGAGACTCTTATCAATTCACGTTGTATATATTTTTGGGCAACAATTCTTGCATGAAATTCTACATTGGCTGCTGATGCAATCCGATTGGTCAATTCAGCTAAATAATAAGGCCCACCGACATCTTCTAATTCTCCGTTTGTTCTCAATTGATCTGCAACCGTCAAGATATCAATTGGTTTTGCTGCCCCAAATAAAGCATTTATCGCCTTAAATATTTTCTGATGAGCATCTGTGTAAAATGCATCCGGCTGAAGAATATCTATAACAACATCCAACGCTTCTTTCTCAATCATACAAGCACCCAAGACAGCCTCTTCCAAGTCAATGGCTTTAGGCGGAATTTTTCCGAATTCATAAGCACTCAAATCGATTCCTGAAGCTTTACGTTGTGTGCTTCTTGCTAATTTCTTTAATGATTCTGACATTTCTGACATATATAATCTCTCTCTTTTTTATAAATACTTTTAATAAACATTTGTCACCAAATCAATCGAAAACATTATCAATAGTATATTTCTCATTTTTTTTGGTCTAAAAATCTAGAAAAATCAATTTCTTTATTTCTACAATCAAAGGTAAGTGGGTTCCTTTCTCAATTAATTAAAAGGATTAAAAGTTACCACATTAATTGTGAACTATCAATGTGCATTACTTAAAGTGTTGATTATTAGACTAGAAAAAATTTATTCACATGCTTGCTATTTCGATACATGGCAATAACCTGTGGAAAATAACCAATTCTTAGTGCATAACTCTATAAATACTGTTAATAGAATAACTAAAACCGTTAATAGTATGTTGATTAGATGTTGACTACTTAAATGCGTCTAAACCAGTTACATCCATTCCTGTAATCAATAAATGAATGTCGTGTGTGCCTTCATAAGTTAAAACCGTCTCTAGATTCATCATATGTCTCATAATAGGATACTCGCCTGTGATTCCCATTCC
>CAMBZT010000045.1 GCA_945872405.1 Chitinophaga pinensis | reverse complement strand
CCGGTCATGATAGTTTGATACTTTATGTGAATACTGCTCAAACCGTTACTGGTGCAACTGTTCTGGGAGTGATTAGCAGAAATATTATGGATACCTTGCCGGTGATGGAAGCTGGCACAAATGCATGGTATAATTATTCTTTCCCTATTCCTGCAGGATTCAATACAGATACGAACTATATTTTACTCCAAGGCTGCGCGAATAGAGGTGCCAATATTTTTATCGACTCTTTGGTATGGGATTCTTATCCACCACTATGTGTTGGAGTACCAAATGTTGGAACAGTCATTCAGAATAAACATTTGATTTGTGGCGGGGGAGGTTATGTGAATTTAAGCGTAAGCAGTCCTGTAACCACTGCTGGAATTACCTACCAATGGGCATCTGCACCGAGTCCTTCAGGTCCTTGGACAGATTTTGGTGGCAATGTTGCTTTCCTTACATCAGATAGTATTAGTACCACCACATATTTCCAGTGTACAGTTACTTGTTCGGATACAAGCACCTCAGTATATGTGACGGCTTACGACAGCTGTCTCGTAAGTCTAGGACCATTACCTGTACTTGTATTTGACCCTGCTGCGCCTGCTTTTTGTACAGATGAAGCTGGTGTGAGTGTGACAGTTTCTGGTGCTACTACATATGTATGGACCCCAGGTGCAAGCTTGAGTGATTCATTGTCAGATTCAGTATTTGCATCGCCATTATCCACCACACGTTATACCGTGAGAGGAACAGATGCTTTTGGCTGTACAAGTGCTGCTACGATCAATGTAAGTGTTCAAAATCCACCTGTCCTATTTATTACTGCCAATCCATCAGATGTGGTTTGCGAAGGCACCTTATGTATTTTGAGAGCTACTGCTGCAGGTGGAGGTCCAGGACTTACTTATTCTTGGAGCGATGGCGCTACCACTCGTTCAGATAGTATTTATCCAACTGTAGATGGAAGTTATGATGTTATAGTAACTACCAGCGGTGGTTGCACTGCCACTGAATCAATTGCAATCACGGTGTTGCCACTGACAGTTGCCGATTTTACCTATACCATAAGTGGCACCACAGTTACGTTTACAGATAATTCAATAGGCTCTGCCGGTGTAAGTTGGGATTTTGGAGATGGCAATACAAGCACTAGTTCTAATCCAGTATATACCTACTCTGCTCCAGGCACCTATAGTGTAACACTTACTGCACTTAGCTCCGGCTGTGGTGATGATGTAATTATCACTGATATAATTGTGAATCCAAATTCGATACAAGATATTGCAAACAGCAATCCATTCCGTTTAAGTGTTTCGCCTAATCCTGTCGAAGAAAAGGCTTTGCTTAATTTTAGTAGCTCGACAAATACTTCCTTAGTGATGATGAATACTTTGGGTGAAAAAGTATTGAGTAGCGAGTTAAAAGCAGGCAATAACAAACAGGAAAGCATTGATATGACGAACTTTACAAGTGGCTTGTACATTATTCAATTGACAAATCAATTCTCTACCAGCTCTATAAAAGTGATGAAAAAGTAAGCATTGATTTCGTGCATAAATAAAAAGGGTTGTAACATGGTTACAACCCTTTTTTATTTGAGAGGATATGCTTTATAAATTTGGCTGCGGCGTCATTCTTAAATAAGGTTTCACTTCTGTAAAACCTTTTGGAAATTGCGCTGGAATATCTGCTGTGGCGAACAACTGTTAGATTGATGCCAATACCGTAGTAGCTATTTTCATGATAGTGTGACCTATTTATTTTATTCTACTGGAAAATAAAAACTTACTTTCTATGAACCTTAGTCTTCACGACACTTAATCAAATTATTCAGGTACGAATTTGCTATGAACAAATGTACCGATACGATTAAATCTTAATCCAGAAGGCAAGCCCTTATGTTCATCTTTACTCATCCATATTACCCAAGCTTTACCTACGATATGATCTTCTGGAACAAAGCCCCAATAGCGACTGTCTTGTGAGTTGTTACGGTTATCGCCCATCATCCAATAATAATCCATCTTAAAAGTATAGCTACTAGCCACCTTTCCATTGATATAATACTTACCACTCTTTTCTTCCAAGGTATTTACTTCATAATTGATGATACACCGTCGGTAGCGAGCTACGTTTTGTGGATTCAGATCGATTGTGACGCCACTTTTAGGAATCCATAATGGACCATAATTGCTGACATCCCAAGTATTTACTAAATCACTGTTCGGAAAAAAAGCTATGTTTGGTTGAAGTCCTTTTTCTATATAGTTTCTTACGCCAGTAACATAAGGAAGTGTCTTGATATTTTCCATTGTTTCTTTAGTGCAACAAATTCTGAACAAATTAAATTTCTGTCCAGCAAGTTCGTCTGCATGATATGAAAATGGGACATAGATTGAGTCATAGTAAATTTGAACAACCTGCACATTATCATAAAAATCAAGTTCTGTATTTAAATCATCAGGAATGATAGTACCATCTGTCTGTACTAAATACGAATGTTGTGCTGTAGGCGCTTCCCATGCTTTACTACTGTTTACAAAGAGTACATCATTCACTAATTTAATGGTATCACCAGCGATTGCTACACATCGTTTGATATAATTTTCTCTTTTGTCAACAGGCCTGGTAAGAATGGTGTATCTTGAATTTACATAAGCATAACCACTGTCTCTTTCAATATCATAATAGGGGCGAGCACTATCAAATTCTTTGGTGAGGGTATCACCTGCAGGAAAATTGAAGACCACCATATCATTTCTTTTTACAGACTGGAAGCCAGGTAATCGATTATAAGCTAACTTGATAACTTCGCTATAAGCTTTGCCGCCAATGAGTGGCATAGTGTGATGTGCAAATGGAAATGCGATAGGGGTATTGGGCACACGTGGACCATAATGAAATTTACTCACGAATAAAAAGTCACCTACTCTTAATGTTTTTTCCATAGAGGCAGTTGGAATATTATAGGCTTCAAACAAAAGCATACGAATAAATGTAGCTGCAATTACTGCATATAAGATAGCATCAAACCATTCTTTACTTTGTGATTTTTTAGGGATTGGTTTACCGGCTGGTACGCCACCTTTTCCAATATATTTCCACGCATCGTTTTTTGCATAAGACAAAAGAAATGGGATAGGAAAAATGGCTGCCTTCACACGATTCCAAGTTTTTTTCTCTCCCATGTCTATAAGCATGTCTGTAATCATACTGTAGACATTCATATAATTGATAACGGGAACAAAAAAGAGAGCTAGCCACCATTTTGGTTTTTGAATAATCTCTAGCCAAACAAGAATATTTTTGATGGGCACTTTCGCATCTGCTTCATTTTTTCCGGCTTTGCTGTATAACTTGGCAAGCATCGGAAAAACGATAAGACAAATGATTAGAGGAAAAAAAAGGAGAAAAAATAAATAAATCATTTTGAATAAGTTAAGAGTGAGTGAGGGTATTTATTATCGTATTATTAAATATTGTTTTGTTGAAGCACGTCTTTCATTCCATAGTATCCTTGTTTTCCGATTAGCCATCTTGCTGCTAAGATAGCGCCTTGAGCAAATCCATCACGAGACTTGGCTTCGTGCTTTATTTCAATGATATCAATCTCGTTTTCATATTTTATAAGGTGGGTTCCTGGCACATTTTCTTCTCTGATGGCGTTAATAGAAAGTGATAATCTTTCTGAACTTGGCGAATCATTTAATTCCCATTTAATATAATTCAGGTGGTGGTCGATAATTTGTTCAGCTAATGTTACTGCTGTTCCGCTGGGTTTATCTAATTTTTGAGTGTGGTGTGTTTCTGAGATGCTCGCTGCATAATTTTTTCCACTCATCAATTGAGCAAGTCTTTGATTGATTTCAAAATAAATATTCATTCCTATGCTAAAGTTGGTAGCGTAAAGAAGCGCCATATTTTTTTCAATACAAACTTGCTTAACATCATTTAACTGTTGATACCAACCTGTTGTTCCGCAAACTACTGGTATACCGGCATCAAAGCATTTCATGACATTGATTGCAGCTGTTTCTGGTTGTGTAAACTCAATGGCAACGTCTACCTTTTTTAAATTTTCTATTGTAAAATCATTCACTGAATCTTGATTGAATTTGAAGATAATTTCCATATCTGGAAAATCTTTTTCAATCAATTTTTCAATTGTCTTGCCCATCTTACCATAACCAATTAGAGCTACTTTTATCATCTTATAATTTTACTTGAAATTTGATACCTACACTTGCCGCTCTTCCACCATTACTGAGTGCCATATAGTTAAAATCTGGCTGAATCTTCATCGTTAATTTATCGCTGACATCAAAACTAAAAAGATGACCATCTACTGTTGCATCCACTAGGTTGAGCGCATACCAAACAAACATACCAACGCAAGCCAAATCTAGGTTCCTTCGATAGTAATTCTTACCTGTTTCTAGACTCCCTATATTTGAAGTTCCGTTATAAATACCTTGTGTATATGGATTTCCATCTACTTGATAAATGTATGCGTTTCTGTAGCCCTGATATTTACTATTTTCGTAGTAAATCAAATACCCAAGTCCAGCGATACCAGCATACACAATTGGTATTTTCCAATATTTTTTATTGTATGCCTGACCAAGACCTGGTAATATAGCACTGAACAATAAGGCCTTTGTGGCAGAGTGATGTTTCACTTTTTGCTGGGAGCTATCAGCAACGAAGATTTTGGAAGCCAATGTGTCTATGCTAGAGATAATTTGCGTGCTAGAATCTGCACTCTTTTGAGCAATAGCGCAAGCACTATAAAACAAGAAAACAAGTACAATGATGCTGTACTTGTTCAAGATATTTTTAAAGTGGTATTGAATTGCTATTCTCAAACGATTTGTTTGTGATTTAGTTTGTAATCAATTCAAGCAATCTTTCTAGATCACCGTCATTATAGTATGACACGATGAGTTGACCTTTGCCGTTTACAATTGGTTTAATCTCCACCTTAGTTGATAAGTGCGATGTTAAATGGTCTTGTACCTTGGCTAAAATATAAGGAAGTGCTTTTTCTTTTGTCTTTGTTTTAGAGACTTTGTTTTTCGGCAAAATTTTAGCCAAATTTTCTGTTTGGCGCACAGATAAACCTTTGGTGATAATTTCTTTGTAGACGCTTAACTGCGCATCAACATCTTCCAAATTGACTAATGCCTTTGCATGTCCCATTGAAATTTCATCGTTCTTAACAGCCAATTGAATATCTGGTGGTAATTTTAGGAGACGAAGATAATTGGTAATAGTGCTTCGTTTCTTTCCAACACGTTCTGCTAATTTTTCCTGACTTAAGGTACATTCGTCTATCAACCTTTTATAATTGACCCCAATCTCAATGGCATTTAAATCTTCTCTTTGAATATTTTCGATGAGGGCAATTTCCAAGCTTTCTTGATCGTTAGCTGCACGAATAAAGGCTGGAATGTCAGTCTTGCCTGCTAGTTTAGAGGCACGTAATCTTCTTTCACCAGCAATCAATTGATATTTATCCCCACCTAATGAACGAACAGAGATTGGCTGTATTACGCCATGAATTTTAATAGAATCAGCGAGTTCATTCAAGCTATCTTCATCAAAACTTACCCTTGGTTGAAAGGGATTGACCTCAATATTGTTTAGTGGAATAAAACTAATTCCTCCAGAACTATTTCCTATTATGATTTCTTTTTTTCCTGTGATATTGGTATCCTCTTCGATATTGGTCAGTAAGGCACGAATGCCTTTACCCAATAAGTTTTTCTGCTTACTCATTTTCTTCTAGGTTAATTATCTTTTCAGAATTCTTAATTTTAGTGCCATCATTATTTTGAAGAATCTCGCGAGAAACTTCCATATAATTTTCTGCACCCTTGCTATCTGCATCGTATAAAACCACTGGTTTTCCTTGACTAGGTGCTTCACTCAATCTTGTATTTCTATAAATCACGGTGTCAAAAACGAGGCTTTGGAAATGTCTTTTTACCTCATCAACCACTTGATTAGATAATCGCAATCTTGAATCATACATCGTCAATAAAATACCTTCAATTTCTAATTCAGGATTCAGTCTAGACTGCACAATTTTTATGGTGTTTAGCAATTTACCCAATCCTTCCAATGCAAAGTATTCGCATTGTACGGGAATAAGAACGCTATCAGATGCAGTCAGGGCATTGATTGTAATTAAACCTAAGGAAGGCGAGCAATCGATGATAATATAATCATAGGAATCTCTCAATTTTTCCAACACATTTTTTAAAATCCTCTCACGATTGGGTTGATTGATCAACTCAATTTCTGCCCCCACCAAGTCCAAATGAGAAGGCAACAAATGAAGGTTTGGTGTTTCTGTCTCCAGAATGATATCTTTTGCATCTAAATCATCATTTATGAGGCATTCATAGAGACTTGTTTTGATGTTTCTAGGATCAAATCCGACACCAGATGTTGAGTTGGCTTGCGGATCGGCATCTATCAACAATACTTTCTTATCCAATATGGCCATAGAAGCCGCAATATTGATGGCTGAGGTGGTTTTACCTACACCTCCTTTTTGGTTCGCTAATGTTATTATTTTACCCATTTCTATCTATCTCTATCAATTATTTTATTATAATTCTATCGTCTCACCAATATTTAGCAATATTAACTCTTTTCCTTTGCTTGCGAAGACTTCTTTTGCTATTGATTGATTTATTTTAATGTAACCGAATGTGTCGAAATGCACTCCAACCACCTTCGTTGTGCCCACGAATTCAGCTGCCAACACAGCCTCATGCGCACCCATCGTGAAATTATCTCCGATAGGTAAAATGGAGAAATCTAACTTTTTGCTGGTCAGTGGTATCAATTTCATGTCCATTGTTAGTGCCGTATCGCCGCTGTAGTAAAAGTTTTTAGTGTCACTTTCAATCACAAAACCGCCAGCATTACCACCATAGCTGCCATCAGGTAACATTGAGCTGTGCACTGCATTCACAAATTTTGCAGTACCAAAATCAAAATTCCAGCTACCACCATGATTCATAGGATGCGTATTTTTAACCCCTTTTTTTTGAAACCAAGTAGCAACCTCATAATTAGAAACGATTGTAGCATCATTTCTCATCGCTATATCAAAAGCATCTGCCACATGATCTTCGTGTCCATGAGAAAGAAAAATATAATCAACTATTATTTGCTCAAAATTAACTCCTGTTGCTAAATCATTGTCTCTAATAAATGGGTCGAACAATATTTTCTTGCCTTTTAGTTCTACCATAAAACAAGCATGTCCGTAAAAAGTAAATTTCATACAATCAGGGAATTTATTCTACAAAGATAATGCATCCTTAAAGGTAGGTAAACATTCGCTTTGCGTCATTGTTAACATAATGATGTTGGCAGTGTATGCTTAAAAAATTACTAATGCCTGAAAAATTGATTTATGTTAGCATTTCAACTTAAAAAAAATGTGGAAAAATCGTCTTCCGTTCTCCCTTTCTCTAGGTATTTTATACCTCTTTCTCCTTTCAATCAACGCTTGTGATGAAAATCAACATAAAAAAAATCAAAATTTAAAGATTTTTAAGTACAATCGGACTTCTGGTATTTCTTCTACAGATCCGGCTTTTGCCAAAGATCAATCTAATATTTGGTGTGTGAATCATTTATATACTGGTTTGTTACAGCTTGACAATCAGCTAAATGTAATTCCAGCCATTGCAAAGAGCTGGACAATCAGTCCTGATGGCTTACAATACACTTTCACCTTACGTGATGATGTGAAATTTATGGATGACGACTGTTTTGAAAATGGCAAAGGCAGAAGAGTACTTGCTACAGATATTGAATATTCATTTACACGATTAATCAATTCTGCTATTGCTTCGCCCGGTGCTTGGATATTTAACGGAAAGGTCGCAGACAAAGATCCATTTAAGGCATTAAATGACAATACATTTCAACTGACCTTAAAAACGCCTTTCCCGCCCATGCTAAGTATGCTAACAATGCAATATACCTTCATTGTGCCAAAGGAAGCGGTAGAAAAATATGGTATTGAATTTAGAAATCATCCTGTGGGGAGTGGCCCATTTAAATTAAAAACATGGGAAGAAGGCAACAGTATGTACCTCGTAAAAAATGAAAATTTTTATGAAAAAGAAGGAGCTGTTCAACTGCCCTATTTGGATGGTGTAAAGATTTCATTTATCGATAATAAGAAGACAGAGTTTCTATCGTTTAAAGAAGGGAATTTACATTTTATCTCTGGCATAGATGCAAGCTATATTGATGAAGTTTTGAATGACGATGGTACCTTGAAAGCTATTTATAACGGTAAATTCATGCTCATGAAATGTGCATATCTGAATACCGAATACTTAGGTTTTTTGGTGAATAATAAAGGATTGAAAGCCCTACAGGATAAAAAAATTAGACAGGCAATTAATTATGGATTTGATAGAAATAGTATCATCACTTATTTAAGAAATACGGTAGGTAAGCCAGCCACTGCTGGTTTTATTCCTGTTGGACTTCCCTGTTTTGACGCCACTAAGGTAAAAGGTTATTCTTACGATGTAGAAAAGGCAAAATCATTGTTGAGACAAGCGGGATTCCCAGGTGGCGAAGGCCTAGATCCCATTACACTTTATACCAACGAGAGTTATAAGGATGTAGCAGAATATATCTCGAAAGAACTATCAAAAATTGGATTGGTGATTCGTGTTGAATTGACACCTCCTGCCCTGCTTAGAGAATGGATGAGCCAGGAAAAAGCAGGTTTTTTTAGAGGTTCTTGGATTGCCGATTATCCAGATGGAGAGAGCTATTTGTGTATGTTTTATAGTAAGAACACCGCTCCACCAAATTATACAAGATTCAAAAACGAAACCTATGATCAGTTGTATGAGGCGGCATTGTTAGAAAATGACTTAGGCAAGAGATATGAGTTATATCATCAAATGGAACAAATTATTATTGATGAAGCACCTGTGGTGTCATTGTATTATGATGAAGTTTTGCGTTTTACAAGAAACAATGTGAAGGGACTTGAGCCAAATGCATTGAATCTACTTGATTTGAGAAGGGTGAAACTAGAATAACTAAGCTATTTCTATCTCGGATTCTATTGGGATACTAATTCTAAAAGTAGTGCCACTTTCTGGACTAGAATCCCTCACATATACTTTACCCTTATGATAATTCTCAATGATTCTTTTTGATAAGGACAAACCTAAACCCCAACCTCTCTTTTTTGTGCTGTAGCCAGGCTGAAAAATAGTCTCAAAATCATTTTTGGGAATTCCTCTTCCTGTATCGCTTATGTCAATAAAATATTGATTATTAATTTTACCGCTGGTGATATCAATAGTGCCAATTCCAGCCATGGCATCGATGGCATTATTTACAAGATTCTCCAATACCCAGACAAACAACTCACGGTTCAAATAAAAACGATCTTCCTCATTTTCGCAATATAAATTGATGACTACTTTTTGAGAGCTTCTTATTTTATAATATTGCACTACTTCATGTAATATATCGCCAATCTTGTAGAAAGTTTTTTCGGGCATGGAACCAATTTTACTAAATCGATCCGCCACAAGGGTTAAACGAGTAACATCTTTTTCTATTTCCTCCGCTATATTGAGTTTCAATAATTCTTCAATAGGTGTCACTTTCAATAACTCTACCCATCCATTTAAAGAAGATATTGGCGTGCCTAACTGATGAGCTGTTTCCTTGCTCATTCCAACCCATACCTGATTTTCTTCTGCTCGTCTCGAACTGCTAAAAGCAAAGTAGGCAATGAACAAAAAGCCTCCAAAAATGAATATCTGAATATAAGGAAAATAACTTAACTGATGATAGAGTTCAGAATTTTCGTAATAGATAACCTTCTCCTTCCCACCACCTAAATCAATCGTAAAAGACTTGCCATTGAGTTTCATTTGCTCTAATCGCATATAAAGCGACTTCTTATGCGACACCACATTTTTATCAATGTTCCCCGTGCTTTCAATGTTGCCCTCTTCATCAGTTAGAATCACCGGTACAGAAGCTGAATTGATAACTACCTCAGATAAAAATGACTGCACTAAATCTTTCAATATTTTTTTCAGATCGTCATAGATTTTGGAATCCTTGTAATAAATATAATTGATGATATGTAAATCTTCTATACGTGTATCGATGACGATGGGCTCATTTTGGCTGAATGATGTTTTTAAGGATCCTCTAAATTCGAAGCTATCTTCGATACCCACTAAATCAATATTTCGGCGTGCAATAATTCGATTGTCCTCATTCACCAAAAGCATTGGTGTATTCTTATTACTAGAACTCACATCACTTAAAAATGTAAACACTTTGGAATCTTCCGTTGTGGCAATCAATGTGGTTGCATCTGCCCAAAGTCGAACGTTGGTTCTTTCTGATTCGGTTATTTTGATAAAAAGCTCGTTGGTATATTTTACAATATTTGCTTTCTTTTCTATGGCTTCAGCCCACAGTTTAATTTTTTTCTCTTCGTCGGAAGAAATTTTATTTGCCAAATTATTGGTATACCAAATGGTAATCAATGCCAAAACAAGTGCGATAATGAGTAAAACTAATTTTACTTGGGTTTTTTGTCTGTATATATTCATTTGCTAATACTCAAATCAAAAATAAGCATTCTTATGGAAGTTATTCGTATTAATTAGAATCGGAGATTGCTTTCATTTTGACAACGATTTTTTTCTAAACAAAGTATGTATCCCTTAAAAAATCAATTAAAACGAATACTTTTTAAAGGTGATATTTTGGTTACAAAGTAAGATGGAATAATTAAACAAAGCATGCAGACTAAAAAGGTGATTACATTCAGTCCAAAAATCCATGTCAGGTCTATTGCCACAGGCGCTTCAGATACATAATACGATGCAGGAGGTAGTTGTATCAGATGAAAGTGTTTTTGTATCAAGCAGAGCCCAATGCCAAGCAAATTACCGAAAAATAAACCTTTGGCAATAATAGTGCCTGCCTGCAAAATAAATATCTCCTGAATGTTTCGATTGCTGGCTCCTAGCGCTTTCAAAATACCAATCATATTTGTTCTCTCAATTATCAGAATTAATAAAGCAGTGCAAAGGTTTAATATGGCAACCAAAAACATGATGAATAAAATAATAACCTCAGTGCTAGATTGCATGTATAACCAATCAAAAATATTTGGCTGCAATTCTTTGATGGTCTCAACAGACAAACCAGGATCTGTGACGCTTGCATTCAAATCTTCTGCTACCACATCTAACTCATCATGGAGTAGGCTTTTATAATACTCGTCTGACATAAACGGACTGCCCAATACCATATAGTAATTTTTCAGCTTGTTTTGTTGAATCATCAGTGGATCTATAAAAATATCAAATTCACCCACAGAATCTCTTCCCCAACCATTTTGGTCTTGTACCACATTCATATTTACGAAAACATATTGCTTATCAAACTCCTCTAGCCCCGAGTTATAGATGCCACTAACAACAAATTGCTTCATCTTAACTGGGAATGTCATAAAGCTTACAATTACCTTTTCGTTCAACTTAAGTCGTAGTGCATTGGCTATATTTTCTGAAATGAGCATCGGTTCACTCTCGCCTTCCTTTGCTTGTTTCAACACTACCCCTTGTTTCATAAACTTAGCAAAGTTGCTCCAATAAAAATCAGTGTCGGCGCCTCTTAAAACAATTCCCTGAAAATTTTCTTTAGTATTCAAAAGCCCTCCACAACTTCCGGCACGTTGAACTTTGACGATTTTTTTATTGGGGTAATGAAGATAAAATGAAGGACTTTTGTAAATCGCTTTTTGTTTAATGGTTTTCTCGATTGAGTAGGGTGCTATTTGAATATGCGACCAAAAGCCAAAGATCTTTTTTTGTATTTCTATTTGAAAACCATTCACCAAGGAAGAGGTGATAATCATTACTGCCAAACTCAAGGTAACTGACACTACTGATATGCGTGTGATAAAACTTGAAAAAGTATAATAACTTTTCCCACTAATTCTAGATGCAATAAACAATGCAAACTTCATGCGCTGGTATTTATTTCAACAAATTTTCACAAATTCAGACATAAAAGCAAAATGTGGTATTAAATTTGAACTGTAAAGCAATAACTATTTTATAATTAAACCAATTTTAATAATGAAGAATCTAATTATCACTTGCTGCTTGTTAACCTTTTTATGTTTTGGAATTACTACAAGCAGTCATGCACAACAAAGTTCAACTAATATTTTAACTCAGGCCTCAGAAAAAATAAACTATCTCGAAGTCAGACAAGTCATTCCCTTAAAAGGAGGAGCATCCACGATTCAATTGAATCAGAGCGAAGAGAATTCTACGTTAAAATTCATTGCGCAAGAAGTTAACTCAATGAAATCGATGATACAAGCTATAAATTTTTTATCTGAGCAAGGTTATAGACTTATTACTACTAATGCTGTACAACTTGAAGGGAATAAATTGTCTACTTTTTACTTTGAAAAAATAAGCGAATAAATTTTGAAACTTATCACCATCTCGCTTTGCTTTTTAATGTCCTTTACGGAGATTAAAAGTTGCGCCAACAAAGCATCAAACATTTCCACTTCTAATGAAGTGCTCGAAAATTCTATGCCTTCTATCAAAATGCCAGAAAGGATTAAGATGGGTGCAGAGGAGATGCAACAATACATTCCATTGCTAAAGGGAAAGCGCGTGGCACTTTTGGTAAATCAAACTTCAGAATTTCGTAACCGTACTTGCTTGGTCGACTCCTTGCACACTATGGGTTTGGATATCAAAAAAATATTTGCTCCAGAGCATGGTTTTAGAGGCACAGAAGATGCAGGTGCCGACATCAATAATCAGATAGATAAAAAAACAGGAATACCAATTGTTTCGCTTTATGGAAATAAGGTAAAGCCATCTGCTCTAGATCTAGGCAATATAGACGTAGTAGTTTTTGACATTCAGGATGTGGGAGTTCGTTTTTACACCTTCATTTCAACGATGTTTTACATGATGGAAGCGTGTGCAGAAAACAAAAAAGAATTGATCATTTTAGATCGACCTAATCCTAATGGTTATTATGTAGATGGACCGGTTTTAGACCTGACCTATAAATCGTTTGTGGGCATTATACCAATTCCTGTAGTACATGGCTGCACAGTAGGTGAACTAGCGCAGATGATAAATGGCGAAGGTTGGTTGCACGACTCCATTCAATGTAAACTTACAGTAGTACGTTGCAAAAATTATTACCATAGTCGATTCTATTCTTTACCAATAAAACCTTCGCCAAATCTAGGTAATGATAGAGCCATAGAATTATACCCTTCTATTTGCTTTTTTGAAGGTACGGAAGTGAGTGTAGGGAGAGGGACAGATTTTCCTTTTCAAGCAATTGGCTCGCCGTATGTTTCACTCTTAAGAGCTTTTGAATTTACGCCAGTGAGTAAGGCAGGCGCTACCAATCCGCCATTTAAAGACAGAAAATGCTTTGGGCTTGATTTACGAATTAGCGATGATTTAGAGCCTGAAAGAGTAGGCAAAATTGAACTGAGTTATTTGATAAAGATGTATCAAGCATTTGGCAGCAATAAAGATAAATTTTTTCATGCCGACAATTTTTTTGAGAAGCTGGCTGGCAATAATGAGTTACGTCAGCAAATCAAAGCCGGTCTTAGTGAGGAAGAAATTAGAATGACGTGGCAAGATGAATTAATTCAATACAAACAAAAAAGAAAAAAATACCTTCTTTATAACGATTTCGAATAAGCTATGAATTTGCATTCCCCTTTGCGCATTGTCTTTATGGGCACCCCTACTTTCGCTGTTGCCTCCTTAGATATTTTATATCAAAATGGCTTTGACATCGCTGCTGTAATTACGGCTCCTGATAAAGCAGCAAATAGAGGTATGAAGCTACAAAGTACGCCAGTCAAGGAGTATGCACTTTCTAAGCAGTTGAATATTCTTCAACCCACTAATCTAAAAGACGAAGTTTTTTTAAAAGCCTTACAAGCCTTAGAAGCCGATCTATTTGTAGTCGTTGCCTTTAGAATGTTACCGGAAGTAGTTTGGAATATGCCACCACTGGGTTCTGTAAACCTACATGGTTCTCTCCTACCGCAATATAGAGGTGCTGCCCCCATCAATTGGGCCATCATCAATGGCGAGAAAGAAACAGGCGTTACTACTTTTTTCCTACAGCATGAAATAGACACGGGCAATATTATTTTAAGTGAAAAAATTAGCATTTCAGAAGAAGAAGATGCGGGTTCTTTGCATGACAAAATGATGCACATTGGTGCTGAAGTTTTATTAAAAACAGTAAAAGCCATTGAAACAAAAAGCTATACCACCAGTCCACAAGAAAAGCCTTTGGTAGATAAAAATGCTCCTAAATTATTTAAAGAAACTTGTGTAATCGATTGGTCAAAAAGTGTTGAACAAGTGTATAATCATATTCGTGGACTGAGTCCATACCCTTGTGCTACAACAGTTTTAGTTGACAAAAAATTTAAAATTTTCAAAAGCTGCAAATATGTAACTCCTCATACTCATGACGTTGGCTATGTAGGAAGTGACAACAAAACATTCATTCATGTCTACGCCAAAGATGGTTATTTATCGATTGAAGAATTACAATTAGAAGGAAAAAAAAGAATGGAAGTTGTTGAATTTTTAAGAGGCAATAAAATATTCTAATCAATTATTTTTTCAAAAAAGAATCAATTGCAGATCGCACAGAGCCATTGGCTCGTAACAAAAGATTAGCCCTTTCATAGTCAAGATTTGTTTGCTCCATCACCATTTTAGTGCCACGTTCCATAAGTTTCACATTACTCAATTGCATATCTATCATGCTATTGCCCTGTATAGCTCCCAGCTTAATCATCACTGCTGTTGAAATCATGTTTAAAATCATTTTCTGCGCTGTGCCACTTTTCATTCTGCTACTTCCAGTAACAAACTCTGGTCCCACATTTACCTCTAAGGGATAGCTAACTACGGCAGCCAAAGGCGTACAAATATTAGAGGTGATGCAAGCAGTGATAACATTATTTGCAACACATTTTTTGAGTGCGTGAAGCACATAAGGCGTGGTGCCACTTGCGGTAATACCCATCACAAAATCATTCGCGTTTATCTCATGTTTTTCTAAATCGAGCCATCCCTGCTCGGCATCATCTTCCGAAAATTCTACCGCATTTCGAAGCGCAACATCACCGCCAGCAATGACGCCAATCACCCTATTTTTATTCACGCCAAACGTAGGTGGGCATTCACTTGCATCCAATACACCCAATCGACCACTGGTACCAGCACCAATATAAAACAAGCGACCACCAGCCATCATTTTATCCGCAATCACCTCCACCAAAATAGCAATTTTCGGAATCAATAACTCGACCGCCAAAGCCACCTTTTTATCCTCCCGATTCATCTTAGTCAATAGTTCCAAGGCACTCATCTGCTCCAAGTGATCGTATAGCGAAGTAGATTCCGTAATTTTTATCATAACACAAATTTAAGCAATCAAAAGAACAAAGCCTGCTCACCTCATAGATTTTTTTTGGGCAGCTGTCATTGCTTCAAAAATACAAAGCAATGCCATCGGGTGTTTGGCAGTACGCCGAAGGGTCGGCGGTACTGCTGCCACCCCCTGCTGCAAAATTCGTATCTAAACAAAAAGTTGCTTCTATTTGAAGTATACAATCCCGCTTATCAATTATTGCTTTTCTCATTTCATGTAGATCTTAGATTTGTTGTGTTATCTGGCCTATCTCTATTCAATAAAAGTGATGAGCAGATATCGAAACAACAAGCAAAGAAAATTACTTTACACATAAAATATATGATTCAAATTCAGCTAAGCATTGGTATTCTTAAAGAAAAACGAATAATTATACTTCGATTTCCTAATATAGAAAATCTAAAAAGAATTGTGAGGAGCTTCAGAGAGGGAAGATGGAATATTACCCATAAAGCATGGACAATACCCTATTCCATTCATTCAATTGCTGAAATTAAAAATGCCTTTGCGGCCATTCCTGAAGTTAACATCGATGCAACAGAAATTCTAAAAAGCGAGAAAAGCGACATTGTATTAATTAGCATTCGAAATAATATGACCGCTGAAAAACTCGCACATATTGCAGCTCAAATCGAGTCATTTGTGAGATGGCTTCGATCACGTCGATATAGCGAAAGCACCATCAAATCTTACAAAAATGCTATTCGAGTATTTTTAATCTATACAGGAACAAAAGAAATTCACGAGATAGACAATGAGGATATCATTCATTTCAACAACGACTACATCATTGCTAATGAGTATTCAGCCTCTATACAAAACCAGGCAGTGAATGCCATCAAACTATTTTTCCGAATTGTTGAGCATACAAATATTGAGGTAGCATTGATTCATCGCCCCAAACGACCCAAGCTACTTCCCAATGTACTCAGCAAGTTGGAGGTGAAAAAAATACTAGATTCACTTATTAATCGGAAGCATCGGGCGATGTTATCGCTCATTTATGCTTGTGGCTTGAGGTGTGGCGAATTGTTGCAACTGAAACCAATGCATGTCGATTCAAATAGAATGGTTTTAATTATTAAGCAGGCAAAAGGTCGAAAAGACCGGATAGCACCATTGAGTAAAAAAACCGTTGAGATGTTGCGCGAGTATTATATGCTGTATAAGCCAAAAGTGTATCTATTTGAAGGTGCTACCATCGGTGAAGCATACGATGCAAGAAGTTTACAAAATGTTATAAAGCAGGCAATTCATAAAGCAGGAATTCATAAACCAGTTACACTACATTGGTTGCGCCATAGTTATGCGACACATCTATTAGAGGCAGGCACAGATTTGCGTTATATTCAAGAGATTTTGGGGCATGCAAGCAGCAGGACAACCGAGATATATACCCATGTGAGTACACAAAGTATTCAGCAAATTGTTTCGCCCTTCGACACATTATGATAAACCGAAATAAAGGACTATATTTGGTATTATTCACAAAAAAATAACAGGAATCTTTGATCGGATACCTACGGGATGGGTGTTATCTTAACGCCACGAGGTGGCGCAGATAAAGTAGTTAAGGGCAAGCTTGAACCAAAATTGCCCAATGGTTAAACAATTAAAAACAAACAAAAAATGAAAAAGAAAAATTTACTAATGACAGCAATTGCAATCTTCGGATTAGCGACAATTACAATGGCACAAGTGCCATCTTATGTCCCAACTACTGGACTTGTTGGTTGGTGGCCTTTTAACGGAAATGCTAATGATGAAAGTGGAAATGGGAATAATGGAACGGTTAACGGAGCTGTTTTGACATCGGACAGATTTAGTAATGTGAATAAGGCGTATAATTTTGATGGAATAGATGATTATATTTTACTTAATTCATTAAACAACATCCAATACAAGCCTATTACTTATTCTATTTGGGTAAATGCCGATTCATTAGAAACTATTATTTATCCTCTTGGTGGCGGCAGAGTAATTATTGGTAGGGATCAAAGTGGTTACTATGATCAAGGAGCAGTCATGATCTATCACTATCCAGCTGGTGGTATTGATAATGAATTTTCATATTACATAGGTCAATCAGAATCTCATTCAAATTATACACCCCCTCTTAATATATGGACACATTTTGTATTTACAATTAACGCTATGGATTCAGTAAAATTTTACATTAACAGCAATCTAGTATCACAGCAATACTATCCAACAGCAGGCAATGCAAATATTAACTTTTTAATTGGTGCTGGAAATGGACGTTTTTTTTGGAATGGTAAATTAGACGACATTGGAGTTTGGAATCGAGATTTAAACCAACAAGAAATTACAGATTTATACAACGGTTGTCAATTGTCAGTTAGTACACAACCAATAAATCAATCGGTTAACATTTCCAATAACGCTCAATTCACAACAGCATCATCAGACCCATTGTCCACTTATCAATGGCAAACAGACCTTGGTGTTGGTTATCTAAATTTAAATAGTGTTGGTCAGTATAGTGGTACTGCTAATGATACAATTACAATTGCAAATACAACTCTGAGCAATAATAATCAGCCATTCCGTTGTATTATTTCTTCAGGTTCTTGCACAGATACTTCAAATATTGCGATACTTACAGTGAATAACAATGTTGGAATAAATAAATTTACACAAGATAATTTATTTTCAGTTTATCCTAATCCAGCAAAAAGTCAAATCAATGTGAAAGCAGACGCGAAATTGTTAGGATCTATTTTCACTGTTTATGACAACTCTGGGAAAGTGGTTTTGTCAGGGAAAATAAACTCTGAGAATACAGTTATTGAATTGGGTAATTTATCAGGTGGTATTTATTTATTCAGTGTTGGAGAGAACTTGAAACAGACATTTAAAGTGATAAAAGAATAAGCCA
>CAMBZT010000044.1 GCA_945872405.1 Chitinophaga pinensis | reverse complement strand
CGTCAATTGGATGGACAAGGTTTTGAACTAATTATTGCAGAACTATTACCGGATATAGGTTTGGGAAGAGCCATCAATGATCGATTACGAAGAGCAGCTGCTAAGTAGCACTAATTTGAATGATGTTTATATCTCTGCCTGAGTGATAGTAGCAGCTACCGTGTAGCGCGCATAGCACGACCCTGCTTGGTTTTTGGCAGGGGCAGGCCCAAAATAAAATTATTTTAATGAGCTTCTAACCAGTTTCTACCTGCGCCAATCTCTGCGATAATAGGCACTTCCATCGGAATCGCTCCTTGCATCTTCTCGAGAATGATTTGTTTCACCTCCTCGAGTTCTGGTGTATAGGCATCGAAAACCAATTCGTCATGCACTTGTAAGGTCATCTTTGTTTTTAGTTGTCTCTTTTTCAATTCCTCATGAATATGTATCATCGCCACTTTGATCATGTCGGCCGCAGAACCTTGTATCGGCGCGTTTACAGCCTCTCGCTCCGCAGCACTGCGCACCGTATGATTTGCAGAATTGATGTCTTTTAAATATCTACGTCTACCAAGAATCGTTTTTACATAGCCGTGAGACCTCGCAAATTCAAGGGTTTCATTCATATAGTTTTTGATACCTGGATATTGAATAAAGTAATTTTCGATTAATTCGGCTGCTTCTTTTCTTGGAATACGCAGTCTTTGTGAAAGTCCAAAGGCAGAGATGGCGTAGATAATTCCGAAGTTGACCATCTTGGCATTGCTCCTTTGTGTCTTCGTAACCTCTTCGATAGAAACGCCGTACACCTTGGCAGCCGTAGCGGTGTGAATATCTATTCCTTTTCTAAAATCTTCGAGCATATTTTTTTCTTTGCTCATTTCTGCCACGATGCGTAATTCTATTTGCGAATAATCGGCTGAAAGGATGGTATAATCATCGTTTTTAGGGATGAATGCTTTTCGTATTTCTTTACCACGATCTGTTTTGATAGGAATATTTTGTAAGTTAGGATTCACAGAACTCAATCTACCAGTGGCAGCAATCGTTTGATTAAAGGTAGTGTGCAAACGATGTGTCTTAGGATTAATCAATGCAGGGATGGTATCTACATAGGTTGATTTTAATTTGGCGAGCTCTCTATAATCAAGAATATGATCAATGATTTCGTAGTCCTTGGCCAACTTACTCAATGTTTCTTCATTGGTAGAAAATTGCCCAGTGGCTGTTTTTTTATCTGTATAAGGAATAGCGAGCTTGATGAATAGAACGTCTCCCAATTGTTTGGGCGAATCCATATTAAATACCACACCAGCTAATTCAAATATTTTTGTTTTGAGCAATTCAATTTCTGTGCCAATTTCTACTGAATAATTATTTAAAAAAGCGACATCTATTTTGACACCTTCCTGTTCCATATCGGCCAATACAGGGATTAATGGCAGTTCAAGTTCATGACATAAACTATCTAATTCTCTCTCTGTAATTTTTGGTTCGAGAAAATCAAAAAGCTGTAAGGTAATATCAGCGTCCTCTGCAGCGTAGTCTGTAATTTTATCCAAAGCAATATCACGCATACTCAATTGACCTTTTCCTTTTTTGCCAATCAATGTTTCAATAGAAATGGGACTATAGCCGAGATAAGTTTCTGATAAATAATTCATGCCATGACGCAAGTCAGGCTCTAAGAGATAATGCATAATCATGGTGTCAAGCACAATACCTTTCACTGCAATATCATATTGTTTTAAAACCAAGATGTCGAATTTAATGTTTTGTCCAATCTTTTTGATATTTACATTTTCAAAAAATGGCTTGAATAGATCCAATGTATGTTTTGCCTCTTCTTGATTTGCTGAGATGGGTGCATAATAGGCTTCATAAATTTTAAACGAAAAAGAAAGACCAACAATTTCTGTATTGTTTGCATCGAGACCAGTTGTTTCCGAATCAAAACAAACTTGTTTTTGTTGACATAATAATGCAACAAAGGCAGTTATTTTTTCTTCAGTATCTATACTTTGATAATGGTGTGTAATGTTTTCGATGCTATTTCCTCTGATTACTTCCTCTGTGGCAAGTGTAGATGAGCCAATACTTTCACCGGAGAAAAGATCAATTTGATTGATGTCTTTATTTTTCTTTGCTGGACTTGCCGATGTATCATTGTTTTGATTGACATTATATGAATCTCCAATAATTCTTTTACCCAAACCTCTAAATTCTAATTCAGTAAAAAGAGCGGCGAGCTTTTCTTTGTCGCATGGAGTAATGAGTAAATCTTCGTCACTCACTTCAATGGGAGAATCAATAATAATCGTGGCTAATTTTTTAGAGATGATGCCCTGTGCAGCATGTATAGCAATATTTTCGCCAAGCTTGCCTTTGATATTGGCAGCATTAGCAATAACGTTTTCCATGCTACCATATTCTTTAATCAATTTTTTTGCTGTCTTTTCTCCGACGCTCGGAATGCCAGGAATATTATCTACCGCATCTCCCCACATCCCTAAGATATCAATCACTTGCAATGGATTGTCTACTTCCCATTTTTCTAATACTTCCTTTACGCCAAGGATTTCGAAGCTATTACCCATACGTGCGGGCTTATATATTTTGATATTCTCTTCTACGAGTTGACAGAAATCTTTGTCGGGTGTTACCATATATACGACATGGTCTTCCCGTGCTTTTTGTTTAGCGATGGTCCCGATGACATCATCTGCTTCGTAGCCAGCCAACTCTAAGATAGGAATATGAAAACCTTGAATAATTTCTTTGATATAAGGAATGGCGCTTCTGATGCCCTCAGGCATCTCTTCTCTATTGGCTTTATAGAATTCAAATTCTACAGCTCTATCGGTTGGTCCTGCCATATCAAACACTACGGCAAGATGCGTTGGTTTTTCTTTTTCCATAAGATCTACCAACGTATTCGTAAAACCGAAAATAGCACTTACGTTCATTCCTTTTGAGTTAATCATCGGACTTTTGGCAAAGGCGAAATAGGAGCGGTAGATGAGCGCAAAGGCATCCAATAAAAACAATCTTTTATCTTCCATGTTATATCTTTAGTATAGGCTGTAATATTAAGTGAATTAGAGCAGAAAATAGACTAATATCTTTTATAGATACTAAAATAATTGGCAATTTTAAAAAATAATTATAATTTTGTACATAAGTATTTGATTAAGTAGAAACACTTATAAATAAACGATAATAGTTGATTTAATAATAATTTTAAAATAATTTAAAAACGCAAATACACTGCGTTTTGATATAATATATTTGCATCATTAAATAAATGTTTTACTTTTACTAAAAAAATTAGCAATGGCAGAGAAAGAAATAACAACAAAAGAAGCAACAATGGAAAGCAAAGAAAAAATGCAAGCGCTCAAACTGACGCTTGAAAAATTAGACAAGGCCTACGGAAAGGGCACAGTGATGAAGATGGGTGATAAGCCTATTTTAGAATCTGAAGTGTATTCTTCAGGATCCATAGGATTAGATATCGCCTTAGGCATCGGTGGATTACCAAAAGGAAGAGTAGTAGAAATTTACGGACCAGAATCTTCTGGTAAAACGACACTTACACTACACTTAATAGCAGAGGTACAAAAGAAAGGTGGTACAGCTGCCTTTATAGATGCTGAGCATGCTTTTGATGCCGCTTATGCACAGAAATTAGGTGTTGATACAGATAACTTATTAATCTCGCAGCCTGATTGTGGTGAGCAGGCATTGGATATTGCGGAGCATCTCATTCGCTCTGGTGCGATAGATGTTTGTGTGATTGATTCAGTGGCTGCTTTGGTTCCAAGAAGCGAATTAGAAGGCGATATGGGCGATAGCAAAATGGGATTACAAGCTCGTTTGATGTCGCAAGCGCTTAGAAAATTAACAGGTACCATTAGCAAGACAGGATGTATTTGTGTATTCATCAATCAGCTTCGCGAAAAAATCGGTATCGTTTTTGGAAATCCCGAAACCACAACCGGAGGTAATGCTTTGAAATTTTATGCATCGATTAGACTCGACATAAGAAGAATTGGTCAATTGAAAGACAAAGAAGAATTGATTGGTAACAGAACCAAAGTGAAAGTGGTAAAAAATAAAGTGGCGCCTCCTTTCAAAACTTGTGAATTTGATATTTTATATGGCGAAGGAATTTCAAAATTAGGAGAGATTATCGACATGGGTGTAGAGTACGATGTATTGCAAAAAAGTGGAAGTTGGTATAGCTACGAAGGCACCAAACTCGGACAAGGTCGTGAAGGCGTAAAAGATATTTTAAAAGATAATCCTGAAATGGCGAACGAAGTCGAAAAAAAGATCAGAGATAAAATTGCTGCATCGATGGCATAAGCATAAAAAAATGTTGTTGTATAAACCCATGCATTCTCAGTAATGTATGGGTTTTTTAATTCATAAATCAACGAAAGCCATTATAAACAAGATTTGTATAACCTAAAATATAATATAAATTTAACGATTTCTTTGTTTTGATGCCATAATCTTAGAATGAAAAAATAGAGGATGTCTTATAAAATTCATCATTTGAATTGTGCCACTCTATGTCCAATGGGTGCCAAGTTAATTAATGGTATAGGCTCTTATTTTGAGCCAGCAAAAATGGTTTGTCACTGTTTGTTAATCGAAACAAATGGCGGATTGGTACTTATAGATACAGGCCTCGGCACAAATGATATTGCTCGACCCAAGCAAATGGGATGGGTTTTCAATACCTTGGTGAAACCAAAGTTAGATGTTGAAGAAACAGCCATTTATCAAATTCAAAAACTCGGTTTTAAAAAAGAAGATATCAAGCATATTGTTTTAACGCATTTGCATGTAGATCATGCTGGTGGCATCTCCGATTTTCCAAATGCAAAAGTACATGTGATTAAAAAGGAGTATAATCAAGTGGTGGGGAATAAAAAATTAAAATTAGGTTATGTTGCCGAGCAATTTCAGCACTATCCCGATTGGTGTGTACATAGTATGACTGGCGAAAAATGGAACGGTTTTAATTGCGTAAAAACTTTTGAGCCAGAAATACAAGACATTTTGCTGGTGCCTTTGCATGGACATACAGCTGGTCATACTGGAGTGTTCATACCTTCAGAAGAGGGGAATGTATTTCATTGTGGCGACGCTTATTTTGATCATAATGTAATAAGCAAATCCTACAAAGAAGAACCATTGGGTTTAAAAATATTTCAAGGGATGGTTGATTATAATACATCAGCAAGAATAAGAAATCAAATTCGTTTAACGGAATTATTTAAGAAGCAAAAAATGAATATGAGATTTATTTGTTCTCACGATCATAATGAATTCGAGTATTGCAGATGTGGCAAAAATCCAAACGATATCAACTAATTTAATTTAACCATTCAACCCAATTTTCTTTACATCGACCGCTTATCAGCAGCCGTTCCATTTTCTATTTGTAAAACCTATATTATATAAGCCATTCAAGGCGTTATTATAGAAAAATATCAACAAAATAATTTTTTATACAACTTTTATTTCTGTCGTAAAGCATAGAATGTTAAGTGTTTGTGATTTTGTGTATATAGAACAACACTTTGAGCATGGTGGTTATCCACACAGCTATATATACCAATACTTGCAGACAGGAGTCAAGGCATTAACTTTGTGTTGTCAATATTTTTTAACAAATTAAAAACTTCCAAAAATGAACAAAGGAGACTTAATCGACAAAATCGCTAAAGACACTGGTTTAACAAAAGTACAATCAGCAGCAGCATTAGACGCAACTTTAAAAGGAGTTCAGTCTGGTCTTAAAAAAGAAAAAGACAGAGTAACTTTAGTTGGTTTCGGTACATTTACTGTATCAAAGAGATCTGCAAGAAAAGGCAGAAACCCTAAAACAGGTAAAGAAATCAAAATCGCTGCTAAAAAAGTAGTAAGATTTAAAGCTGGTAAAGGCTTAGCTGAGAAAGTAGCGAAATAGTATTTGCTCTTTTGAAAAAATAATCCTATCTCATTGAGGTGGGATTTTTTTTGTCTACTGTTTTGCTCCAAGGTTGTATGGATCAACTCACTTCCTTTATATGCAAAGATGGCGATGCTTGGAATAGATGTTGTAACATGTAAATACTCGTGATGTTTCGTACAAATACCAAAGAACGACCTTTTAAAATGTATAGATAAAAAAAAACTCCGCCAAATGCAGCGGAGTTTTAAGTTTTTAAAAGCGCGATTCAATACCTTATAGGTGGCTGATTAAATCAAAGCCATTCTAATAATGTTCAATGCCCCACCTGCCTTAAACCATTCAATTTGTTGTTCGTTGTAAGTGTGATTCGCTTTAATTTCTTCTGTTGTTCCATCAGCATGATTTAACACTAAAGTCAATGGTTGATTAGGAGCAAAAGTAGTTAAGCCAACAATATCGATGATATCATCTTCTTTAATTTTATCATAGTCACTTTTCTCTGCAAAAGTAATACCCAACATGCCTTGCTTCTTCAAATTGGTTTCGTGAATTCTAGCAAACGATTTTACTAATACTACACGCACCCCTAAGAAACGTGGTTCCATCGCCGCGTGCTCTCTAGAACTTCCTTCACCATAGTTTTCGTCACCTACTACTATAGACCCGATATTGATTGCTTTGTATGCTCTCTGTACTTTTGGCACCTCGTCATAAGCTCCGGTGAATTGATTCTTTACGTTGTTTGTTTTTTCATTAAAAAAGTTGGTCGCCCCAATCAACATATTATTGGAAATATTATCAAGATGTCCTCTGTATTTCAGCCATGGTCCAGCCATCGAAATATGATCCGTAGTACATTTCCCTTTTGCTTTAATCAACAAACGCAAACCTTTAATATCCATACCTTCCCATGCAGCGAAAGGTGCTAATAATTGTAATCTGTCTGATGTTTCAGAAACTTTAATTTCAATGCCACTACCATCAGCTGCAGGTGCCATAAATCCAGCATCCTCTACATCAAATCCTTTGATTGGTAATTCAAATCCTGTTGGTGCATCTAACATCACTTGTTCTCCATTTTCATTGGTCAATGTATCTGTCAATGGATTAAAAGTAAGATCACCCGCTATTGCTAAAGCCGTGGTTAACTCTGGTGAAGCAACGAATGCATAAGTGTTGGGGTTACCATCCTGACGTGCCGCAAAGTTTCTATTGAAGGAATGAACTATTGTGTTTTTTTCTTTTCTGTCTGCACCAGCTCTTGCCCACATACCAATACAAGGCCCACAAGCATTGGCATAAACAGTAGCACCAATCTTATTAAACGTTTCGATAAAACCATCTCTTTCTATCGTGAAACGAATTTGCTCAGAACCTGGTGTGATAGTGAATTCAGACTTCGCCTTCAAATTTTTATCCGCAACTTGTTGTGCCAAAGAAACAGCACGAGAAATATCTTCATATGAACTATTCGTGCAACTTCCAATTAAGCCCACTTGAATTTTAGTAGGCCAACCATTCGCCGCCGCCACCTCTTTCATCTTAGAAACTGGTGTTGCTAAATCTGGCGTGAAAGGTCCGTTAATATGAGGTTCTAGAGTATTCAAATCAATCTCAATCACTTGGTCAAAATACTTTTCTGCATCTGCATATACTTCTGCATCACCCGTTAAATGTTCTCTAATTTGGTTGGCAGCATCGGCTACATCCGCTCTTCCTGTGGCGCGCAAGTAACGTTCCATGCTATCGTCATATCCAAAAGTAGAAGTAGTAGCCCCAATCTCTGCGCCCATATTTGCAATCGTACCTTTTCCAGTGCAACTCATGGCTGTGACGCCTTCGCCAAAATATTCAACTACAGCACCTGTTCCTCCTTTTACAGTCAAAATGCCAGCTACTTTTAAAATCACATCTTTAGGTGTTGCCCAGCCACTCAATTTTCCTTTCAATCTTACACCTATCAATTTAGGCATCTTTAATTCCCATGCTAAGCCAGCCATTACATCACAAGCATCAGCACCACCAACACCTACAGCAATCATACCTAAACCACCTGCATTCACGGTATGAGAGTCGGTGCCGATCATCAATCCTCCAGGAAATGCATAATTCTCTAGAACAATTTGGTGAATAATTCCAGCACCTGGCTTCCAGAAACCAATGCCATATTTATTGGAAACCGATGCTAAAAAATCATACACTTCTCTGTTACCAGAGTTTGCTTCATTCAAATCTTTTCCTGAACCGCTTTTTGCCGTAATCAAGTGATCGCAATGTACCGTAGAAGGCACCGCTACTTGAGACCTTCCTGCCTGCATAAATTGCAATAAAGCCATTTGTGCAGTAGCATCTTGCATCGCCACTCTATCGGGTGCAAAATCTACGTATGAATTTCCCCTGCTAAAGTTTTCAAGCGCCTGGGCACTATGTAAATGGGAGTATAAAATCTTTTCTGTAAGAGTAAGTGGGTGATTCAAAAGTTGACGAGCTACAGCAATTTTTGCAGGCATTTCTGCATATACTTTCTGTATCATTTTGATGTCGTATGCCATAAGAAGATATTGTTTTATATAATTAATGATTTTTTTCTAAAATAATTCCATCATTTCAAAAAGAATATAGATCTCTTAGCGTGTTGCGTTGCAATACTAAATGGTGATGCATTTAATGCAAAAAATTGCTCTTCGCCCTAGTCTATTTTTATTGATGAAGATAGTGTGCAAATTTATAAATTTTAAACGACTTTTGTTGTCAGATTTATATGCCATTTAGTGAATACATAAAATTAGCTTGGCGAAGTATTACGTCCAGCTTACTGCGATCCATCCTCACGCTATTGGTGATAGGTTTGGGAATAGGGGCGTTGATTGCAATTATCACCTCCATTCAAGCACTCGAAAATTCTATGCGAACCAATTTCGCAACGATGGGTACCAATACCTTCACCATTGTGAATCAAGGGCAAGTTTTTGATGGACAGCGAGATCAAAATACGAATGAGAAAATAGACGTACACCAAGCTGAATTGTTTAAACAGAATTTTAAGCTCGATACCAAGATAGCCATCCATGCAGTGGTAAATGGCAACTCAGTATTGAAATTTGGTAGTAAAAAAACAAATCCTAATGTAAATGTCACAGCAATCGATGAAAATTATCTTTCAATCGCTGGTTTATTAATTGAGGAGGGTAGAAATTTCACTTCTCTAGAAATTGAAAATGGCGTTTCTGCTGCGCTGGTTGGCGAAGATGTGGTCGCAAAATTATATCCGGACAAAGCGAAAGTGTTAGGCAGTTTGCTCACTATCGGTTCCGCCAAGTATAAAATTATTGGCATTCTAAAAAGCAAGGGGTCTAGCTCCGGAAGTAATGACAATCTAGCCTTGATAGGCTATACTTCTGCACGACAAAACTATGACATGAAAGATGTCAGTTATAATATCAGCATCTTCTGTGAAAACGCTGAAGATATTGATAAAACGATAGAAGAAGCATCAGGAGTTTTCAGAAACATACGAAAGGTACGTCCCGGCGAAGAAGATCATTTTGATATTAATAAAAGTGACAGCAATGCTGAGAAGCTAATCAGTATTTTATCCAATATTAAAATTGCGACAATCGTTATTGGTATATTAACGCTGATCGGCGCAGGTATTGGTTTGATGAATATTTTATTGGTTTCTGTTAACGAAAGAACGCGTGAAATTGGTGTCAGCAAAGCCATGGGGGCCACCAAAAGAAACATCATGATGCAATTTTTAAGTGAATCTGTTTTGATATGTCTGCTCGGTGGTATCGCTGGAATTATTCTTGGTATTTTGTTTGGAAATGCGGTGGCACTTGGTTTACATTCTTCTTTTATCATGCCATGGAATTGGGTTTTTTATGGACTATTCTTTTGTACCATAATTGGTTTATCTGCAGGAATATATCCTGCTTTAAAAGCCGGAAATCTCAACCCAGTCGAGGCATTGCGTTACGAATAATTTTTTTTAAGTTGGGCGTGCCGCCAACAAAAAAACAAAAGGCTGCCGTCCTGCTACTTATTATAAGCTGCTCTAAAATGAAGGTATATACTACTATTCACAATAATTTTCGTCATATAAGTGTCGATATGAATAATAATTTATAATTTTAGGCATTCATCGAAAAAGGGAAACCACCTATCTTTTGAAATATTTAACGCATGGCTTTTCAACTGAAGAATTATCAAATTAAAAATACAAGTTTTAAGCAAGTATTTAAAATCTTTCAATTCACTAATTTAGGTGTTTTTGGATCAGTCATACTGTTGTTGTTAATGATGCGAATTGGTGCTTGTGGCGATATTCCAGATTTGGAAGAAATTAAAAACCCTAAAAGTTTATTAGCGACCAACATCTATTCTGAAGACTATGAGTTACTAGGCTCTTATTATATTCAAAATAGAACGGAAGTAAGATTTGAAGAATTGTCGCCTTGGTTGATTAAGGCACTTATTGCGACCGAAGACAAAAGATTCTATGAGCATAGTGGTATCGATTTTAAAGGTACGGTGCGTGCCTTTGCAAAGTTAGGCAGAGACGGCGGTGGCAGCACGTTGAGCCAACAAACAGCAAAAAATTTATTCTTTGACGCCGACCGTTCGAGTAAGATCAAACGATTGCTTCAAAAAATAAAGGAACAATATCTAGCTGTTCAATTAGAAAGAAACTTTTCGAAGGAAGAAATTATTGCACTTTATTTTAATACGGTATTTTATAATTACAATGCCTATGGAATAAAGACGGCAGCACATACTTATTTTAATAAAAATCAAAAAGAGCTTTCTATAGAAGAGGCGGCATTGTTAGTGGGCATGCTAAAGGGTCCGAGTATGTATAATCCAAGATTAAAAGAAGCTGCCTCTACCAGAAGAAGAAACACCGTGTTGGATTTAATGGCCAATCAATCGATTATAACACAAGTACAAGCAGATTCAATTAAAAAAATTCCCATCAAATTAAATTATAAAAGCAATAGTACTGATGCAGGTTTGGCTACCTATTTCAGAGATCAGATTTCAATTGACTTAAAGAAATGGATTAGCGAACATCCAAAGCCAGATGGCACAAAATATAATTTGTATACAGATGGTTTGCAGATTCACACCACTATCAATAGTCATATGCAGCAATATGCCGAAGACGCTGTTCAGCAACATTTAAAGCAAATGCAAAAGCAGTTTTTTAGAGAATGGCATGGTAAAGACCCTTGGAAATCTGGCGAGAGAGCAAACCCAACATTGCTTGAAAAACTAGTAAAGAAAACAGCACTTTACAAACAATTGGTCGAAGAGGGTTTGAATGAAAGGCAGATAGAAAGGGAGATGGAAGTAAAAAGACCGATGACTATTTTTACCTATGAGGGTGACAGAGACACGCTTTTAAGCATCTATGATTCTTTACGCTACTACAAACAAATTTTACAAACAGGCTTTGTAGTCTTAGATCCCAAAACAGGCTTTGTAAAGGCTTGGGTAGGTGGACCAGACTTTACATATTTTCAATTAGATCATGTTCGCGTCACTAGAAGGCAAGTAGGTAGTACCATGAAGCCATTATTGTACGGTGCTGCGATGGACATGGGCCTTACGCCACAAACGACGGTTCCTTATGAATGTCCAAATATTCCAAGCAATCCTGATTGGTGTCCCGCAGGCACAGGTACCTGGCCAATAGGCACAGAAGTTACATTGACCGAGGGATTAAAGTATTCTGATAACATGATCACATCTCAGGTGATGAAGATAGTCGGGCCACAAGCACTAATTAATATGGCTCGTAAATTGGGCATCAATTCACCAATGGATGCTGTACCATCATTGGCATTAGGTACTTGTGATGTGTCTGTAATCGATATGGCAGGAGCTTATACGGCCTTTGCTAATAAAGGTATTTATTCGAAACCGATGTACATAACCCGCATCACTGACAGAAATGGCAAAGTATTAGATGAGTTTTTTCCGACAAAGAAAAACGAGTTAAGTGAGCGAACTGCTTTTTGTGTCATTAACATGATGAGGGGTGTAGTGACGGGCGGAACAGCTAAAAGACTTCAGTCGCAATATGGTCTAAGAAATGTGATAGCTGGTAAAACAGGAACAACACAAAGCAATAGCGATGCATGGTTTGTTGGTGTTACCCCCAATTTATTGGGCGTTGTTTGGGTGGGTTGTGATGAACCCAGCATCCATTTTGCCACTACTGGTGCTGGTCAAGGTGCGAGTGCAGCCTTACCTATTTGGGCACTGTTCTTCAAAAAAGTGTATGCCGATAGGTCACTGAAAATTCGCGCTTCTGATAGTTTTGGTGCACCAGATGGATTTACAACAGACACTACAGGTGCGCTGATTCCGTTGCTAATCGATTCTATGACCGTCGCTGCTCCTGAGGCACCTTAGGGTAGAGAGAGCGCGTCCATAGCCATCGCAAAAGAATTACCCAAAATATTTCTGTCAAAAAAAACACCTGTCTCTATAGAAATAGAAACAGGTGCTTAATAGTTTTAGAATACTCTAGCGATTTTATTCAGGAGAATTCTGCTTGCCTTTTAATTTAAATTCACTTTCTAAGTATCCTGGACGTGCCGTATAAATTCCCGCTTCAAAGCGTTTACTAACCACCAATCTGTTTTTGGCTTGATACAAAAAGATATAAGGAATCGCATCATGAACTACATTTTGAAATTCTTTGAATAGTTCGTTTCTTTTTGTTTCGTCCAACTCAACACGTAATTGATCAATCAATAAATCAGATTTTTGATCGCCATAAGATACATAATTACTGCCCCCGTTTTTAGAAGAGGTATGCCATATTTGCTTAGGGTCATCGTTGATTGGATCACCTACCCAGCCGCCAACATACATATCAAAATTATGTTTTTTGGTTTCGTCAATAAAGACTGTCCATTCTTTTGCCTGCGTATTTAACTCGATGCCCGCTTTTTTAGCATTCTCTCCTAGCAGTAAACAAATTTTTTCTCTGGTATCGTTTCCTTGGTTAAACTTAATGCTGAAACTTAATTTTAATTTGCTCCCATTGACTACCTTGTCACGAATACCATCGCCATCAGAATCCTTCCAACCATCTTCATCTAAAATTTTCTTTGCTAATTCTATATCAAAAGCAAAAGGTTTCATCGTTTTATCATAATATTTTTTGGCTACTTGTACTGGACCATTCATTGGATCGGCCAATCCATATAGCAACGATTTAATGATATCGTCTCTATCTACACAATGCGCCAAGGCTTCACGTACCTTGATGTCGCTTAGTCGAGCATCCTTCAAATTAAGGCCAATATAAAGATAGGAAAGCTCCTCAGGTGTTTCAAATTTATAGGATTTACCTAACTCTTTATTCTCTCTGTTAGTTATAAAATCTTTTGGTTTCATGGCGCGTACCACATCAATGCTTTTATTTTTAATAGAAGAATTTACGGATGACCAATCATTAATAATTTCATAGGTAATCTTATCTGGATATGCAGGAATGTTTGCAGCATCGCCCCACCATCCTTTTTTCTTTAGCAATACAATTCTTTGGGTGGTGGCCCAACTTTCGAAGGCGTAAGGACCACAACCTACGACAAAACCTTTTTCGCGTTGAAACTTATCGCCATTAAATTCTTTTGCAAAATCTTGTTGATTCTGATCCGCTTTTATGGCATCTGTGTTTTTAGGATTACAGATATAATAGAGACTGGTGTTTTTTAATAAATGCGTCGGGTCATAAATATACTCTGGTATCACATATACAGAGCCTGTTACAAACTCTGACAAATAATGTTTTTGATTCGTATACAAAGTAAATTTTCGTGGATTTGTAGCATCAATTTTTATGTCTTTCAGAAAATCCAAAGAACTTCGTCCCTGCTCATTGTCAAGCAAAGGATGTAGTAATGTTTTATAAGTAAAGTTAAAATCTGACGCCATAACGGGCATACCATTATCCCATTTGGCATCACCTCTAATTTCGAAAGTGATAGCCAAACCGCCTTTAAATTCACCTTCTAAAACTTCAGTAACTATAGGACGAGCAACGGCTAATTCAGGAACGATTAGCATACTTTTTTTGTCGACATCTATCAATTGCATGAAAATCATGTCTTCTATATAAATGGCACCTGCATCTGTACTATTGGTTGGGTTTAGTTTGTCGGGATCAGACAACTCATGCACTACTAATTCGTTCTTACCATAATCTTTTTTTTCATCATTGTCCTTTTTGTTACCGCATGTGCAAGACGAAAGCATGCATATGGTCGAAAAAATGATAAATAGCTGTGCTTTTCTTAACATAATAGAATTTAATTTAAATGTGGATTGTAAATATATAAAAAATCGTTCGCTAGCAAGAGAAGTATGAAGCGCAAAGAAAAATTAGATGCGATCGTTAAAGAGATATTTTAACTTGTCAAAAAACTTGGTGATAAGCCGTTTTTTTTCTGTGATAATATCTGCTACCCCGCGCATATCTTGTTGCATCACCAATTTCTTTTGGTAAGACGTTTCGTTCATTTTAGGAAGACTGAGCTCAACAATATACTTTCCATCTACCGGCACCGAAGAGATGTTTTCTATCACGGCATCCAAAGTTCCAAATTCTTGATATGGATAGTTCTCTAGCTTAATCATTACTTTTTGACCTGTTTTTACCTTGCCTGCATTCTGTGTGGGAAGCATAATTTGACCAATAAAATAATCGTTTGGCTGAACGATGCTGAGCACTGTTTTACCCATTTCTACAAATTGGTTTTCGTTTCGAATAGTGTTGAAAGAAATAGACCCTTTTGCAGGCGAGGTAATCAAAAAGGTATTCTTCCAAAGTTTAATTTTGCTTTTTAAGTTATTGTAATTTTCAACTATTGAAGATTTTTTATCAAGGCTATTCTGAGCGTCTACCACATTGACATCCGTGAGTTGTTTTTCGAAGTTGGTCACGCTCATTTGGCCGTTAGAGATGTTTGCATTCATGCTCTGTATCTGGTTCTGTAAGCGAATACTGTTGCTTTCAGATTCTTGTAATTCACGTGTAGAGATAATACCTTTCTGATACAAATTAAAATCGTTTGAATATTTTGACTCCGCATTAGCCAACTCTCTTCTAATTGAAGCAATTTGCCTTTTATAAGTATTGATTAACTCGTTCTGAAAATCTATCGATTCATTTATTTTTTTGAGTTGTTGGTTTTTGTAGTTGGAAAGTGCAAATAAGCCTTCGTTCTCCATAGAGGTTAAAAAACTAGAATAGTCAGATTGGAGTTCTCCCATCTGCTTTTTAGGATCGAGTTGTTGAAGTGTTTTTGTGAAAAGAATGCTGTCATCATCCAATAGACTATCGAGGAATAGAACAAAAGTATAATCCGCTACACTTTCAATCACACCAACTAACTGATTGCTGTCAACATTTTCATTGTCTTTTACCAATAGATGAGTCAGCTTACCACTGGTTTTTGCAATTAAAGGGATAGGTGGTGTTGAGGTGCTTATTGCGACCGGAGCAGAAACAACATCTGGATATTTGATTACATAACTGAAGGTGAGCAAACCAACTAAAACAAGGAATACAATGGTGGATCCCCAGCGCACTATCCATGTTGGTACTGCGCCTATCAACTCTTGCACTTCATTACTTCTTATATCAATTTTTTCTTCCAAAATAACTGTTGTTTTTTTGTCCTTGCTAATTTTTTAGTTGCCTAATTCTAACTGGTTTTTCACTAAGTGATAATAGGCTCCTCTCTTATTGACAAGACTTTCGTGTGTGCCTTGTTCAATCACTTTTCCCTTTTCTAAGACTATAATATTGTCGGCGTTTTTTACAGTGCTCAAGCGATGCGCCACAATCACGGCCGTCTTCCCTTTTAAAATATGTTGTAAGTTTTCGACAATCACTTTTTCGTTATTGGCATCCAGTGCATTGGTGGCTTCGTCAAAGAAAAAATAATCAGGATTTTTATACACCGTTCTTGCAATTAGCAATCTTTGTTTTTGACCTTGACTTAATCCAATACCTTCTTGACCTATCATAGTATTATAAGCCAATGGCATTTCCTCAATATAGGCTTGAATATTCGCTACATGAACAGCCTGGAGGAGTCTTCGTGTATTGATGTTTTCTTCACCAACAGCAATGTTTCTGGCAATGGTGTCTGAAAATATATAACCATCTTGCATTACTGTACCGCACCGACTTCGCCATAATTTAGCACTGATATTATTCAAATGAATATTGCCTGCTCTAATATCTCCTTTTTGAGCTTTATAAAACTTAAGTAGTAACTTTATTAAAGTTGTTTTGCCACTTCCACTAGTGCCCACAATAGCAGTAACTTTTCCTTCCGGTATTTCTAAACTAACATTATCCAGTACTTTTTCACTGTCAGGACCCCCATACTGAAAGGATAAATTTTCTATCGTTATCGTTTTAGATTCGGGCATTAATTGTAATAAGCCAGTTGCATCTTCTTCTTCTTCTTCCTTATTGTGAATTTCGCCAATCCTATCTAGACTAATTCTTGCGTATTGGGCAGCCTGTATAAATCCTACCAGCTGATTTAATGGTGCATTCATCTGCCCAATAATATATTGAATTGCTAACATCATTCCCAAGGTCATTCCATCAACACCAGAAATTACTGCTTTGGCAGCCACATAGGTAATTAAAATATTTTTTGTTTGATTGATGACAGAAGCCCCCGCACCTTGCCATTGCTCTAAGGAGAGGTTCTTGATGTTCACCCGAAAAATACCCGCCTGAATGCGTTCCCACTCCCAACGCTTCTGTGTTTCTGAACCCGTTAATTTAATTTCCTGTATGCCTTGTATAATCTGATAAATCTTACTTTGATTACTTGCTAATTGATCGAACATTTTATAATCTAACTCTTTTCTTTTGTTCAGGAAAAGAAAAATCCATGCCAAATACATAACTGATCCTCCAAAAAAGATTGAAAAAATAGTGGTATTGTAGATAAATAGAACAAGACCAAAAACCAACAAGTTAAAGACAGAAAATATAGAGGATAAAGTAGAGGTGGTAAGAAATTCTTTTATCCGGGCATGATCATTAATTCTTTGTAAAATATCGCCCACCATCTTTGTGTCGAAAAATCCCAATGGCAACTTCAAGAGTTTAATCAAAAAATCAGAAATAAGCGAAATGTTTATCCTTGCACTTAGATGAAGTAGGATCCATCCACGAATAAATTCAACGCTCAACTGACCTGCAAACATGGCAAGCATGGCGACTAAAATCAGGTTCACCAAATTATAATCGCGGTATTGAATACCCATATCTACCAACGATTGTGTCAAAAATGGTCCTATAAGCATGATAATGCTCCCCGCAAACAAACCTACCACTAATTGAACCAATAAACTTTTGTACTTATACAAATAGCGAAATAAAAACCCCCAGCTAGTTCTCTTAATTTTGTCTCCTTCTATCTCATAAAAGGGAGGCGTTGTTTCTAACAACAAAGCAATGCCATGACCAACCTCGTCTGTCTGATCACTAATCCATCCATCACAAAACTCTTGCTTGCTCATGCTTACTAAACCATGTGCAGGATCGGCGATATAGACCTTGTTTTTTTTCACTTTATAAACCACTACAAAATGCTTTTGCCTCCAATGAGCAATAAAGGGCACTACATCCTCCTCTATCAATTTTTGGAAAGGAATTTTCACCGACATGGTCTTAAAACCAATGCTTTCCCCAGCATGACTGATGCCTAAAAGGGATACCCCTTCTCTATCTATAAAACTCTTTTCTCTTAAATAAGGCAAAGTGAAATTTTTGCCGTAGAACTTAGCAATCATTCGTAAGCAAGTAGGACCGCAGTCCATGGCATCAGATTGTTTGTAGAAAGGAAATTTATAAAACAATAGAGTTGCGAAATTTAATGAATTAAATATTGAATTATCATTCAGTTGGCAAATTTAATAAATGCAATCCGTTTTGTTCTCAACTTTCAGTCGATAATATACACTTATTCTGTGCGAGTGTATACTATTGTGGAAAGGGGCATGCTTTCTTTATTGTTCTGTGCTAAAAAACGATTCTCCTCTCAAAAAAGCTATTTACTTCTTCTCACAATCATTGCTATTCCAACTAAAATGGCAATAATGACAGATAGTACAATCAACAGAATATAAAAGAGCTGTTTGTTAAAAAAGGAATTCATAGAAATTTCGTTCAGCTCTTTGCTCACATCAAAAGTATTGTCCAATAGATGTGCCTGCTCAAGATCTAATTTTGCTACATCGTATTTTTTAAGTTCTTTATAACTGAGTCCTCTGTAATAATAACTGTCGGCATCTTTATTGTCTATTGAAATCCCTTTTGTATAATAATCAATCCCTTTTTGATATTCCTTTTTCTCAAAATAAACCAAGCCTATATTCGCGTAAAAGACGGCTTCTGTGCTATCTATTTGGATGGCGAGTTTGTAGTTTTTATTTGCTAAGTCATATTCCTTTAACTTATAGTAGCAGCGACCCAAGCCATTGTATCCGTCGGGAAGTGTTTCGTCTAAGCGAATACATGATTTATAATCTAACATGGCTTCTGCATATTTATCTTGATCATACAAAGCATCACCTCTGCCCCAATAAGCTTTTACATAAGTAGGTTCAATTTGTATCGCGTTATTAAAATCGGCTTCCGCCAAACGATACTTCTCCTGCCCTAAATAAGCCAATCCTCTATTATAATAACCCAACTTGTTGTCTGGCGCTAATTCTATAGCTCTTGTTTCTTCGATTATGGTATTGGTATAGTCCTTTTGATTATAATAGCAGACGCCACATGTAATATAAGCCGAAACATATTCTGGATTGGTTTCGTGTAATGTCTTGAAATCGTCAATGGCACCATCATAATTACCCAACTCATAATCGCAATATGCTTTATAATATAGGGCTTCGTAGTCGTCAGGGGCATTCAAATATACTGCTTGAAAATCGGCTTTTGCTTTTCGGTATTCTCCTTGGTCAAATAGACTTAGACCTCTGTTAAAATGGGCACTATAATCTTCATCATTCTTTTGCAGATGCAAGGTATAATAATATACCGCACTGTCGAATTGTTCAGCTTCATGAAAGTCATAAGCTTTTTTGAAATAACCGTC
>CAMBZT010000043.1 GCA_945872405.1 Chitinophaga pinensis | reverse complement strand
TTAGATTCAAAATACCAGGACTATTGTCAAATTGAATAGGATTTTTTGTTTTGTCGATATAATAAAACAGGCCTATTAAGAGTCCATTGCTTAAGAGCCAAAAGGGCAATGTTTTTAAAAATATCCAGAAAAATGGAACACCTTTTAGAAATCCAATAAACAAGGGTGGATCTCCGATGGGAGATAATAAACCACCTGCATTGCAGACAATAAAAATAAAGAAAACCTTTTGATAGGCAGCTAATCTATTTTTATTGAGATTGATGAAAGGCCTGATTAACACCATCGCTGCTCCCGTTGTACCAATAACTGATGCTAAAATGGCTCCGATAACTAGAAGCATAACATTAGCGATTGGTGTACCATTTTCATCAGTGCGTATGATGATTCCTCCAGATGCAAAGAATAGGGCCGCAAGCAGACTGATGAATGAGACATATTCAAAGACAGAAAGAATGCAATGTTCTGTGTCTTTTAAGTAAATTGAATAGTAGGCAAGAATAACTGTACCTAAAAAGATAGTGAGGTAAGTGTAGGATCTATGCCACAATTTTTCAAAATACAATGGTCCCACAGCAACTAAAACGAGCAAGAAGACAAATGGCAAAATTGATATTGGGTGTGGCATGTGGCTATTAATAATGTAAAAAATCCATTATCACGTAAGATACAAAAGAATTTCTTATTCTAAAGGAATTATAACAATTGTTTTAATGCAATACCCAAAGCCGTCTGAGAAATATTTGTTGGTGACGGATGCATGTCATAACATCTTTTTAATGCCGACTCTATTGTTGTAGAAATATCTCCGAAAATGGCAGCATCACTTATCTCTATTTTGTCACTCATCAGATAGGCAAAAGTTCTTGCCATACCACAATTAGCAATAAAATCTGGGATCAACGCAATTCTTTCATCTACCAACTTTGCTACTTCACCAAAAAATATATCATTGTCTTTAAAGGGTACGTTTGCTCCACTGCTCACTACCTGTAAGCCTTTATTCATCATGCTTTCTATTTGCTCTTTGGTTACCAATTTTGAAGCTGCTCCAGGTATAAAAATATCAGCTGCAATGTTCCATATTTTTTCATTCACTGCTTCAAAGGACATTAGTTTGTCTGAAGTGAGTTGATTGTTTTTCCTTTCTAACAAAAGTGCTTTTACTTCTTCAAATGAAAGTCCTTCTTCCTTAATAATTCCTCCTTGTCTGTCGATAATTCCAACAACCGATCCGCCCATTTTTGCCAAATAATAGGCTGCGGTGCCAGCAACATTCCCAAATCCTTGAATGATAATTTTTTTACCCTTTAGATCTTCGGACTTATAAATTTTGTAAAAATGCTTCACTGCTTCTGCCACACCATATCCGGTAATTAAATCTGCCACCACATACTTTTCTTTCACGTCTGGAGTATAGTTTGCATCTTCTACTTTCTTGGATACTCCTGTTCTCAATTGTCCAATCAAATGGATTTTTTGATTTTCTTTCGGTTGAAAATGTCCATTCACTATGCCTTCCTGAGGATGCCAAATGCCCAAATCTTCTGTGATTGGAATCACATCCTTAATTTCATCTATGTTTAGGTCACCTCCTGTACCATAATAATTTTTTAATAATGGCGAAACCGCTTTGAACCATCTTTTCATCACACCTTCTTTTCGAGGATCATTCGGATCAAAATTGATTCCAGACTTTGCACCGCCAATCGCTGGACCTGATACCGTAAACTTAATTTCCATTACTTTAGATAATGATTCTACTTCACTTCGATCTAGACCCAATCGCATTCTTGTACCACCACCAGCGGCTCCACCTCTTAGAGAGTTAATTACAACCCACCCTTGCGCCTCTGTTTCTGTATCACTCCATTCAAAAACAATCTGGGGCTTTTTATCTTTATATTGCTGTAACAAATTGTTCATATTATTCTTACTAATTTGGGATATTCAAAGATAAGAAAATTTGATTCTTCAGAAGAGATTATAAAAGTCGTGACATAAAGAGATGTAACTGAATTTTGATATTACTTTTTTCACGAACTAGGGTAACACCAAATTTTTTCACTGGTCTCACATAGAATCTACCTCAGAACCTTTAAATCTAAGCTCTAAGACTGAAAAATTTCCAAGGATATAACATTTGTTTTGGAAGGAGAAAGTGAAAATGCACTTTGCTGGAAAAGGGATACAGTTGGAATTTCTATTAAGGATTGTCCATCAGATTGAAAAGTTATAGATGTATTTTCTCCGAATAGAGATGGCAATAATGAAATAATTAGAATCATATTTTTGATTTTCGATTGCGACTCTTCAGAGAAAACTAAATTTTATTCGTTAATATTGCACTAACAGAGCACAACGCATTATGATGTTAGAAGATTATCTTGAGCCGATAAATTTAGCTACAATTGCTGAAAGAAGTCAATTCTCCGAAAATAATTGGGGACCTCATATAAAATTTTATAGTGGTGGCGAATTAGATTTCAGCGCCTACCAAATTGCAATCATTGGTGTGAAAGATGCTCGAGGATCTATCTTCAATGAGGATGCTCAAGAGGCTCCCGATGAAATTCGAAAAGAATTTTATTTCTTATATCGAAATGCCGGAAAGTGCAGCATCATTGATTTAGGGAATGTAAGGTTAAATGAGAATATCATGGATACCTATTTTGCCATTGCCGCATTGGTATTAGAATTAAAGAAAAATAATGTTTTTGCTATTATTCTAGGAGGTGGAAACGACTTAATATACGGTCAATATCTAGGTTATCAAGAATTGAACCAGATGATAAATGTTACTTGTATTGATGAAAGAATTGATATGAAAAACACCTCCCCTACATTGATTAATTCAGAATCTTATTTGATGCCCATCTTTATGCATCAACCAAATTATCTTTTCAACTATAATCATATTGGATGTCAATCTTACTTATGCGATCCCAATGAGTTGGAAACATTAGACAGTCTTAACTTTGATAGTTATAGACTCGGTCATCTCAGAGATGATATTAGCGAGACCGAACCAACGCTTAGGGTTTCTGACTTGCTATGTGTGGATGTATCTGCAATTAAACACAGTGATGCCCCTGGCAATGCCAATGGCTCACCTAACGGCTTAACGAGCGAAGAAACTTGTCAAATATTTAGATATGCAGGATATAGCGACCGGCTCTCTTCGATTGGAATCTATGAATTGAATCCGAAGTATGATACGCACAAGATGACGGCAAAACTAATGGCGCAATGCCTTTGGTATTTTATTGAAGGATTTATAAATAAAAGAGTTGAAAACCCCCAGTCTAACGATAAAGATTTTCTTAAGTATACTGTAGAATTTGAAGATGTTGACCATCAATTAGTTTTTTGGAAAAGTAAAAGAACTGATCGTTGGTGGATGGAAATGCCATTTGGCGATAAAGATCATTTTAGAAGAAATCAATTAATTCCTTGTTCCTATAATGACTATCTAAAGGCTTGTAAAGAGGAATTACCGGACCGATGGATGAAGGCCTATAACAAATTGTTTTAATCTTCCAAGATTTTCTCAAGGGCAATTCCTCTTGAGCCCTTTACAAGAATACTATGATTCTCTATGCCTGTTTTATTCCACCAAATTTTAGCTGTTTGATTGTTTTCAAAAAACAATCCTTCATTTTCAAGTAACATACCTTCAAACTCTTTTCCCACTAACACAATATGATCAAATTTGAATTTACGAATTATAACCAATATTTCTTCATGTACACTTTTACTATATTCACCCATTTCTCTCATTCCTCCAATGATTAACATTTTTTTTTGTTGATTAGAATTTCCGAAATTTTCAATTGCTAACTTTAGGCTACTTGGGTTAGCATTGTAGGCATCCATAATAATTTTATTCGATCCTTTCACCATAATTTGCGATCGATTATTATCTGGCTGATAAGCTGAAATTCCTTCCTGAATATCTTTCTCATCTACTTTAAAGTAGACTCCTAGAGCAATTGCTGACATAATATTCATCAAATTATATTCGCCAACTAGTTGAGATTTGATCTTAGTATTTTGCCATTCAATTGTCAATAGACTTTCATTGGTATCTACTATACCGCCATATACATTCGCTTCCGAATGGGAGCCATAGGTGAATATGTTTTTGTAAGTAGAGACAAGTTCTTGTAAAACCTCATCATCCGCGTTTACAAAAAGTGTTCCTTTATTTTTGACAACAGCTGTATAAAGTTCAGACTTCCCTTTCTTTACCCCCTCGGGGCCGCCGAACCCCTCTAAGTGAGCTAACCCTATATTTGTTATCAATCCTGCAGTAGGTCTTGTCCATTCGCAATAAGAAGCAATCTCCCCTTGATGATTTGCACCCATTTCAATAATTGCAATCTCTGTATCTGTGTTAATTGATAACAAACTCAAAGGCACACCAATATGATTATTCAAATTACCATTGGTGGCAATAGTTCTATACTTTTTTGACAATACTTGAAGTATTAACTCCTTGCTTGTTGTCTTTCCATTACTACCCGTGATAGCTAAAATAGGAATGGCGAGTTGATTTCTGTGATAGGCCGCTAAATGTTGCAGCGTCGTCAATACATCTTCTACTAAAACTAATCTTTCATTCTCACCGCTTTTTTCATCTACAATAGAAAATAACGCTCCTATCTCTAGCGCTTTCTCAGCATAGAGATTTCCGTTAAAATTTTCGCCCTTTAAGGCAAAGAAAAGTTGTCCTGGTTTTACATTTCTAGTATCTGTGCAGACTCCAGTGGAAGACTTAAATAATTGATATATCTCTTCAATTGTCATCATTTAGTTTTAATGAATTTGACTTTTTTACTTTATGAAAAAGCCCCCCGATATTCGGAGGGCTTTCTACTTAATATTTTTTTACTTTTATTTCTTTCTTCCCTTTGTTCCTCCTTTAAAGAAGTTTCCTGCCTTGGAGTCATTTCCAGCCGGCGCACCTAAACGATCCATACAACATCTAAATCCAATATCATCTGTAGATTGCTCTTGATCCAAAAATCTTCTTGATCCAGGAGAAATAAAGTAAGCTCTGTCTTTCCAAGAACCACCTTTATAGACTCTTGCTCTATCATCAACAAGTGACGAAGCACCGTAAGCATATTTGGTCCATGAATTATCGTCACCATCATTGAAGTTAATGACATCGCCTTTTTTGTAATTACGTCTGTTTGCATTTTCGTCTGCAGTAACTATCCTTTTTACTAGATGACCTAAAGAATCTTTTTCAATCGGCACTCCTTCAGGATCCAATACTGTAGTTTTGTAAACGTTACCTCTAAATGAACGGAAGTCATTCATATCATAAGTCGTCATTGGTCTATATACATCCATTACCCACTCACTGACGTTACCGGACATATTATACAAACCATAGTCATTTGGATAGAAAGATCTAACAAGGGCAGTAACATCCGCATTATCATTTAAGTTACCTGCAAGTCCCATATTATCGCCACCTCCTCTTTTAAAGTTGGCAAGAAAATCACCCTGCCAGCTACCAAATTTAGGATAACGTGTAGATGTACCGTTCCAAGGATAAATCCTTTGATCTGAAAAACGCTCTTCGTCTTTATAAGGCAAATTACCGATCAAACCTTTCGCTGCAAATTCCCATTCTGCCTCAGTTGGTAGACGATAAATAGGGAGCAAAATACCATCTTCCATTCTAACTTTTCTAGTTCCTGAACCTTGAGGATTTAAATCAACTAAATTCTTTTTAACCATTCCTTCGTACTGACCAATCAAATATGCTTCAGTATTGAAGTTATCCTCGTTTACTTGATTCATATTCAATTCAAGAACACCTTCTCTGATTAAAATCATTTCATTTACACGATCTGTTCTCCATGCACAAAAATCTGTAGCCTGTAACCAATTTACTCCTACTACAGGATAATCTTGAAAAGCAGGATGTCTTAAATAGTACTCAACGTATGGCTCATTATAAGATAACTCATCTCTCCAAACTAATGTATCTGGTGTAGCTTTTCTTAATACGGAAGGATAATCAATACCATAAGTACGCTCCAACCAATATAAATATTCGCGGTATTGCGAGTTTGAAATCTCTGTTTCATCCATGTAGAATGAACTTACGGTTGCTCTACGAGAAATATTATTGTGTTCATACAATACGTCCTGTTCTGTATTTCCCATAACGAAAGTACCTCCTTCAACTAACACCAATCCAGGTCCTGTTTCTTGCCCAGCATAGTCTTTCTTTTCGAAGCCACCCCACTTCTTATCGTTATAGCCCCAACCAGTAACACCTGACTTTTCTTTAGCACAAGAAGAGATAAAAACTGACATTACCATCACTATGATAATAATAAAAACATTGCTAATTCTTTTCATCATTTTTTTAATTTTTTCTGAAATCGTCTGCTAAACTAGACCTTTTTTTTAGAATTTTAAAATTTCTGGGCAATTTAATATGCCTTTTCTGTTTTTTGGGTTCAATGAGTTGTCATTTTTACCTATGTTAAATGTAAGTGTAACCTCATGTGTTCCACCTGTTTTTTCAATTAATTTGGATATAGTTAGATCATAACTATAGCCTGCCCTGAAGATTCCTTTTCTAATTCCAAACAGTATAATAACGGCATCACTGTTGCGAATATTGTGTCTAAACCAAACTCCACCATAAATTAGTTTAACATTCAATAGCATGCCCACATTTATCTGAGTGAAGTTTTTTTGTTGAAGAAATAACGCATTGGGAGATAAATAAACATCTTCTACTCTTCGAATTTTGAATGGAATGATGGCGCCTGCATGAACAGAATACTTGATTGGAATTCTAGATTCATTACCGCCAATGATAGATTCCCTTGGCCTCAACAGATGACTTATACTAAACCCGCCGTAATATTTTCCATTAAAAACTAATACTCCAGCACCCATATCAAAAATATTTCTACTAAATGAATTTGGTGTGATTTCCTTTGTGTTGTTTGGAACTCTGAAGCTTTGATAAAATCCCCTCAATGGATCTATTTGATCTGAAAACAAAAGTTGATTCCAATCTACGTACTTATTCGTATATGAACCCTCAATGCCTATCCTTAAGCCGACTTTCTTACTTAATCGTATTTGAAAAGAATAATCTATTCCAATATTGTTTGAAGCCATTAAGCCATTAGCAATTCTGTCACTGCTCACCCATAGACCTAAGCCGCTTTTTATTTTTTCGAAATGCTGGTCGTAACTTCCTGCATAGGTAACAAACCCCCCATTGAACCCTGCCCCTAAACTTGGCCATTGATTTCTATAGCCAAGCGAAAAGCGTGGAGAGTATGCAGTGCCAGCCATCGCTGGATTCATAAGCATTGGCAAAGAAAAATATTGACTAAATGCAACATCTTGCCCATATACATTGTTATTGGTGGTTAAGGATATTGCTAAAAAAAAATATAATACTCTTTTCAAAAAAATGGTTGTTGTAATATTATTCAGTTATTGCCGTTAATGATTTGTAATTTTATTCTTAAGTTTAAAAATTAATATTGACTGCAATTTTACGCTAAACAAATATCTAAATGAACAAAAATTTCTATTTCTATCGTTTGTCATTGGTTTTTTGCTGCTTAGCTATATTCTGTAACAACGACTTATTCGCAGAAAAATTGCACATAAAGCTCGAATGGAAGGATACTTTACAAAAAATCAATCTTACCAATTCTAGCTCACTGGAGGTAATTTCATTTGCAGGAAGTTATAATGGAGAGCATCTTCATTTCCTTCCGACATTTCAAAAGGAGATTCCGATAAGCAGAGTTGGCGAAGTCAGCTGTATCATTTCAAATGCGAGATATGAAGCAGTTTATAATAACTCATTTTCTGGAGCCGAAAAACTCAACTCTGAAGTATCTGTTTTGGCAGTGGCAAGCTATTTTAAAAAATCACCAAAAGGCTTCCTAACTTTGATGCCATTGAGGAAAAATGTAATTTCCGGAATCATAGAAAAATTGGTTGAATGTGATGTTGAATATATGGTAAACCCATCTTCTGCTTTTGAAGGAAGTCGACGTGATTATGTAAACAATTCCGTATTGAAAACAGGTAATTGGTACAAAATTTCAATACCTTCCTCTGGTATGTATAAAATCGATTACAGCTTTTTATCTACCAAACTCAACATAGACATGAGTACATTGAATATTAGTCAAATGGGTGTTTTTGGTGAAGGAGGAGGCATGTTGCCTGAAAAATGCGGTGATTCGCGCACTGATGACTTAAAAGAATTATCCATCAAGGTTGTAGACAATAATAATAATGGAAAGATAGATAACGATGACTACTTCTATTTTTACGCTGAAGGACCACTTACATGGAAATACAATGACTTAACAAATCGTTTTGAGCATACACTGAACCTCTATGATACGAAAACATTTTATTATTATACTCCTGACAGAGGTAGTGCTAAAATAGCCTCACCGCAAGCGACTACATCAGGAGGAACACTGATTACTTCTTTTGATGATTTTGCCACATACGAATCAGAAAAAACAAATTTTTTAAAATCTGGTAGAACATGGTATGGTAAACCAATGACAAATATTGATAATGTCCTTCCTATTACAATGGACTTTGTCAATTTAGTAACCGGCAGTGCTGCGACAGTTAAATCAGTAATGGCGGCAAGATCAACATCAGCAAGAAGTAATTTATCCCTTACAATCAATAGCAGCACGGTTTTGACTCACAATGTAAATACGGTTCCTATTGATTACACACAAGATTATGCTAAAAATGACGAATTGACTCGTTCTTTTGTACCTTCTAGTGGTGTACTAAACCTGAACTACACCTTTTCTAACCCTGATAATTCTGCTATCGGTTGGCTAGATTTTGTTGAGCTGAATGTGAAAAGGAACTTATCATTTTCTGGTAACTTTCTTGCCTTTAGAACAGCATCCAATGTAGGATCGGGGCTTGTTTCGCGATTTCAATTAGCCAACTCTAACAGCAATATTTCAATATGGGAAGTCACTGATCTTTTTGATGAAAGAGAACAACAAATTAATCAAATTGGGACTAATCAGGAATTTTCTTTAACCAGTCCTTCGATCCGTCAATTCATTTCTTTTGATAGAAGCAAAGCTAATTCATATGAATTACCGTCGTATGTCGAAAAAATAGATAATCAAGACTTGCATGGCTTAGCCGCAGCTCATCCCGATATGATTATTGTATCTCCCAAAGATTTAGTGAGCAGTGCAGAAAATTTGGCAAATTTACACCGAGGCGAAGGCTTGGTGGTAGAGGTTATAGGGACAGACCAAATGTATAATGAGTTTAGTGGTGGAACACCTGATCCGACTTCCATCAGAGATTTTATGAAATTACTATATGATAAAGCAGGTTCTAATTTTAATGATTTACCTCAGTATCTACTCCTATATGCAGATGCCTCATTTGATCCACAAACAGGAAGAACACAGGATGAAAAAAACTTAATTCCTACCTACGAAAGTGTGAACAGCGTTTCTCCAACCTCTTCGTTTTGTTCTGATGATTATTTTGGATGCTTGGATAATTTGGAGGGTGGCAATATGAATTCCTTAGGAAATATAATGGATGTTAGTGTGGGTAGAATACCTGTTAGAAGTGCTGAAGAGGCAAATGGAGTGAATAATAAAATTTTTCATTACAAATCTTCCAACTCTTTTGGCAATTGGCGAAGTGCTCTGACCTATGTAGCAGATGACGAAGATAATAATACCCATGTTAGAAGTTGTGATCTCATTGCTGAAAGGATAAGAAGTAATTATCCAATGTACAATATTGATAAAATTTATCTTGATGCATTTCGTGAGGAGCGAACTCCTGCGGGTGATAGATATCCAGATGTAAACAATGCTATAAAAAATAAACTATTCCAAGGTTCATTAATTTTTAATTGGGTAGGTCATGGTGGGGTGCAGAATTGGGCACATGAAAGAATTTTTGATGTGAGTGACATCAATGCACTTAAAAATATTGATAAGTTACCCTTATTTTTTACTGCTACTTGTGATTTCAGTAAGTTTGATGAAGAAGGAATAACTACCGCAGGTGAAAGACTACTCACGGTTCCAGATGGAGGTGCCATTGCCCTGATAACGACTGTTAGATTGGTTTATTCTTCATCAAATGATGCGCTCAACAGTGCATTTTCTAATATTGTTTTTGAGTCCTATTTAGGCAGAAAACCAACAATCGGTGAGTTAGTAATGTTGACAAAAAACAATCTACTCATTTCGATATCTGCTGACCCTACGAATACTCGAAAATTTACTCTATTAGGAGATCCAGCATTGGTACTTAATTACCCTGAATTTACTGTTGTTACAACTAAAATTAATGACAGAATAATCCCTTCGGAGACTGATACCTTAAAAGCCTTGGAATATATCACCATTGAGGGAGAGGTTCGTGATGCGTCTAACATAAAATTAAGCACTTTTAATGGAGAAATAATTCCAACAGTGTATGATAAAACTCAAAATTTAAAGACCTTAGCTAATGATGGAGGTAGTGTTTTTGATTTTGATTTACAAAAAAATGCAATTTTCAAGGGAAAAGCAAGTGTTATAAATGGCTCATTTAGCTTCTCATTTATTGTTCCTAAAGACATTGACTATAGTATCGGAATTGGTAAGATTAGCTACTATGCAGACAATGAATTGACAGATGCAGCGGGCTATTCATATGATGCCTATGTGGGTGGAGTAGCTGATAGTTTTGGAACTGATATTGAAGGACCAAAGATTCTTTTATACATGAACGATGAGAAATTTGTCTTTGGAGGCACCACCAATGAAAAACCAATTTTATTAATAAAATTGGAAGATAACAATGGAATTAACACTGCAGGAATTGGTATTGGACATGACATATCCTGTATACTTGATAAGAATGAAAAAAGTAAGATTGCCTTGAATGATTTTTATGAAGGCGAATTGAACAATTATAAGAAGGGTAATGTGAAGTATCCATTCTATGATCTTGCCGAAGGGAAACATGATATTGAGGTCAAGGCTTGGGATGTTTTTAATAATAGTGCAGTTGCTTATACAGAATTCTTTGTCTCCAAATCAGCATTATTAGCGCTCAAACACGTATTGAACTATCCCAACCCATTCACAACAAGTACAAATTTTATGTTTGAACACAATAGAGCGGGTGATAATCTAGAAGTTAATATTCAAATTTTTACTGTTTCAGGGAAGATTATAAAAACTATCCAAACCAATGTTTCTACAGAAGGATATAGGGTCGATAATATCCACTGGGATGGGCGAGATGAATTTGGAGATAAAATTGGCAAAGGAATCTATATTTATAAGATAAATGTGAGAACCAGTGAAGGAGTTGTCGCATCCCAGTTTGAAAAATTGGTTCTTCTGCAATAAAATTAAAAATTATCGTTATAACTTTATAAAGCATAAATTAAAGGTAGATTAATGGAAATTATGTATTTTTGTTCATATCATAAGTAAATAAAAAATAATGTTTAGAAAAATTTCAGTTATTTCAATATTGATAATAACGTGTGCTCAATTCAATGTTTTTGCACAAGGAGTTGGTAGTAATGGAGGAATCGATGATGTTAATACAGTGACAACTGCTGTTCCATTTCTTCGTGTAGCTCCGGATGCTCGAGCAGGCGGAATGGGTGATGTAGGAATAGCTACTACTGCTGACTTAAATTCCATTTATCACAATTCAGCAAAACTTGCATTTGTACCTGGTGATTATGGGGTGGCTATTCATTATACACCTTGGCTAAAAAGCCTAGTTCCAGATATCAATCTAGTATCACTTAATGGTTATTATAAAATAAAACAAAAACAAACTGTAGCATTAGGTTTACGCTATTTTTCATTGGGTAATATCACTTTTACAGATAACGGTGGAAATACAATCAGAAATTTTAGACCTTATGAAATGGCTTTAGATGGACATTTTGCACGAGCACTTAGCAAAAATGTCAGTGTAGCTATTGGATTACGTTTTATATACTCAAATCTAGCAACTGGCATCACACCACAAGGTGGCGAAACAATTAGACCGGGTATTTCTGGTGCCGGAGATGTTTCAGTTTATTACAAACAACCCATCAAGTTTAAAAACGGAATGAAATCTGATTTCAGTTTTGGCTTTACACTCACAAATATTGGTAGCAAAATATCATACACCAACAGTGCCATCAAGGACTTTATTCCAACGAATATGGGTGTGGGAATCGGTTACCATATTGACATTAATGAACATAATGAAATTGGAATATACTACGACTTAAGTAAACTGATGGTGCCAACACCAAATAAAATTGACGCAAACAATAATGGTGCCTATGATTTTAGAGAACAAAAAAATATTGCCAAAACAATGTTTACCTCATTTAATGACGCACCAGGTAAATTGGATGCTAATGGGAATGTTATCAAAGGCTCCAAATCAAGAGAAGAATTGAACGAGTTAATGCATGGTATTGCCATTGAGTATTGGTACTCAAAGTTGGTTGCATTTAGACTAGGTTATTTTTATGAATCTCCAACTAAGGGAAACCGTAATTTTTTAACTGTAGGTGTAGGTGCGAAATACTCTATTTTTGGATTTGACTTTTCATATCTGGTTCCTACCTCTCCAGTAAAACAACCTTTGGATAATACACTAAGATTTTCACTTACTTTCGACTTCAACAAAGCGACTGATCCTTTGTTAAAAAAGAAAGCGGGTGAGAGTACAGTTCCAACTCCATAATACAAATATCTTAAATACAAAAAACCGTATCAATTTTTGATACGGTTTTTTTGTGTTTATGCTTAGCCTGACTCAAATCTTTAAACTATTAGCTCACTCAGATTCGTTAATTATTGAAGTATTCTGAGCAAAGCTTATTTGATCAAATCATATTCATCCTTAAGGAATCCGATGATGTCTGCAACATACTGTTCAGAAAAATCGAATTTGATACCTGCTTCTTTGTAAATGTCACCGATAGGTCTTGTATATCCAAGTTTTAAGGCTTTCTTATAATTTTCGAGCGCAAGACCCTTGTTGTTTTTGTATTGCTTATACATTGCCACTGCTCCTAATTGAGCAAAAGCATACTCGATATAATAAAATGGTACATGATAAATATGTAGTACTCTTTGCCACATGTATTTCTTATACTTTTCTAAATCCGTCCAATCAACCACAGAGTTCCCGAATTTTTCTTGTAAGGAAAAGTAATAATTACAACGTTCTTCATGGGTATGATTGGGATTTTCATATATCCAATGTTGGAATGAATCTATCATTGAGACACTTGAAAATGTTCCAAGGATACCTTCTATATGTCTCTTCTGAGCAGCATTCTTTTCTGTTTCGTCTTTGTAAAAAACTTTCCAATTATCCATGCAGAAAAGCTCCATACTCATACTTGCCAATTCAGCTACTTCACTTGGTGTGCTTTTAAAAGCGTTTAGCTTTAGAGGATGAGCTAGAAATGAATGCACTGCATGTCCCGCCTCATGAGTCATTACGCGTATATCATTCTCAGATAAATTTGCATTCATAAATATAAAGGGCACTCCAATTTCGGGCATCGTCATGTTATAACCACCACCTGCTTTGCCTTTTCTTGCATCCAAATCCAAATAATTCATCTGATTCATGATATCCAACCTGCTTCCGAAATATTCATCCACACTATTCAGACAATCGATATTTTTTTCAATAAATTCTTGAATACTCGCACAAGGTTTGAGTGGTTCCTTACCATCTACATCCACTTCTAAATCCCATGGCTTCAATACATCGAGACCTAGTTTTTTCTTTCTATCAAGTATTATCTCATTTTGAATGGGAACAATTACTTTTTGAACTGCATTATGAAACACGAAACAATCTTTCGCAGTGTAATCAAATCTATTTAATGCATCGAATTGATAATCCCTAAAGTTGGAATATCCGGCATTAGTTGCAATTTTATCCCTTTTGGCAATCATATTATCCAAAAGAAGATCCAACTTATTCTCGTCGATAGATCTTCTTTCATTAATTTGCTTAAAAACGGTTTCTCTAATTGCTCTATCAGTAGATTTCAAATAAATAGCTGCTTGCGTAAGAGCAATTTCTTTCTCATTGACCACGATCGACATTCCACCAGTGATAGAATCATATTCATTCACTAATAAATTCAATTGTTGAGCAATCTCAACATTTTGTTTCCTGAAAATTTCTACATCCTTTTTTAGTCCTCGGATATAAATCTTATATCCTTCATCTTTAAGTGAATCTAAAAAGGGGGATGCCAATATTTTTTTTGAAATCTCATTTGAAAATTCGTCCAGATGAGTGCTAAGGTGTAATATGAAACTTTCCAAATGATTTTTCGCTTCATTATCATTTGTATTAACACTCGTTTTGATATAGCGCCATCGATAATCCTCACTAGTTATCATTTCGAATTCACTAACGTCAACTAACCAATTTTCAAATTCTTCAACATTGTGAATTTTTCGCTGTAGAAGTTCATTCACAAAGGATTCCAAATCCTGCCAGGTATTGATGCTTAAATCTTCAGGTAGATATTTCCTTTCTTTTCTTTTTGGCAAGGATTCGACGAACAACATCGGCAATTATAATTTAGTATTTTGAATTATTCCGCTTTTTTACTAGCTTTTTTCTTAGGCTTATCATCTTCTGCGACAGTCTCTTCCACCTTTTTAGCTTTGACAACTTTCTTAGGTTTTTCCTTTATCTCACTGATGACCTCTGCTTCTTCAACTTCTGAAGTGACTGTTTTTTTTGCTGTCTTCTTCTCTTTTTTTTCTTCTGCGGCAAGCTCTTCTTTATCCTCTTCAATCACAGAAACTAGTTGGTTTGCATCCAATAATTCATACCACTTAATTAGTTTCTTAATATCACTTGCATATACCTTTTCCTCATCATAGCTAGGTACCATCGTTTTCATATAATTACGAAGCGTTGCATCATCAGATTTTTTAAGATCAGGAATCGGATGCGTTTTTTCATTCTTTTTCATGTCAGACAAAATCAATCTTAATTCTACAGAATCGTCAGTAGTATACATAGTGATATTTTCGAGTGGGGTGAACATATGCTGACGGGAAGAGACAAATTTCTTTGCCTTATCATGTAATCCTTCTACAATTAATCCATCTGTTCTGTTTGCAATCACTTTATACAAACCAGGCATACCACTTACTGACATTATTTCTTTTAAATCCATATTGTAATTTAACTAAACGTTTTTTTTAAATTAAGGGAACAAAAATACATCTTTTTTATAGGAAATTGATACAATAATGCGAATGAATATAGATTATCTTTGACTCAATTAAGATGGCTTTTAAACTCAACTCAAAATTTCAACCTTCTGGAGATCAACCTGAGGCAATAAGGCAACTTGTGGATGCTCTCAATAAAGGAGAAAAGTACCAGACCTTACTCGGCGTCACTGGCTCTGGAAAAACATTCACAGTGGCAAATGTGATTGAACAAACACAAAAACCAACCCTCATCTTAAGTCATAATAAAACACTAGTTTCTCAGTTATATGGTGAATTCAAACAATTCTTCCCGGAGAGTTCTGTTGAGTACTTTGTTTCTTACTACGATTACTATCAGCCTGAGGCATATATGAGTAAAACAGATACCTACATTGAGAAGGACTTATCTATAAATCAAGAAATCGAAAAACTTAGACTGAGTACTTCAACTTCTTTATTAAGTGGCAGAAGGGATATTATTGTTGTCGCATCTGTTTCGTGTATCTATGGCATGGGGAATCCTACAGATTATAAAAATGGAATTATTCGAATAAAAGTAGGAGATCAAATTCCTCGTAATAATTTTTTACATAAACTAGTGGAGTCTTTGTATTCTAGAACAGAAACTACTTTCGAACGAGGAAATTTTAGGGTCAGAGGCGATACTGTGGACATATTCTTACCCTATGCCGATTTCGCCTATCGAATTCAGTTTTGGGGAGATGAAATAGAGTTGATAGAAAGCTTTGAACCTGATACTGGTAGAAGCATTGGACAAATGGAGAATATCGCCATCTTTCCTGCATATATGTATGTAACACCCAAGGATCAGATGTTGGAGATTATACATGATATTCAGGATGAACTTAGCGAACAGATCACTTATTTTCAATCAGTAGGTAAAAACTTGGAGGCATCGAGACTAAAAGAGCGAGTAAATTTTGATTTGGAGATGATACGTGAATTAGGATATTGCTCAGGTATTGAGAATTACTCACGATTTATGGATAGGAGAAACCCTGGTGACAGACCCTTTTGTTTGTTGGACTATTTTCCAGATGATTATTTGTTGATCATAGATGAAAGCCACGCCTCAGTGCCTCAAGTAGGTGCTATGTACGGCGGCGATCGTGCAAGAAAAACAAATCTGGTAGAGTATGGTTTTCGACTACCTTCAGCGATGGACAATAGGCCATTAAATTTTCAAGAATTTGAGCAAATGATGGGGCAAACAATCTTTGTGAGCGCCACACCAGGAAATTATGAGATGGATAAAACCCTTGGTGTTTTTGTGGAACAAGTCGTTCGTCCCACTGGATTATTAGATCCAACGATAGATGTTCGACCAAGCTTAAATCAGATTGACGATTTAATGGAAGAGATTGAAATTGTAATAAAGAGGAAGGAACGCATCCTAATTACTACACTTACTAAAAGAATGGCTGAAGAACTTACCCGTTATCTTTTTAGAGCTGGGGTAAATTGTAGATATATTCATTCGGAGGTCGATACTTTGGATAGAATTGAAATCATTAGAGACCTCCGTTTAGGTGCTTTTGATGTGCTGATTGGCGTGAATTTACTGAGAGAAGGGCTTGATTTGCCGGAAGTATCATTGGTTTGTATACTAGATGCTGATAAAGAAGGCTTCTTGAGAAATATGAGATCTTTGATTCAGGTGGCAGGTCGCGCAGCAAGAAATTCTAATGGTAAAGTGATTTTTTATGCAGATAAAATGACTGACAGCATGCGAAATACCATTGACGAGACCAGTCGAAGGAGAGAAAAACAAATCAGGTATAATACAGAACATGGCATAACGCCAACCACAGTTACGAAAACTAAGGAAGAAATTATGAAGCAATCTCAGGTTCTTGATATACGCAATATAAGCAGTAAAGTATATGTAGAAAGCAACGAAGCTAGCTTAGCAGCAGATCCGGTAGTAGCTTACATGACAAAAGCGCAGATGGAGAAAGCGATAGAGGCAAGTAGAAGCAAGATGAAAAAAGCTGCCAAAGAAACAGATTATATAGAGGCTGCCAGATTACGTGATGAGATGTTTGCCTTAGAAAAAATATATAAAGATAAATTCTCGGTGAGATAGACATCTACAAAGTATTAATATCAATTCTACAAAATATCTTCAAATTAATTAATTCTTTACCGGCCATTCCAAATTGAGCTTTAGGAGCGCCTAACTAGGTAGATGAAAATTAAAACTTACTTCGTCTAAAAATCAAGCTCAGTTCGATTGATATTTTAGCAAAAAGTACTGATCTTACTATGATTCTAGTGACTTTAGGAGAATAAAAGGAGTCTAAATCACCAAATATGTGGAAAACAATTAATATCCAACAAAAATATAAATAGTTGACATTCAATTATTTAGTTTTGTAAAATTCGCTCTATACGTAATTTATTGATTAAGGTTACAGAATAATCAACATTTTTTTGTTTTTTTTATTTTGCTGACTTATCTTTATTATTCCTAACTAACAATATTAAAAACTTTAAAACTAACTAACAAATGAGAAATTTATCAACATTATCAAACGTAAAAACATTATCTAACAAATCTGCAAGCAAAATTAAAGGCGGTGAGAAAACAATAGTTTTAATTGACAGCCTAACAAAAGAAATAGTTTTAATTGATAATATGACCACAAATACTACTTCTTGTAATACTTACAAAGTTACCATCAAGTAATTGGAATGGATATAATAAATTCAGAACCTGAATTTTCACCACGGGAATATACTTGTATATTCCCGTTTATTTTGTCCATTATTTTCTTGCAGAAAGCCAGTCCGACTCCAGTGCCCAAAGCACTATGATTGGTAGCTCTCTTAAAAAGTCTAAAAATTCGAGCCTGCTCACTATTCGGAATTCCAATACCATTATCTAACACTCTTATTTCGTGCATATTGCCGACTATTTGATAAGTCACAGAGATATAGGATTGTTCCCCCGCTTTTCGATATTTTATAGCATTGCTTATCAAATTTTGAAAAAGCTGACCAATCAATGTAGAATAACTATAGATAATGGGCAAGGGGTCATAGGTGATGATGACTCCACTTTCTTGAATTTGTAGCTGCAAAATAGCGATAACACCCTCTAAGACTTTGGTCATATCTACTTGCTTCTTCATATCTTCGTTCACTCCCAATACTGCATAACGATGCAAATCTTCTATAAGCACTTCCATTCTCTCTGCACCACTTTTTAAATGTGCAAACATCTGTTTTTCTTTTTCATTTAATTTTTCGGTCAACATCAGGGTGAGCACATCGCTATAACTTTTAACCAATCTTGCAGGTTCTCTTAGGTCATGCGACAGCGCATAAGAAAAATGAATTAAATCATTATTAATATTTTCAAGCTTTTTATTCTTGGCATCAAGTTCTAAAGACTGCACTTCGAGTTGATCATACAATTCCTTGACCGCATTTAATTTTTCGAGCTTCAATTCCTGTTCCTTATTTTCGAATTGCACTCTAGCTTTATTCAATTCTTTGGTCTTCTCTTCTTTATTGATATCACTACTGATGGAATGTAGCTGTTTTAGATAATGAAAGGCTCTTTCATAGTCTTTCTGATCTTCGAGAAACAGGTAAAATTTATTTAAGGAATTAATTAATTCACTGGTACTTATTTCTTGTGAGAGTATAAGTGCTTCTTTATAATATTCATTGGCAGAATCGAATTTTTTTAAATTATTCGTAACTTGAGCTAATAAAAGTGTGATTGAATATAATTGATTTTTGTTTTTCTGCGGGATACATAAATCATAAGCAGTTAAAAGTCTCTCAAATGACTTTTTGTAATCTTTGGTTTCGTAAAATAAATTGCCTAAGTTAAATTCAGAAATTACGATTTGCATAATCATATTATGTCTCTTAGCCAAGACTCTTGCCTTATTAATTTGCATTTCTGCTTCGTCATACTTTTTTT
>CAMBZT010000042.1 GCA_945872405.1 Chitinophaga pinensis | reverse complement strand
TACTTTAATTTATCAATTTTAAAATCCTTTCTCAAAAAAACATTATTTTTGATACCTCATCAATATTTATTGCAAATATTGGGAGAACGTTCAAGTAAAAACAATCATTAATAATCAAATAAATTTCTATTGAAACCAACAGATATTAATAACCCCGAGTACTTTCATAAAGTAGTAGATTGTCAGTACGCTTGTCCAGCACACACCCCTGTTCCCGAATATATCAGATTAATTGCAGATGGAAAATATACCGAAGCGTATATGGTCAATTGGGATTCTAATGTTTTTCCTGGAGTCTTAGGAAGAACCTGCGATCGTCCTTGTGAGCCTGCCTGTAGAAGGGGTAGAGTCGAGGAGGAGCCAGTGGCTATCTGCAGATTAAAGAGAGTGGCTGCTGATAATAAAGGTGACGTGAAACAACATATGCCACAAGGCCCATTTGAATCCAATGGAAAAAAAGTGGCTTTAATTGGTGCTGGACCTGCCTCTCTTACGGTGGCTCGAGACCTAGCGCCATTGGGCTACGAAATCCATTTGTATGACGAGCAAAAATTAGGTGGTGGATTTATGCGTAGTCAAATTCCTTCCTTTAGATTACCTGAAACGGTTTTGAATGAGGAGGTGAATTATATTCTAGATCTGGGAATTCATACGCATTTTAATACGCGTGTGAATAGTATGAAAGATTTGCTAGACAAAGATTATGACGCCATCTTCATTGGTACTGGTGCACCGAATGGTCGTGATTTACCAGATTTGTTGGGAAGAAAAGAAGGAGATTCAAATATTCACATTGGCATCAATTGGTTGGCTAGTGTTGCTTTTGAGCATACAGAAAAAATTGGTAAAAGGGTGATTGTATTGGGCGGTGGCAATACCGCGATGGATTGTTGTAGAACGGCTAGAAGGTTAGGTGGCAAAGAAGTGAAAGTGGTTGTAAGAAGTCCATTTGCAGATATGAAAGCTTCACCTTGGGAAAAAGAGGATGCTGTACATGAAGATATTCCTATCATTGATTGCCATGTTCCAAAATCATTCGTAGTAGAAAACGGAGTGCTTAAAGGAATGATGTTCGAGAAAGTAGAAGTAACTTTTGATGAAAATAAAAAGAGAAAATTAGTACCAGTTGGTGGCGATGATGTTTTTATTGAAGCAGATGATGTTTTGATTGCCATAGGACAGGAAAATAGTTTTCCATGGATAGAAAGAGAAATCGGTATCGTCTTCGATAAATGGGGAATGCCTGTTGTGAACGAAATAACATTTGCATCTTCACATTCAAAAGTTTTCTTCGGTGGCGATGCTGCTTTTGGTCCTAAAAATGTGATTACTGCAGTGGCACATGGTCATCAAGCTGCTGTATCAATCGATTTGGTTTGTAAGAAAGAAGATATCAATAAAAGGCTTTCTCCAATGGTCAATTTGGTGAGCCAAAAAATGGGTATTCACGAATGGATTTACGACAGTTATGTGGTAGATGACGAAAGATATGTGGTGCCTCAGGCAGATAAAGCCAGCACACTAAATGACCGTAAAAAGGAGGTAGAACTTGGTTTTGATAAGTTGCATGGATTAAAAGAAGCACAGCGATGTTTGAACTGCGATGTGCAAACAGTCTTTTTTACCAATAAATGTATTGAATGTGATGCTTGTGTTGATATTTGTCCAACGGCTTGCATCACTTTTACAGAAAATGAAGAGGAGATGGATTTGAGATCTCGATTGAAAGTGCCAGCCACTAACCTTTCTCAAGACTTATATGTTTCTGATGTCTTGCCTACGAAACGTGTTATGGTAAAAGACGAAAATGTGTGTCTGCATTGCGGATTATGTGCAGAGCGTTGTCCCACATCGGCATGGGATATGGATAAATTTTTCTATAATGTAACTAAAGCAGGAAAAGGATGTTAACAAACGAAACAAAAGTAAATGACTTCGTCGTACGATTTGCCAACGTAAATGGAACTGGTTCGGCAAGTGCCAATTTCCTTTTTACCAAGGCTATTTTTAGAATGGGAATTTTCGTTACCCCAAAAAATATCTTCCCATCAAATATTCAAGGACTACCTACTTGGTATGAGGTACGAGTGAGTGAGAAAGGCTATCTTGGCAGACGGGAAGGAGTTGATTTAGTAGTGGCAGTCAACCCACAAAGTTTTGTGAAGGATGTGGAGAGTGTCAGACCAGGTGGCTACTTCTTATACGATAGTTCCAAAAAAATTCATCCTGAATTAATAAGAGACGATGTTACTTATCTCGGTATTCCACTCACAGATATTTGTAGCAAAGAATATACAGATCCTCGACAAAGACAATTGTTCAAAAACATCGTTTATGTAGGTGCCTTATCTGCCTTGTTGGATATAGAGTTTAATGTATTGGAAGGCTTGTTGTCTGATCAGTTTAAGGGCAAAGAAAAATTAATTCCCCCAAATGTAAAAGCCTTACAATTAGGTGTTGAATTTGTAAAACAAAATTTTACATATCCATTAAATATCAGAGTAGAAAGAAGAGATTTATTAGGCGATCAAATTATGATTGATGGTAATTCGGCTTGTGGACTTGGGGCGGTATATGCGGGCGCAACAGTGGCAGCATGGTATCCAATAACGCCCTCTACATCTGTAGTGGAGGCTTTTAGCGATTATTCAGATGAGTTTAGAACTGACAAAGAAACTGGTGTAAGAAACGTTGCTATCGTGCAAGCAGAAGATGAATTAGCAGCCATTGGAATGGTGATTGGTGCCAATTGGAATGGAGCTAGATCTTTTACTGCCACCAGTGGACCCGGTGTTTCTTTGATGAATGAATTTTTAGGATTGGCTTATTTTGCTGAGGTGCCAACTGTTTTGATAGATGTGCAAAGAACTGGCCCTTCAACAGGCATGCCTACCAGAACACAACAATCTGATGTGATGGAGGCAGCATATGCATCTCATGGTGACACGAAGCATATTTTATTGTTCCCTTCTACCCCAAAGGAGTGTTTTGAAATGACTGCCGAAGCTTTTGATTTAGCCGAACAAATTCAGACACCAGTTATTTTAATGACAGATTTAGATTTGGGGATGAATGACCACTTATCGATGCCACTCGAGTGGGATGATACTCGAGAATATAAAAGAGGCAAAGTATTATCTGCCGACGAACTCGACCAAATTCAAAAATTTGGACGTTACTTAGATGTAGATGGAGACGGCATTCCATATCGTAGTATTCCAGGAACACATCCTTCAAAGGGTTCCTATTTTACGAGAGGAACTTCAAGAGATGAATATGCAAAGTATACCGAAGATAGCGATGACTACAGAAAAAACATGGATCGTTTGATAAAAAAATGGAACACTTCAAAAAAATTGGTGCCAACTCCATTTGTTTACCAGCAACAAAAACAAAGTGAATACGGATTTATCTTCTTTGGAACTTCTACCTATTCTGCCGAAGAAGCAATGGATATGTTAAAGGAAGAGCAGATAAAAATTGACGCACTTCGTTTGAAATCATTTCCTTTTAATCAGGAGGTAGAAAATTTTATTGAAGCCCATGAAAAAGTTTTTGTGATTGAACAAAATCGTGATGGACAAATGCGAAGTTTACTGATGATTGAATTAGACTCGAATCCCCAAAAATTAATTTCCGTTTTAAATTATGATGGAATGCCCATAACAGCTGAACAAATTGTGAAGCAAGTAAAAAAGAATCTTACACTATCTTCTACATTAAATAAAGTGATTTAATTATGACTTACGTTCGTCCCACATTCAGACATCCAGAACTCACGAAAAATAAATTAGGCTATTCAGTAGATTATTACGAAGGCGCATTGTCAACACTTTGCGCTGGTTGCGGTCATGATTCCATAAGCGCAGCAATTGTGCAAACCTGCTTCGAAATGAATATAGAACCGCATCGAATCGCAAAATTATCCGGGATTGGTTGTTCTTCAAAAACACCTGCTTATTTTCTAAGTAATTCGCATGGTTTTAATTCCGTGCATGGTCGTATGCCTTCTGTAGCAACTGGTGCCAATATGGCGAATCGAGATTTAATATATCTCGGCGTCTCGGGTGATGGCGATACGGCTTCTATCGGCATGGGACAGTTTGTACATGTGGTGCGAAGAAATTTAAACATGGTATACATCGTAATGAATAATGGGTGTTACGGTTTAACTAAAGGACAAGATTCTGCCACAGCTGATGCCGGCTCTAAAAATAAATCAGGTAATGTCAATTTATTTCAATCAATTGATTTGGCCAGTCTTGCCATAGAGTTAGGAGCAGGTTTTGTTGCACAAAGTTTTTCTGGCGATAAATCTCAACTTATTCCCCTCATTAAAACGGCTATCAAACATCAAGGATTTTCATTCATTAATGTGATCTCCCCTTGTGTTACATTCAATAATAACGTAGGTTCTACAAAATCTTATGATTATGTAAGACAGCATATTGAAGCTACTGCAACCATTGATTTTGTGCCCATGCATTCAGAAATAGTAGCTAAGTATGACGAAGGTACAACGGCACATGTTCAGATGCATGACGGTTCCTCTTTACAGCTCAATAAATTGTCGCCAGATTGGAATCCTCAAGATAGACTGTCTGCAATGAACGCATTACAAACAGCAAAAGCAAAGGGTGAAATTTTAACAGGATTATTATACATGGATCCGAATAGCCAAGATTTACATCAAATGCTCGAAACAAATAAGCAACCTTTGAATACGCTTACTAAGAAAGAACTTTGCCCAGGCGCCGATGCACTCAAAAATATTAATGCTAGCTTAAGATAATTTTTCTTGATTCACAGAGCGATCAATAAGGTTTTAATTTTGCAGTAAAATTTCTCAGAAAATGGCGCAGAATTCACGTGTTAGTTTTCGTCATTATCAAAAATAAATCAGAATAAATGAAAAAAAATATTACCCTTCTCTTGTGTTTAGTTACAGCCATTGCATCTGCACAAATATTTCCAATTGGTCACATGAGTATCAATTTTAAAGACTCCACTAGATCTGGCGGTTTTGCTATTTCTGGTGCTATTCAAATGTTAGGTAGTGGACGAGATATAGGTGCTGAAGTTTATTATCCTGCCACTTCTGCAGGTACTGCCACCACACCAGCGATGGGACAATTTCCAGTGGTCGTCTTTGGGCATGGATTCGTTATGACCTACGATAACTATGATAATATTTATAACGACTTAGCTTCTCGCGGATTTATTGTTGCTTTACCAAGAACTGAAGGAGGATTTTCGCCAAATCATCTAGATTTCGGTAAAGACATTGCACTTCTAGCACTACAATTACAATCTTTGAATACCATTTCATTACCTGTTGCCTTAGCAGTTTTTAATGGAAAAGTACTCCCAAAATCTGCCATAGGTGGGCATTCCATGGGTGGTGGCTGTTCGTTCATCGGTGCAGAGAATAATACAAATCTTACCTGCTTATTCAACATGGCAGCTGCAACATCTAATACAAGTGGCGTATCATCTATCGATGCTGCCGCTATGGTCGATGTGCCAACACTAATGCTATCTGGTCAAAGAGATTGTGTGGCAGATACGAGTGTGCAAAATAGTCATTATGCAAACTTAGCTTCAGCTAAAAAATTTCATATCATATTCAGTGAAGTGACTCATTGCGATTTTGGAAATGGGAGCTCCGTAACATGCACTATTGGCCAATCTGCCTCGGGATGTGGCAATACAATTAGTAACTCTTTAGCATTTTTTAGATATATGGACTTTTTAGTACCCTTTTTGAATAATCAGTTAAAAAGTAGTTGTCCTGAAGGGAATCGTTTTATGGATAGTATTAACGCGACTTCTACTGTAATGGCGGGTAAGAAAATTCAAGGGACACTTATTTGTTCTAACATCAGTGTTCAAAATCTTAAGCCTCGTTTGGACTGGAACATTTATCCTAATCCTGTAAAAGATCAGCTTGAAATTGATTTTATAAACAGATCAGCTTATGGAGCAGTTTCTTTTTATATCACTGATCAGATTGGTCATTTAATACTCGCAAAGGAGTATTCATCATTTAGCATCGGGAGCGCCTCTGAAAAAATAGATATGAAATTGTTTGAACCAGGAGTTTATTATGTTACCATGATAAATGTGGAAGGAAAAACAACGCAGAAAATAGTAAAGCAATAGTTTATTCTGTGACTGAATGAGGCTTTTTCTGTTTGATTTTTTCAAACAAAATAACATTGATTAGCAGTAGATCAAAGCCGTAAAAAATGTCTTCAAAAGGAATAGTCAACAAGCGGTAAGAGGAATTATTCATATTGTTATACCAAACCACAGGCTCATCTAGGTATGTTCCTGTCAATAACCCATTCACGATAAGAAAGGGAATCATAGATATGAGGAACATAATATAGAAATAAGGTAAAAAGCTGTATTTTTTTCGGGCAACAAAAAAAAGTAAAAATGCAGCAAGTAGCAATGTGCTTGTGGTATAAATTCGATTATAAAACACGATGGCAAGCATCAATGACAGAACTAACAATGAATAGGAAATCCATTTTGTTTCAAATTTTATCTTGAAAAGAAATTTAAGTGATTCATAGATAAGAAAACAACAAAAAGGAATTACATAAAAGAAAAGTACTTCTTCAATAGGTAAATTGAAAAAATGTAGACCAATAATGTATTTATCATTGAAGCCCCAAACGCCTATGGAAGTAAAGAGTATATCCCAGCAAACAAACAGCAGCGCTGTGATGCTAAATGCTTTGAATAAGATTTTCCAGTTTTTATTATAGGATATACTACTGTGAAATCCAATGAAAAATGGGAAGAAAATTGACGCAAATAAAATAACAAAATAGGTAAATTGTGTTTTCACGATTCGTCTTTAAAGGAATTTCTTAAGTAATGAAGTGGAATCAGAAAAACAAATCCAAAATTATCGCTAGGGTTTTTATCAGAGTAGCTGTGATGAACTTTGTGGGCTCTTCTCACAGCTCTAAAATAGCGATTATCAGAAATTACTCCCCATTTAAAACGATTGTGAATTAAAATTTCGTGCACAAAAAAATAAGCAAGTCCATATAAAAGAATACCGATTCCTATTGGTAAAAGTATTGGATCTTTTAATCCAAATACAAGCGCTAAGAAACTTGGCAAAGCAAATACAATAACAAATATATCATTCAGTTCCCACCAATTATTTGTCTTCTGGTGATGATCACGGTGCAATTTCCATAAAAAACCGTGCATAATATACTTGTGAGAAAACCAAGCTATGCCTTCCATTGCAGCAAAAGAAAAGAAAATTATAAAAAGGGTTATTAACGTGTTCATTGAGCTGTATTTTCTTTAAGGAATCTTAGAATGTCATTTCTAAACTTATCGTTTTTTATCATCGCTATATTACTAATGATAAATTTTTTATCTTCCTCTGTGCTTTTATTGTAGCCTAGCACTTGTGGTAATTTTACCTGTATGGAAAAGCGAATAAACCGTATTTCAATATTGTTTTTATCGTTTAAAATGGCTTCTTCTATCAGTGTTTTCCCTTTATTTACATAGGAAACTTTCTTGGTGATTACGGCAAATTTTGCCATACCCATATAGATACCTCCCTTGTAGGCTTGTAAAATGGGGTCTAATGTGTTTACTTGATTATTAAAGGCATCAAACCATTTTATGCAGACAGCTTTGTCTTGCATCGCTAGTGGATATTCTTTGCGAATTTCATCTATAGAAATATTGCCTGCTAAAAGCGGCGACGCTTGTAAAAGGAATAATAAAAGGATAGAAACGAAGAATTTATCTGTCATTTTTTTATTTAACATTTTTTACTCAATTATGTTCTTTGTAGTCCAATAATCATGCTAAAATACTCTATTACCATTTGGAATATTTTTTTCAGTATTCAGTAGCACAATATTTCCGTTGGCATCTGGAAGTCCAAGCACGAGTACTTCAGAAATGAAATTACCTACTTGTTTGGGTAGAATATTAGTTACAGCAACAATTTTTTTACCAATAAGCTCCTCACAGGAATAGAGTGTTGTTATCTGGGCAGAGGACTTTTTTACACCAATAATTTTGCCAAAATCGATCAATAATTGATAGGCTCGTTTATTGGCTCTTATTGCTTCTTTCGCTTCTTTTGCTTCTAGAATATGTCCAGCATGCATCACTATTTTCTCAAAATCAGCCCAACTAATTTGCATAAAAACTATTTTTAATAATCGAAGTTAAGGCACCATCAATCTTAGCATTGGTAGCAATAATTTCTCTGGTCTCATTGTAGCCACTTTTATTGCCTTTAAAGTCGCTGATGCTGCCCCCTGCTTCTTGCACAATGAAAGCACCAGCAGCAATATCCCATTCATTTAAGCCATATTCAAAGAAGCCGTCGAAACGTCCACATGCCACATAAGCAAGGTCCACAGCAGCTGAACCCATTCTGCGGATGGTTCTACATTCGGGTAAGAGCGCTCTCATGCTCTGTAAATACTGCTCCAATAATTCAAATTTTGCTGGAGGAAACCCCGTGGCTAATACACAATTTTTTAGCTCTGTATTTTTTGATACGGAAATGGGTACCCCGTTTAAAAAAGCACCATTGTTTTTTACCGCATAAAAACATTCCTCTCGATTAATTTCATAAACCAGTCCCAAAATCGTTTCATTATTTTGTTTTAGAGCAATGCTAATAGAATAAAGTGGAATGCCATGTACAAAATTAGTTGTACCATCAATGGGGTCTATCACCCACATAAATTCTTTTGCTTCTTGACTCACGGTTTTTTCCTCAGTAGTGTAGCCTGCTTCAGGCAGAATGATAGAAAGTGAATGTACCAAAATTTCTTCCGCTTTTTTGTCTACGGCTGTCACCAAATCAGTTTCACCTTTATATTCAATATCGTTTGTGGTCAATAGTTTCTGACGTTCACGAATATAATTGCCAGTTTTAATAGCAACCTCAATTACAAAACGGCACATTTCTTCTAATGGCATCATATCGCTTAAATTATATTATACGAAGTTAATGATTTATTTTTGTTCAATGAGTCCCCGAAACGATTTTTCACTTCAGCTTGAAACACCTAGACTTCTTTTATTTACTGCACAAAGCGGTCATGTGGATGATATATTGTTATATCTATCTGAGAATAAAATTTTTTTTAAGCCATGGATGCCTCGCTATACAGATTCTTTTCACAGTAGGTTAGAACAAATGCAATGGGTAGAAAATGATCAAAAGTTGTTTGATTTAAAAGTAAAACTGAAGTTCTATTTTGCACTCAAGGAAGCACCACAAAATATTGTTGGCGATGTTGTTTTTACTAATATTATCTATGGGGTATTTCAATCTTGTTTTATGGGTTATAAGCAAGCAGAGAAGTTTGGAGGAAACGGATATATGAAAGAGGCGATATCAAAAGGAGTAGAGTACTTGTTCAATTCGTGGAAATTACATCGTATTGAAGCCAATATTGTACCGAGAAATGAAAAGTCAATACGGTTGATTACTGGCCTTGGTTTTGAAAAAGAGGGCTACTCCAAAAAATATTTGAAATTAAATGGGAAATGGGAAGATCATCTTCATTTCGTAAAACGAAATTTAGAATTAGAAATAGATGAGAACATTTAAAATAACTAGTTTCTTATTGTTTGTTGTATTGCTAGCTGCCTGTATGGAGAATCCAAAGACGATACAAAATAAGGATGAACTTACCGATAAAAATGAGATAAAAAGACAACTCAACGTGGATTCTATTCAATGTTATAAAGATTCATTTATACATCAAGTATCAATACAATCAGTTACTACTTTCGATACATTGTTGAATAAACATTTCGATTATCAGGCGGCACATTTAGTTCCCATTGAGAAATCTATGGTAGACGCTGGCTTGGTGGATGTTTTGGATGTACTACCAACTGTGAAAATTGATCTTCGCTATGCTACCACTGATAATTTTGTGGGTGAAGTTCTCTACCCTTCTGTCACTCGATGTTTTTTACGAATCGAAACGATTATTCAATTGTTGAAAGCGTATAAATATTTGCATCAATTGGAACCGCAATACACCTTTATAATATTTGATGGGGGGAGACCTCAAAGTGTTCAGTATAAAATGTATGAGATTGCTAAATTTAGAGGCCAAGCCAAATATGTTGCAAGTCCCGAAAGAGGATCGTTGCATAATTTCGGAGCTGCCATTGATTTGTCATTGTATGATATTGTACAGCAAAAGGAGGTGGATATGGGTACTATCTATGACTTTTTTGGTCCTGAAGCACAACCTCGATATCACAAATTGATGTTAGAACAAGGAAAATTGACTCAAAATCAGGTAAATAATAGGGACTTACTCAAAAAAGTCATGAAAGAAGGGGGATTTCATGCTATTCAAACAGAATGGTGGCATTTTGAATCTTATGATAAGAATTTTATTAGGGCTAGTTTTAGCATGATTAAGTAGTTAATAATTTGGTTAGTTCTAAATATTCATTAAATTTGCTTCATTAAATAAATTATTAAAATATAAAAACGATGAAAAAAAACATTTTACTAGCGACCATTATTAGTGGTTCTTTTCTTATTGCAAGTGCACAAGCACCAGTTAAGAAAGTTGTTTTAGAAGATTTTACAGGTACTTGGTGTGGATGGTGTCCAGAAGGAACAGTTGTTATTGAAGCATTAGATGTAACTCATGGCGCAAACTTTATCGGAATTGCAAATCATTCAGGTGATGCTTTGGAGGTGCCAGACGGTGCTGCTATTGATGCTGGTTTTGGTATCAGTTCATATCCAGCTGGGGCAGTTGATAGATACAACTTCGGTGCTGGTATTTCAAGAAATAGAGGTACTTGGTCTAGTGATGTTAGCACTCGTCTATCAATTACACCTATCGCTTCAATTTCTTTAAAAACACAAATTTGGGACGAAGCGACACGTCAATTAGAAGTTGATGTAGAAGTTGTTTTCACTGCAGCGGATGCAGCAATTGCTAAGTCAATTAACTTAGCAATTTTAGAAGATAGTATTCCTGCTACCGGAACATATAATCAAAGTAATTATTCTAGTGCAGTTCAAGGTGGTAGAAGTCCTTTGAATCCTTGGTTTCATAACCACACTTTAATGGATTGGTTAGATGGTGCTTGGGGTGATGCAACAGTTATTCCAACAAGCCCAACTTTATCTACGCCGTATACTAAGCATTATTCTTATACATTGCCTGCATCGATTGATTTCAATCATTGTCATTTAGTGGCTATTGTTTCTCACAATGGTACTTCACTTGAAAGAGATATTATCAATGCAGAATCTGCTAGAATAACTAATCAATACAATGTAGGAATCGCTAAAACTGATAATCAGTTCCAAGGCATTTCTTGCTATCCTAATCCAACAAACAGTATCTCTAATATTGAATTTAATGTTGAGACTTCTGGTGTTGTTACAATGGAAGTATATGATATGACAGGTTCTAAAATTGCAACTCCAATTAACAACTACTACAACAGTGGTACACACACAATCAATTGGGATTTGAAGTCTAACAACGGAACAAAGGTTCCAGCTGGAAATTATGTAGTTAGATTGTCTAATACTGCTTCTACAAGAACTGCAACTATTACTGTTAACTAATTTATTAGTCAAAATATATTAAAAGGAAGCCTATCATTTTGATAGGCTTTTTTGTTTGATAGAAAACACTTGTTTACCTAATTTTTCTTTTAAAATTCGATATCATCGAAAACTAGTAGCAACAAAACAATGGTTTGTTAGAAATATTAAAGAGAAAACAAGGTTTTAATTATAAGAAATTGGTCTGTTTAATTATGATTTTGGTTTATGAATCAGAATTGCGTGCGGGACTGGCAGGAGTACCTTGTACGACCAAAGGCCCGAAGCTCACGCCCAAAAAAACTTTCAGATAGTCATTATCAATATGAATTTAAGCAAGTTATCACTCAATAAGCTGATTTTATCTTCCGTTAATTGATAAATCGCATATTTTGCACTTATTTTTAGATAAGTTTTTTATTTTTACATTCCCAAAACATTAAGAACCTTTAAATTATTAGCTATTGCAAATTAGAGCCAAAATATCAGCCGTTCATTCATATGTGCCAGATTATATACTCACAAATGATGAGTTGGCAACAATGGTTGATACTAATGATGAATGGATTACTTCACGAACAGGTATCAAGGAGCGACGAATCTTGAAAGGGAATTTAGGTATTTCTTTTATGGCAGAACATGCGGTGAAAGGCTTGCTAGAAAAGAGTAACACAGACCCAAATGACGTAGAGCTCTTAATTCTAGCAACTGTTACTGCCGATTATAATTTTCCGGCTACTTCCAATATTGTTTGTGATAGATTAGGCATCAAGAATGCCTTCAGTTATGATGTAAACGCTGCTTGTAGTGGATTCTTGTTTAGCCTTGATACAGCAGCTCGCTTGATCGAAAGTGGACGCTATAAAAAAATAATTGTCGTTGGAGGAGATAAGATGAGCAGCATTCTAAACTATGAAGATAGAACAACATGCATCATTTTTGGTGATGGATGTGGGGCTGTGCTCATGGAGCCAAGCACCGATGAGAATGGATTTGTCGATAGTATTTTAAGGTCAGATGGTTCTGGTAGCAAGCATTTATTTCAACCAGCTGGAGGATCTGTAATGCCCGCTTCTATTGAGTCAGTAACACAAAAGAAACATTCTGTATATCAAGAAGGACAATACGTTTTTAAGTTCGCTGTCACTAGTATGGCAAATGTATCTGCCGAGATTATGGAAAAAAATCATCTTTCAGCGGAAGATGTAGATTGGCTAGTACCTCATCAAGCGAACAAAAGAATCATAGATGCTACAAGAGAAAGAATGGGCTTGCCAGAAGAGAAAGTGACTGTAAATATTCAAAAATATGGGAATACCACCAATGGCACTATTCCAATCTGTCTTCATGAATGGGAAACGAAATTTAAGAAGGGAGATAATATTATTATCTCAGCTTTTGGTGGAGGCTTCACGTGGGGAGCTATTTATCTTAAATGGGCGATTTAAGAAGGGTGTAAGAAAATTAACAGAAAAGGATTCATCACAATAAATAAACGAAAAACAGATGGCAAGTACGGCAGATTTAAAAAAAGGAATTTGTATTGATTTAAATAATGAACTTTGGCAAGTGGTGGATTTTCAGCATGTAAAACCAGGTAAAGGAAATGCTTTTGTAAGAACAAAGTTGAAGAATTTAAAAAGCGGCAAAGTGGTTGAGAATACTTTTCAGAGTGGACACAAAATAGATACAGCTCGAGTGGAGCGACGTAAATTTCAATTTTTATATTCAGACGAAACTGGATATCACTTTATGAATAATGATGACTTTGAGCAGGTGTCATTAGATAAAGCCATGATTAACAATACCGAGCTTTTGAAGGAGGCGCAAGATGTAGAAATTTTATTTCATGCAGAAACAGAGATGCCTTTGATTTGTGAATTGCCAGTGAATGTTACGCTTGAAGTGACTTATGCTGAACCAGGTGTGAAGGGCGATACAGCAACGAATGTAACCAAACAAGCCACTTTAGAGACGGGTACAAAAATTAATGTACCTTTATTTGTAAACGTTGGTGATAAAGTAAAAGTAGATACTGAAACCAATCAATATGTGGAGCGCGTAAAATAATTATTATTTTGGAAGCTATTCTTAGTGACCATCTTTTATATTTAACCAATAAAAAATAAATAATATGGATTTCAAACAAATTCAAGAGCTAATTCGAATCGTTAGTAAGTCAGAATTGGCAGAAGTTAAGCTAGAACAAGAAAATTTTAAAATTACTATTAAGAATAAGGTGAATGAGGTAGTTACGATGATGCCTCAAACTTATATGCCCCAAGCGATGCCAATGCAACAATTGGCTGCAGCTACACCAATAGCAGCAAGCAACACTACTACAAGCGTAGAAAATACTGCGCCTGTGAATGCAGAGGAGCTAAAAGGTAATTATATAGAGTTTAAATCACCTATGATAGGTACTTTTTATCGTAAAGCAGGTCCAGATAAAGAAGTTTTTGTGAAAGTTGGCGATGAGATTAAAACAGGTGATGTTTTATGTGTGGTAGAGGCCATGAAATTGTTTAATGAGATTGAATATGAAGGTGCTGGTAAAATTATCAAAATATTGGTAGAAGATGCATCACCTGTAGAATATGATCAGCCGTTGTTTTTGATTGAACCGAAATAATTAGCGTATTTATTGTTTGGCTTGGAGATAATAAAATTTATCGCCTTACTCAATTTTAACTAAAAGAAGTATGTTTAAAAAAATATTGATTGCCAATAGAGGCGAAATTTCACTTCGTATCATTAGGACGTGTAAAGAAATGGGTATAAAAACTGTTGCCGTGTATTCTACTGCCGACAGAGATAGTTTACATGTCAGATTTGCCGACGAAGCTGTTTGTATAGGTCCACCGAAAAGTGTCGATTCCTATTTGAATATTCCCAATATATTGGCGGCCGCAGAGATTACAAATGCAGATGCGATTCATCCTGGATATGGTTTTTTGAGCGAGAATGCTAAGTTTGCAGAAATCTGTGAAAAAAATAATATCACATTTATCGGACCAACTGCAGATCAAATTAGATTGATGGGCGATAAGGTGACTGCAAAGGATACCATGAAAAGAGCTGGAATTCCAGTTGTGCCTGGTTCTGATGGCTTGATAGGGGATATTGCCATTGCTAAAGTGAAGGCAAAGGAGGTTGGCTATCCTGTTATTTTAAAAGCAACTGCTGGTGGTGGTGGTAAGGGAATGCGTGTGGTGTGGGCTGAAGAAGAGATTGAAAAGGCATTTGAAACTGCTTCGATGGAGGCCGGGGCTGCCTTTGGAAATGCAGGGATGTATATGGAAAAATTTGTCGAGGAGCCAAGACATATAGAGATTCAAGTCGCTGCTGATAAATACGGTAAAGCAACACACTTATCAGAAAGAGATTGCTCCATTCAACGTCGTCATCAGAAGTTGGTTGAAGAATGTCCATCTCCATTTATGACAGAAGAGCTTAGAGAAAAAATGGGTACAGCCGCAATTAAAGCAGCAGAATTTATAAAGTATCAAGGATTAGGCACGATTGAATTTCTTGTAGATAAGAATAGGAATTTTTATTTTATGGAGATGAATACAAGAATTCAGGTAGAACACCCAGTAACAGAAGAAGTGATGGATTATGATTTGGTGAAAGAACAGATCAAACTAGCATGGGGCGAGCCTATCTCAGGTAAGGTTTATTATCCTAGAATGATGCACGCTATCGAATGCCGGGTAAATGCTGAAGATCCAAGAAAAAACTTTGCTCCAAGTCCAGGTAAAATTACTTCGTTACACACTTCTAAAGGACAAGGAGTTCGTGTCGAAACACATATCTATGCCGGATATACCATCCCTCCTTATTATGATAGCATGATTGCGAAGGTAATTTGTCGGGCACAAACTCGTGATGAAGCAATTGCAAAAATGGATAGAGCGCTTAGAGAGTTTATTATAGAAGGTCCTAAGACAACCATTCCATTTCATATTTGGTTGATGCAAAATGAAGATTTTAGAGCAGGAAATTATACTACTAAATTTTTGGATGACATCGATTTAGCAGAAGTGCTTCCCAAATAGTACTCTTGTGATTACATACATAAAAAAACCATCTTTCGAGATGGTTTTTTTATGTGTTGAGTAAAGCAACAGATTAGCTACCTCTTTGTGCGCCTCTAGAGCGATTTGCTGCTGAGTTACCACCAGTAGTTTGTGACTTGCCAGCTGTCTTTGTATTGCTAGACATATTAAATTTACTGCCTGAAGCTGCTGCTCCTTTCTTTTTGTCTTTGTCGTCTTTTTTGTTTTTATCTCCTAGTGCCATGATACATATTTTTATGTGGTGATTGAATAAATTAACATGATTTATTGCTCAAGTATTTTTTTCTAAAGCGTATTAATCATTCAAATATAAATTTTTATTTTTAAATAAAAAAAACTTATGAAAAACTATTTCAATCTTTCATTAAGATCTAATCCATTTTTTCTTGCTGTATCCTTTGCAATATCATAACCTGCATCGGCATGTCGTATTACTCCCATGCCAGGATCATTGTAGAGCACTCTACTCAGTCTTCTTGCAGCATCATCTGTACCATCTGCTAATATAACCATTCCAGCGTGTAAAGAATATCCCATACCCACACCACCTCCGTGATGGAAACTAACCCAACTAGCACCTCCAGCAGTGTTGATTAGTGCATTTAAAATTGGCCAATCAGCCACAGCATCAGATCCGTCTAACATTGCTTCGGTTTCTCTGTTTGGAGAAGCTACCGAACCAGTATCTAAATGATCGCGACCAATAACAATGGGTGCTTTCACTTTTCCTTCTCTCACTAAATCATTAAAAGCAAGTCCAGCTTTTTCTCTTGCTCCCATTTCTAACCAACAAATACGTGCAGGTAATCCTTGAAATGCAATTCTTTCTTTCGCCATATCTAACCAACGTAACAAACCTTTGTTCTCTGGAAAAAGTTCTCTTAGTTTTTCATCACAGACTGCAATATCATTTTCATCACCACTTAAAGCGACAAAACGAAATGGACCACTTCCTTTGCAGAATAATGGTCTGATATAGGCAGGAACAAATCCTGGAAAGTCAAAAGCATTCATTACTTGGCGTTTATCTTTGGCTTGCCCTCTCAGATTATTGCCATAATCAAAAGTAATAGCACCGCGGCTTTGGAGCTCAAGCATTTGTCTAACATGCTTTGCCATTGTGTCCCAACTTCTATTTCTATAAGTTTCAGGATCAGAAATTCTTAAACTATTTGCCTCTTCCACACTCAGTCCTTCGGGGAAATAACCAATCAATTCATCGTGGGCAGAAGTTTGATCTGTCAGGGTATCAGGTGTTATATTTCTGTCGATCATCCTCTGTAGTAAATCAACCACATTACAAACCACACCAATTGAAACAACTTCATTGTTTTTGGCAGCCAATACTGCCATATCAATTGCCTCATCAATATCATGTGTCATCTTGTCGATATAACGAGTGTCTATTCTTTTTTGAATTCTCCATGCCTCCATTTCAGCTGCCAAGCAAACCCCTTCGTTCATTGTAATTGCTAGTGGTTGAGCGCCACCCATGCCACCTAGTCCAGCAGTGACATTTAATTTGCCTTTTAAGGAACCATCATAGTGTTTGGTGGCCAACGATAGGTATGTTTCATAAGTTCCTTGTACAATCCCTTGAGAACCTATATAAATCCATGAACCAGCAGTCATCTGACCATACATCATCAAGCCCTTTTTTTCTAACTCATCAAAATGATCCCAATTTGCCCAATTGCCCACTAGATTAGAATTAGCAATAATGACACGTGGGGCATCTTTGTGTGTTCTTAGTATACCAACTGGTTTACCACTTTGTACCAATAAAGTTTCATCTTCATTAAGATCTTTGAGTGCTTTTACAATCAGTTCAAAACTCTCCCAGTTTCTTGCAGCTTTGCCTCTACCTCCATAAACAATTAAGTCTTCAGGTCGTTCAGCAACATCTGGGTCTAAATTATTATACAACATACGTAGTGCTGCCTCTTGTACCCAACCTTTGCAACTTAACTCATTGCCTCGAGCAGCTCTGATATTTTTTTTATCAATCATTGGAATAATCATTTACTTTTAGAACACAAAAATATTCTATTCTAGGTGAATTCTATAATATTAAAACCCTACACTATTCTATGTTCTTCAACAATAACATTTGTCTTTGGATTTTGTTCCTTTTATAGTTAAAGCAATTTGAGATGAGGACATACATTGAGTTATTTGATTGAAATGATTCCTTTAAAGTTAAAAAGCCTAAAAAAGAAGTAGAGAAAACAACAAGATTCTTAATATCAAGTTATAGTAATGAGTATTTCTTAGATTAATACATCAAAATCAAAATACACCTACACTATTAACGCTTACATTGCATGAAAACAACTAAGAAATCTAAACTATGGGCATAACTGATTCGCAGTCACGAAAAAAATGCATTACATTTTTTGCTTTTCTCTTTGTTTTGATTCCAAGTTTTTCTCTCTTGTCTCAAACAGCCCATGAAGAGTTATTGCATCATCAGCAGCGATTTCCCAATGAGTACTATCTCTACAACAAGAGAAATAAAATTTATCAGATATTGATTGAGAATGGCGCTTTACAAATCAATGCTCAAACTGAAGAAGAATTGATGATTTTAAAAGAATTGGCTACGATGAGCACTGAACAAACAGTTCAATACACGCCATTGTTTCCATTGTCAGAAATTGAAGCGTACACCTTAGTGCCTAATCGAAATAAATACAGAAAAGTAGACATTACTGACATTAAAGACAGACATAAATTTGATCAGTCCATCTTTCACGATGACATCAATGAAAAAGTTTTTGATTATAAAGAGTTGCAAGTGGGTGCAAAGCGTTATTTGAAGTACACTACCACTTATCTTGATCCTAAGATGTTGAATGGCTATTTTTTTGGTTACAATGTTGCAACAGATAATATTTTGTTTCAGGTAAAAGTAGATAACAGGGTTGAGCTTGGTTATAAAGAGTTTAATATAATTGGGTTACCCATTCATTTGACTATTGATAAGCAAAAAACGATAACCATTTATACCTGGACTTGTGACTCATTAGCAAAAGTTAATTTTTATGCCAATAGTCCTTCTTTTCAAAGCAGCATACCGCATATAGAAATTTATATTAAGAAATATACCATCGATGGCGTCGAAACAAAGATGTTAGGAAGTGTTGATGATCTGCATCGCTACTATTCCACCTTTTTAAGAGATTTAAATCAGGAGGTTTCTCCCTCATTAAAGGCTGTTACAGACTCATTGATACAAGGGAAGACAAACGAAATAGAAAAAGTAAAAGCAATTTATTATTGGGTAAAATCTAATATTAAGTATGTCGCTTTTGAAGATGGCTATGGTGGCTATGTTCCTCGTCAGGCTTCGGATGTATGCGATAAAAGATATGGCGATTGCAAAGATATGGCTAGTATTACACATGCAATGTTGCAATATGCAGGCATCCAAAATGTTTATCTTACTTGGATAGGCACTCGCGATATTCCTTATACTTATAAAGAATTGCCAACTGGAGCAGTAGATAATCATATGATTGTAACCTACAAGACAAAAGATAGCACTTACTTTTTAGATGCCACCAGTGAGCATACACCCTTTGGTTATCCTACAGAATTTATACAAGGAAAGGAGGCCATGCTGCATATCGATTCAACACATTTTGAAATTGTGAAAGTCCCCGAAATTTCTTCCAGTAAAAGTGTTTACGATGATTCTGTTTTTCTATCAATTAGTAATGATACCATTGTTGGTTCTGGATTTGCCTCACTTACTGGTTATGTGAGAAATTATTATTTAGATATCAATTATGATTTGGCGGGCGATGAAAAAATAAAAGCAGTGAAGTCATTTTTAGAAAAAGGAAATAATAAATTTTATCTCAATGATTACACAGAAATTAACAAGCAAGACAGAGATAAACCACTACAAATAAAGTATTCATTTCTAATTAATAATTATGCTATCCAATCAGGGAATGATCTCTTTCTGAATCTGTTTCTCGAAAAACCAATGATAGGTTCGAAGATAGAGAATGAAAGAAAAGCAGACATAGCATACGATTACAAAAATGTTTATAGATATACTGTTTGTCTCAGTCTTCCGGCTAATTACAAAGCAAAGTACATCCCTAACACTAGTTTCCTTGATAATGATTTCTATCATTTTAAAGCGGAGTTTAGCCAGGTAAACAATACTATTATTTTGCATTATGAACTTGAGCTGAAGACCCTTTTGTTGAAGCAAGATCAATTTAATATATTCAACCAACTGCTTGTATTTCTAAAGAAAGAATATGCAGAAAACATTTCCGTTACTAAAAAGTAAAATTTATGAAGCGTTATATTTTGGTTTCTTTTTTATTCTGTTGTATTCAATCCGTGTTCAGTCAACAATTTGAGAATGAGACATATAATTGGTCTTCAGATCCTAAACCATATTCACAGCTAGAGTTAGATAAAA
>CAMBZT010000041.1 GCA_945872405.1 Chitinophaga pinensis | reverse complement strand
TCGTTAGCTTCATGTATCCTCCTTACAATAACTTTGTAAGAAGAATTATCGACCTAACACTTAAGTTTTTCTAAACAGAAAAAAATGCAAGAATTCGATAAACTTTGGAACTACTGGAAACCTGAAGAAACAGAAAAACTTTTTCGGGCTCTACTAATGAATGAGAATAAGTTGCAGGATAAAAATTATCATTGGCAACTTTTAACTCAATTGGCTAGGACGCAGAGTCTGCAAAGAAAATTCGATGAGGCTCATCTTATCTTGGACGAAGTAGCACTAAAAAATTCAGAAGATTTGCCCATTGTGACCATTAGATATTGTTTAGAAAGAGGGCGCACCTATAATTCCAATAACGAACAAGAAAAAGCGATTCCGTTGTTTGAGCAAGCCCTCAAAATTGCCGAGGAAATGAAGGAAGAAAATTATGCCGTAGACGCCGCTCATATGCTTGGTATTGCTACCAAAGATGAAACCTCATTAAACTGGAATTTATATGCCATGAATTTGGCAGAGAAAGCCAAAGATGAAAAAGCTCAGAAGTGGCTTGGTGCTTTGTACAACAATATTGGTTGGACTTACTTCGACATGAAAGATTATGAAAAGGCCAAAGCAGTTTTCGATAAAAGTCTAGAATTTTTTCTTGTAAACGGCTCTGCTGTTCAACAAAGAATTGCAAGATGGAGCATCGCCAAGATGAATCGTTTTTTGGGTCTGCATCATTTGGCAATGAAAGAATTGCATGAGCTAGAAAACGAGTCCATAGCAGAGCCAGATGCCTACATTTTTGAGGAACTTGGAGAATTGTACCTGCTCGAAAATAATGAAGCCCAGTACAATTATTATTTTCATGAAGCTTATAAACTCTTATCTGTCGACGGGTGGATGCTAGCCAATGAATCTCAAAGACTAGAGAGAATACATCAACTGGCCATAAAAAAAGGGTAGCCATCAACTGATGACCCCCGATAGAAACCCCAAAACCCAAAAAAAATTAAATTTACTATGGCAAAATAGACGCTACATACCTAATCAGATTGAAAATTTATTAGAATAGTTGCATCTTATACTTTAATTTTGATAAAATATTTAGCACAGAAAATCGTTTTAAAGAATTAAGCAAACAATCACATGAAGAATTTTTTTGGGACACTTTTAGTAGTCATCAGCTTTTTGTACATCATCGCCATCCTTACCACTGGTTGCAAAAAAGATACATTTCCCACCGACGGTATTGAAGAGCCAATCACTTTTATTCAGCCCGATACCAATTGGGTGAAGTTGAAAAGAGGTGACACCTTGCAATATGAAGTGAGATATACCACCGATAGAAGAATCGACTCCACTACCTGTAAATATAATATCAGCACAAAATTTCAAACTTTTGATCCTGCCGTTGATCCAATGACTCAATTGTATTCCTTTCAATATTATCCTGACACGAATAATATTCAAACAGATATCACCACATTCAGGGTGCCCAATGATTCTACCATTAATCAAACTGACGTTATTAGACTTGTTTTTGATATGTATGCCAAAGATGGCTTACGTTACCAGAAAACTTTGCGTATAGACGTGAAATAACCTATCTATGAGTGTAAACAAATTGCCTCACATGCGCAAACATTATGAGGCGGCAGAATTAAACGAAGCTAACACTCCAGATACTCCTTTGCCACTTTTTCATACTTGGTTTACACAAGCGCATGAATCACCAATCATTGAAGCCAATGCCATGACATTAGCAACGGCATCCAAAGATGGCGTGCCTTCTGCAAGGATTGTCCTCTTAAAAGAAATGACCAACGAAGGTTTTGTTTTTTATACCAATTATCTAAGCAACAAAGGCAAGAATTTAGCAGAAAATCCGAACGCCTCTTTACTCTTCTTCTGGGATATACTAGAAAGACAAGTTCGAATTGAAGGGACTGTGCAGAAAGTATCAGAGCAAACATCCAACGACTATTTTTATCAGAGACCTGTTGGTAGCCAAATAGGAGCGATTATCTCGCCACAGAGCCAGAAAATCGATTCAAAAGACCTATTGTTACAAGCTTATACCGCATTGGAAAAAAGTACAGACATAAAAAAACCCGACCATTGGGGCGGGTATATTTTAATGCCGAGATTAATAGAATTCTGGCAGGGTAGGCCAAATAGACTACACGACCGTATTGTATATGAGCTCAATCAAGATGCAAAGTGGAATAAATACCGCCTAGCTCCTTAATCTGTCACCAAATTAATTATTCTTTCTCTGTTGCTTTCTTCTTAGGAGCTGCTTTTTTAGCTGGTGCTTTTTTTACAGTTTCTTTTTTCTCCACTGGAGCACTTGCTACAACTGTTGTAGATTCACCTGTTCTAGATGTTCTAATATTTCCAAATGATCCTGCAAATCGCTTGCCTTTTTTAGTTCTCATGTCACCTCTACCCATTGTACTATTTTTTTATTTTTTAAATGAATGTTTTTTTGGACTGCAAATATAAGTGTTTTATTTCGCTTTAATACGCTAAACTAGCTCAATATCAAACGACGATAAAGCAACAAACATATTTACACGTTCGTCAATCTGCTCTGCTGTCAATGATTTCAGCCTTTCTGTACCAAATTTTTCTACGCAAAAAGAAGCCATTGCCGAACCGTAAATAATCGCTCTTTTCATGTTTTCGAATGTCAAATCATTGGTTTTGGCAATATAGCCAATAAAGCCACCAGCAAAGGTATCTCCCGCACCGGTTGGATCAAATACTTCTTCTAATGGAAGGGCAGGAGCAAAAAACACATCATTGTTATGAAACAATAAAGCACCATGTTCCCCTTTCTTAATCACTAAGAATTTCGGACCCATGGCCATGATTTTTTTAGCCGCTTTTACCAATGAATTTTCACCACTCAATTGTCTTGCTTCTTCATCATTAATCGTCAATACATCTACCATCGAAATCGCTTTCTTTAAGGTATCTAAAGCGATATCCATCCAAAAGTTCATCGTATCCATCACAATCAATTCTGGACGCACTGGCAATTGCTCTATCACTTTAATTTGTAATGAAGGATCGATATTGCCAAGCATCAAATAACGACAATCTTTATAAGATTCAGGAACGATAGGATTGAATGATGCCAATACATTGAGGTCAGTAACCAAAGTATCGCGACTATTCATATCTAGATGATATTTTCCACTCCAGAAAAAAGATTTTTCACCTTTACGAATCTCTATACCTTCATAATTCACGCCTCTGTCTTGTAGCGCCGCCAATTCACTCATGTCAAAATCATCGCCAATCACCGAAACAATATTGACAGGTTTTGTAAAGTACGAAGCACTCCACGCGATATAGGTCGCAGCACCACCCACAATTTTATCTGTTTTTCCAAAAGGGGTTTCAATCGCATCAAAGGCAACAGTGCCTACGGTTAATAAACTCATAATCTTTAATTGTATGGTGCGAAACTACAATTAATTTTAAGATTTTTGAAACATCTATTGCAAATAAATTAGAATAGGCTTACATTTGCACTCCCAAATGGGAAATTCCTTGATAGCTCAGCTGGTTAGAGCGACTGACTGTTAATCAGTAGGTCCCTGGTTCGAGCCCAGGTCAGGGAGCAAAAAAGCAGTCAGCAATGACTGCTTTTTTTATGTCTTCAATTACAAAATTTTTAGGGCGTGCCGCCAGCCAAAAACAGAGGCTGCCGTCCTGCTATTCACTCCAAGCTGCCTCCATACTTCCGGCAGGCTTTCCGTTGCTATCAGTCACGCATTATATTCGATTCCAAAGATTAATTTGTAAACTAAATGTGCCGCTCCGCTAGAGCTGAATTCGATATGGATGATATTTCTAGGAATGTTTCGCTCCGATGGAGCTACCCTTTTTGAATTACGTGGCGGGTGACTCACCCGATACATCCCCCGCTCGTCAGCATTTGCCATGCGGCACGGCCCTCATAAAAAAATGAATTTTAAAAAACAATTATTGTCCTGTGAAAACAGCTTTTCTTTTTTCGATAAATGCGGTGGTGCCTTCTTTAAAATCTTGTGTGTTCATGCTGGCACCAAATAATTTGCTCTCTTCTTCAAAACCATCGATGTTTTTATCGAAGTAACAATTTACGCAATCGATGATTTTTGCAATGGCTAAAGGTCCCTGTGTTGCAATTTTATTAATGAGTTCTTTGCATTTATCCATCGCTTCTTCAATGCTTGCAAAAGTGTAATTCACCAAACCTAAATTCTTTGCTTCTGCTGCCGTAATCATATTGCCAGTCATCAATAATTCTAATGCTTTGCCCTTGCCAACCAATTGCACCAAACGCTGTGTAGCGCCGTATCCTGGTATGATGCCGAGTGCCACTTCTGGTTGTCCGAACTTTGCATTATCTGTTGCAATGCGCATGTGGCAAGCCATTGCCAATTCACAACCACCACCCAAAGTAAATCCATTATTGAGTGCTAGAAAAGGTTTGGGACATTCTTCAATACTCTTAAAAATAGCGCCACCACTTTGCGATAATTCGATACCTTGTTTTTCTGTAAAGCAGGCAAACTCAGCAATATCGGCACCTGCAGCGAATGCTTTTGGTCCTTTACCAGTGAGGATAGCGCCCTTTATAGTTTTGTCTTCATACACTATTTTTACTACCTTCTTTAGTTCAGAAAGCAATTCTATATTTAATGCATTTAATTTATCTTCTCTATTGATGGTGATAATTAAAATTCCATTTTGATTCTCGACTAATAAATTGTTGTACATTTTTTGTTGTGTTTTGTTTCATAAAAAAGCCATAGCAAATATACTATGGCGTTTTATCATTTATAGATTTTTTATTACTTATAATTTTCGATGAATGGCTACCCATTCTTTGATATAAATTGCAATATCGTTTGTGTTTGTCCCAGGTGCAAAGAGTTTACCAACGCCTATTTCGGTAAGATGTTTCATGTCTTCATCTGGAATAATTCCTCCACCAGTCAAGAGGATATCATCCATCTTTTTTTCTTTTAGCTTTTCAATTAACTTAGGAAAAATAGTGTTATGCGCTCCAGATAAAACACTTACGCCAATCACATCAACGTCTTCTTGTAAGGCAGCATTGACCACCATTTCAGGAGTTTGTCGAAGACCTGTATAAATCACTTCCATTCCAGCATCGCGTAAAGCAGCGGCAATTACCTTGGCTCCTCTATCGTGACCATCGAGTCCAACTTTCGCTACTAATACACGGATGGGTCTAGTCATTATTTTTTTGCTTATTCATCATCGTCATCAGCTTCTTCTTCGATGTCGTCATCAAAATCATCGTCCGCATCATCATCTGAAGTCGCATCATCATCTTCGAAGTCCATGCCTTCTAAATCATCGTCATCATAATCATCATCGAAATCATCGAATGCATCATCCTCATCATCCTCATCAAAATCATCCTCCTCATCTTCAAAATTCTCATCCAAAGAGTCATAGTCACCACTCATTTTTTCGGATAAGTTATTTTTTAATTTTTTGTCAAATACATTTTTGTTTAAAAATGCATTCATCTCTTCTACTGAAAGGTTAGAAGAAATAACACCAAATTGGTTTACACCAATTTCAAGTCCGTCTAATTCTTTGCTTACCTCTACTTTCTTTGCTAAAAATGCTGCCCTTGCCATAATGCTGCCTTTGTTTTGTTTTAATAATTATGATGAGTAAAAATATAAAATTAATCTAATTTACAAAAATAGTTTATAGCAATTATTATTCTATTTTTAACTTCTTCTTTTCCTAACAATTCCATTACCTCAAAAACGGGTGGACCCGACATATTTCCTGCTAAAGCAATTCTTAATATCGGTCCTACGTCGCCCATTCCAATTTCGTTTTGAGAGCTAAATTCTTTAACAGCCACTTCAATTTCTTTCGTTTCAAAAGTAGATATATTATTTAAAAATAAAATTAAATTTTCGAATAATTCTTTTCGTTCATTTTTCCATTTTTTCTTAATGGCCACGTCGTCATATTGTTTGATGGGTTCGAAGAAATAGTATCCTATTTCGGCAAAATCGCTTAGATAAACCGCTCGATCTTTGATTAGTTCACAAAACTTCTCGAGATATTGTTCATCACGGTGATAACTTTTCGCATCTAAATAGGGTTTCACCAATTCAACTAGTTCCTTATTGCTTCTATTTTTGATGTATTGTTGGTTGAACCATTTGGTCTTGTCAAAATCAAATCTTGCCCCTGATTTATTCACCTTTTCAATCGAAAAATCATGTATTAATTGTTCCAAGGAGAATATTTCTTGTTCCGTACCAGGATTCCAACCTAAAAAAGCAAGCATATTAATAAATGCTTCTGGGAAAAATCCTCTTTCTCTGTATCCCACAGACTCTTCACCTGTACCAGGATCTGTCCAGCTGATAGGAAACACGGGAAATCCCAAACGATCGCCATCTCTCTTACTTAATTTACCTTTACCGTCTGGTTTTAAGATAAGCGGAAGATGCGCATATTCCCAAATTTCATTTTCCCAGCCCAAAGCTCTGACACACAAAATATGAGTAGGTGCTGAAGGAAGCCACTCTTCGCCTCTAAAGGCATGTGTAATTTTCATGGTATAATCATCCACCACATGTGCCAAATGATAGGTAGGCATGCCATCTGCCTTTAAAAGGACCTTGTCGTCTAGTTGAGAAGAATTAAAACTCACCCAACCTCTTACTAAATCATGAAATTTGATTTCCTCATTTCTAGGCATTTTATGTCGAATCACATATGGTTCGCCACTTTCCAGTCTTGTTTTTACCTCGTCTTGCGATAATGAGATAGAGTTTTTCATGTATTGTCTTGTAACATGAGTGTATCCTGGTGCTGCACTTCCTTCTTTGGTCATCTTAGCACGCATGGTTTCTAATTCTTCAGGAGTATCAAATGCATAGTACGCATCACCAGACGCAATAAGCCTATCTGCATATTCTTTGTACATTGGTTTTCTCTCACTTTGTCTATATGGACCATAAGCGCCATCTCCAAAACCAACGCCCTCGTTAGGTTCAATACCACACCACTTCAATGATTCTATGACATATTCTTCGGCACCTGGTACAAAACGATTTTGGTCAGTATCTTCAATTCTTAAAATAAAATCACCACCATGTTTTTTTGCAAATAAATAACAAAAAAGGGCAGAGCGTATGCCTCCCAAATGTAAAGGCCCCGTAGGACTTGGGGCAAATCGAGTTCTAATTCTTTTATCCATAAAAGTATTTCTTCTAAGCAGTTTTCTTGCTTGCAAAATTATATAATTTGCGAGTATCATTTTTTTAAATATAGCATTGTTGTATTTTTAGTCGATGAATGTATTTGTGAAAACGCCAGCTATAGTGCCACTCCTATTGAAAAATTGTGTTTGGAACAAAAGCAGGGAAGAAAAAACAATTTATTTGACTTTTGACGACGGGCCAATTCCTACAGTAACAGAATTTGTGCTCGAAACCTTGGAATCATTTAATGATATTAAGGCAACTTTTTTTTGTGTCGGAAAAAATATAGAAGCTTATCCAGCTGTCTATCAAAAAATTGTGTCGGCAGGACACACCATTGGCAATCATACCCAAAACCATGCGAATGGTTGGAAAACACCTACTAAGGAATATGTTAAAGAAGTTGCCAAATGCAATTCTATTGTAAATAGTAAATTCTTCCGACCTCCTTATGGAAAACTGAAACTCCCTCAACTAAAGCATCTTTGTAAAAATTATGAGATTATTATGTGGGATGTTTTGAGTTATGATTGGGTAGATACCGTCTCTAAGGAGGATGTTTTAAAAAACGTAATGGATAATTCTACTAATGGTTCTATTGTGGTTTTTCACGATAGTATAAAGGCTGAAAAAAATCTTCGATATGCACTTCCTCTTTTCATTGAGAAGAAGCTAGAAAAAGGCTTCCGATTTGGAAGTTTATAATTCAATTATTTAATGGTTTTGTTTTCTACAACATGCTGAGGAATTGAATTCATATTTTATTGTAGTTTTATGGAATGATTGAAAAAGCGGATATACTAAAAGAGTTAAGCTACAAAGCAGTAAGAAGCAGTGGCAGTGGTGGACAAAACGTAAATAAAGTGGCTACTTGTGTTCAATTGTTTTTTGATGTGAGCAATAGTAGCGTTTTGGACGATGAACAAAAAATAAAAGTTGGGAAGTATTTAAAGAATAAGATAAGTAAAGAAGGTATACTAGTTCTTGAATGTAGTGAAAGTCGTTCTCAGGCTAGAAATAAGCAGTTGGTGAATGACAAATTTTTTGCATTAGTATTGGCTTCTTTTCGAGAAAAAAAGAAACGTTTAAAAACAAATTTGCCAAAGTTTGTGAAAGAAAATCGTCTTAAAGCGAAGAAACAAAAGAGCGAAATAAAGGCAGGAAGAAGTTTTCGTATTTAACTATGATTTTTTTAATATAAAAAAATGGTTTTATAACTGTGTTTTATCTTCTTTGAATTTTCTATAAACTAAACAGATAATTTGGATTGTTGAGTAAAAATAAATTTAAAAATCCTGCAAAGAGCAGGATTTTTAAATAGCATTGTATAATATCTTATCTAATGAGTGTTACACTTCCAGTCTTATCTATTGTTTTGCCATTTAAGTATGCAGCAGTAACTTTATAAACGTAGACACCTGGTTGTAAATTTTCACCTTTGTAAGTTCCATCCCATCCATTATCTTGGTTGTAAGATTCGAATAGAAGCTCCCCCCATCTATCAAAAATTTGCATTCTCACCGTTTTCAGACTCTTGCCATAGACAGCAAAAAAATCATTGGCGCCATCGCCATTAGGAGTAAATGCATTTGGTATATATATTGGGTCTCCATCTCCTACAAATACATAACCTATGGCTGTTCCTGTGCAAGGATTTGGATTTGAAGGGTCACTAACATCAATAACTGTTACCTCATAAACCTGATCTAGATAAGGACTTACCAGTGGATTTGGGCAATCTGTACAATTGATGCCATTCAAAGTATTCCATAAGAAAATAACACTATCGGCAGGAGCACCAGTAAACGATGTGAATAATTGTCCTGTCTCACCCAAATCTAAAAGCAGTGTATCAGGATTGATATCGACAATAATGGGAGCTGGTTGAGCTAAATTTAAGGTATAGCTTTCTTTACAACCGTTGGCATCTGTAATGGTCAGTGCATGTGGCCCTGCACTTAAATCTACAAACCATCCAGTTGTATTGGTGACATCATCCATTTGCATAGTATAGATTGGAGTACCACCAATAGCAAGCACAAAAATGGAACCATCGGTATATCCATAACAACGAGGTTGCATTTCTTGATAGCTCATTATTATAGGTGTTGGTTGAGTAATCGTAAAACTTATTGTAACAATACATCCATTTGCATCTGAGACTTCAGTGGTGTAGATTCCCGCGGTTAAGCCAATGATATTTTGACCTAAATAATAGTAGATACCATCCAAGGTGGTTCTGTAGCTATAAGATGGAGTGCCGCCAACAGCAGTAAATTTCGCAGTACCATTAGAATCACCATAACATAAGACATTTGTGGTTACAACGCTGCCAAACAATATTGGCGGCTCATTTATTCGAACAGTGTCTACACCGCTGCATAACTCAGCATCTGTTAAAGTTACCCTATAAACTCCAGGAGCTAAATTGGTTGCTGTTGCTGTAGTTTGACTTAAAGGATCACTCCAAAGATAGGTATAAGGAGCAAGTCCAGAGATAGCTGTAACAGTTGCTGTACCATCATTCGCTCCATAGCATGTGATATCTGTCGTAGCGAATATCATTGTAATGATTTTGACACTGATGGTGACATTATCGCTTGCTGAACAACTATTGGCATCAGTCACGGTAACCGTATAGGTTGTGTTTACTGTTGGTGCCACCGTAATGCTAGCCACTAATCCTCCACCAGGTGACCATGCATAATTGATTCCTCCTGTTGCTGTGAGAACAGTACTAGAGCCAAAACATATTGTATCATCTAATCCAGCATTAGCAATCGGTAAGGGGTTCACGGTGGTGGATCGTGTTGTATCCGCCATACATCCATTGATGTCAGTGTATAAATAAGTGATTGTGTAAGGTCCTCCAACACCAGCAGCACTTGGTGTAAAGGTGCCACCACTAGTCATTCCAGTTCCGCTAAAAGTTCCGCCTGTTGGTATTCCCGTTAGAACAACAGCAGGAGCATTTAGACAATAAAAGGGATTCAGTCCAGTGAAATAAGGTGTTGGTAATGCATCTATCCTGGTAGCGACAGAATCCTTATTAAAACAGCCAGTAATTGGATCGGTCACTGAATAAATAATGTAATAAGGACCACCAACCGCTAAGGATCTTGGGTCAAATGTAGTTCCAGTTATACCGGGTCCACTGAATGTTCCTCCTGCAGGAGTAGCACTTAAAGTTACAGATGTAGCATCTATACAATAATTTGCTCTCAGTCCGATGATACTTATTGTGGGTCGAGGGTTTATGGTAGTAAATTGAGAATCCACATTTGTACATCCAGTAATAGCATCGGTATATGAGTAAAGGATTCTATATGGACCACCCACCCCTGCTGCAGATGGGGTAAATATTGTTCCGCTTATCCCAGCTCCAATAAAAGTACCGCCAATTGGGCTTCCTGTTAAGGTAACTGCTGGCTCATAAACACAATAAGCACTATTTAATCCAATAAATGAAGGCGCTGGCAAAGGATTAACACTAACATATTGCGAATCGATATTTGAACACCCAGTTGATGGATTAGTATAGCTATAAGTAATCATATATGGTCCACCAGAGCCAGCACTAGATGGACTAAAACTCGATCCACTCACCCCTGTTCCACTAAATACTCCTCCGGCCGGAACACCTATTAAAGTCGCACTTGGGTTATTCAAGCAATAGTTAGATGCCAACCCTGTAAACGATACAACTGGCCTTGCATTCACTGTTACTAGTTGAGTATCAGCATTAGTACAACCAGTGATTGAATCAGTATAATTATAAACAATACTATATGGTCCTCCTATAATGCTTGTGCTTGGTGTGAAAACATTCCCGCTCATCCCTGTACCAGTATATGTTCCGCCAAGAGGAGAACCTGTTAAACTGCTAGCTACTTCATAGAAACAATATTGGGTATTTAATCCTGTAAAGCTAACTGTTGGCCTAGGATTTACTAACGTTAAATTAGTGTCCCTATTAACACAGCTATTTGTATCAGTGTAGGTATAAATGATTGAGTATGGTCCACCTGCACCAGCTATGGAAGGCGAAAAAGTAGATCCGCTTATTCCTGTTCCGCTATATATTCCACCACTTGGACTACCAGTTAAAACAACAGAAGGATCGTAAACACAATATGTTGAGGATAATCCTGTGAAGGTTACTGCAGGTATTGGGTTTACAGTAACATATTGTGTATCTGTACTAGAACAACCTGTAGATGCATTTGTGTAGTTATATACAATTGCGTATGGACCACCAATACCTGCTGTGGCAGGAGAAAATGAACTACCAGATATTCCAGGTCCAGAGAATACACCGCCAGCTGGAATTCCTGTTAAGGGTGCGTCACTTTGGTAGATACAATAACTGGCTGCAAGCCCTGTAAAGCTAACAGCTGGACCAGTGTTAACAGTTACATACTGTGTATCAGCACCAGTACACGTGGCACCTGTAGAGTAAGTATAAATTATCATATACGGACCACCAAGACCGACTGCCGAAGGTGAAAAAACACTACCAGACATTCCTGGTCCTGAGAAGGTTCCACCAGCAGGACTTCCAGTTAGTGTTACGGTAATAGCAGATAAACAATATTGTGAGTCTAATCCTGTGAAAGACACAACAGGTAAGGATATAACAGAAACAGTTTGAACGGTATCATCAGTACAACCACTGATTGGATTGGTATAGGTATATCTAATATTATATGGGCCTCCAAAACCTGCCAAAGAAGGAAAGAATCGGTTGCCACTCACTCCAGGTCCACTAAATACTCCTCCTCCTGGTGCACCGACTAAAATAGAAGAAGAGTCTGCAATACAATAAACACTTGATAAACCAATAAATCTTGCCAACGGAAATGAATCTACTACCGTAAAAGCACTATCTACGCTAATACATCCTGCCAAAGTCATGACGGAATATAAAATTCTATAGGGTCCTCCAATACCAGCAATAGAAGGATGAAAGGTTGAATCAATGATTCCGGGGCCTGAAAGCATCCCTCCATATGGTGTACAAGTGATAACATCAGAAGGAGAGGTCAGGCAATAAATAGAATCAAGACCTATTGTAATTGCTGGGGAGGCCGAAACTGAAACTACAATCGTGTCTCGATCAATACAGCCATAGTTGAAGGAAAGTAACGAATAGGTAAACGAGCCCGCAGGTTCGCCTAATGGAAATATCAAAGTTGGATTAGTATCTGATGGTGAAGATAGATAAGCTAGTCCTCCAGAAGGAACCGAAGTCCAGGATACAGGATATCCTAAGCTCGATGTTCTAGATCCTCCCAAAACCATCTCTCTGCCAGGACAAATAGAACTATCTCTTCCTGCTGTAGCTACTAAAGTGTCTATCCTGACTGTTGAATATAGAGTATCTCTGCAACCAGCTAATGTTGAAGTGACCGTTACTGCGTAACTCGTTGTACTGGTTGGGCCTGCAATTGGTGCACCAGAACTCGTTGAACTTAAACCACTACCTGGCGACCATGTGTAAGTATAACTACCTGTTCCTGTTACACTTAAGGCGGCACTTGCCCCCAAACAGATTGTAGTATCAGCTGGAGAGAGAGCAAGCGTTGTTGCAAAAGTATCTACAATTACAGTGATATTAAAGGTGTCGCCCCCACAGGGTCCAATACCAGTAAGGGTATAAACAGTTGTCACTCTTGGTATAGCCTTGAGCGAATCATAGTCTGAAGAACCAACTATACTTCCCGGCGGATCTGAAGTCCAACGAATAGAATAAAAATCTGTACAGGTTGTAACAGCTTTAAAGCTTACAGAATCCCCTATACAAATTACTTTGGTTAATGTATCAGTAATGTTCGTTGTATCCTCATATACAGCAACATTAGACGCTGTGAGGGCAAGTGCCTGAGTTAAGTCTGATAAATTCAGGACGTGTGCATATCCAAAGCACTCACAAGTACCTGGTGCAATAGAGAGGAATTTAAAAGCTATAGAAATCGCTTCATCTGCATTTCTAATCAGGCCTACAGTTCCGTTATAAGGCGCAATCCCATTCCAAACATCTGAAGCTCTGGTGGGAGGTGCGAATCCACCCATGGTAACTCTTGATGTTGGCGCTTCTGATCCTAAGCCCAAATAACAACCGCTTCGAGAGGTTGCTGTTACAAGTCCTGGGGTGGTGTCTGAGCCTTGACTATAAGTCTCGTTTCTAGTTGTAAAAGAACCACTATAAGCAGACCATGGTTGGTCATTATCTGGATCTAAATGTCTGAGATAATAAACATCATTCACTGTGGAGACAGACTCATTGCATAGCTTGACTTGAGTCACAAAGAACAATGAGGTGTCCGGAACATAGGTGGTGTTTGTAACTCTCAAGGAGCCACCAACTAAACCGCTACTTTGCCAAGTAGCGCTGCTTCTATCTAAAGTAGCGCTATAACAAATCATTCCGCCAGCCATATCAAAAAAATCACAAATTCCTGAGTTGTTAAAATTTCGATAATTCGTTAAGCCAATCTGCACAGAAAAGCCTTCAACAGGTGAGCCAGGTAAGAAATAATCTCCACAATATGGAGGCAAACCTCCTGGGCCGGCAATTGACCACCCGTTGCTTCCCGCATCAGCAACGAATCCTAAACCTCTTCCAGGTACATTGGGATGGTAACCCAATATCAATGCAGGAACAAGTCTCGATCCGAAGGAACCGCAGTTAGAAATTCCGACCTCTGTTTTATTGCCTTTTAAATAAGCGTCATCGGTGAAGACACCCGACCATTGTGCGTTTGCAATAGTGATGCTGGCTAGAACCACTATAATATATGTAAATAATTTCTTCATGGCTAAAATTTAATGTCAATAATGTTTTGTTTTCGACGTGAAAAGGTACAATTTGTTCATATTTTTTTCAAACTTTTCTGATAGTTTTTATATGTTTTTAAGAGAATTAAGAAAAAGTAAGCTTTTTGTGACTAATTCAAGTGTTTTTTTAGGCATTTGTGAAGTCTCCCATGGATGCTTTCCATCAAACGTATGGTTGGTTCCATTAATTATGATTAGTTCGGCATTGTTATTCCAATTCTTAATTTCTAAGGCAATACCTACTTTAATTGTTTCATCGTTTTCGCCATGCACTATGAGATAGGGTTTTTGTAAATTTTTAATGGCAAATGGAATGTCCAATTTCAGCGTGTTCTCTTCTAAATCTTCATAAATTCGATAGCTCATAGGCATGTTTTGCTTGGTTCGACCGTTGAGCTCATATCTTATGCCTTCATTCTTCCACTTTAATATCACCTCATCACTCCAAAAGTTCCCAAACTTATTGACTGAAGCCCATGTAATCAAATTTTTTATTCTCCTATCATCAAAAGCTTTTAATAGAGCAATTCCCCCTCCTCTGCTGTGACCTATCAGAGTGATATTCTGTGCGTCAATATTTTTATTTAATAACTCATTTTTTGAATTATAAATATTGTCTATAACGCATTCTAAATCATCTAGCTCTATCATAAATGTATTTTTCGAAAACGCTTTTAGATCAACAAAATCAATAGGAAATTCAGGTGTTGTTCCATTGTGTGAGAAGTTAAACTTTAAGAACACAAATCCGTTCATTGCGAAAAAATCAGCTATTAAGTTGAAACACCCAAAATCTTTAAAACCTTTGAAGCCATGGCAAAAAATAATGAGTGGTTTTTTTGAATGTGACTCTTCAAATCTTATGTCAATTAGAATACGTTTTGAATGTTTTCCTAGAATTGTAAATTCCTCCTTCTTGATCATATTTCAATATTTTAACTTAATATTAATAAATAATAATAATTTTGATGCATCTAATTGATATATGTCTAAAGCCCTTGATGAAATAAAGCGACCAATAAGTAAGGAACTTCAAATTTTCGAGCAACGTCTAAAGGATAATATGAAGAGTAAGGTAGCATTGCTAGATACCATAACTCATTATATTGTACAGAGAAAAGGAAAGCAAATTCGACCTATGTTTGTTTTTTTGACTGCGAAGTTGTTTGGTGAAATTTCCGATTCTACTTACAATGCTGCCTCTTTGGTGGAGCTATTGCATACGGCCACTTTGGTACATGATGATGTAGTGGATGAATCCTATCAGAGACGGGGATTCTTATCAGTAAATGCAGTTTGGAAAAATAAAATCGCTGTGTTGGTTGGGGATTACTTGCTTTCAAAAGGTTTGTTGCTAGCAGTGGATAATAAGCATTTTACTCAACTACAAATACTTTCAAATGCAGTTAGAGATATGAGTGAAGGTGAGTTGCTGCAAATTGAAAAGGCCAGACGATTAGATATCAAAGAGGAAATTTATTATGAAATTATTCGTCAAAAAACGGCTTCGTTAATTTCTTCTGCTTGTGCTTGCGGTGCAGCATCTGTTACGGATGATGAATCAATAATTACAAAGGCAAAATTGTTAGGCGAAAAAATTGGAATGGCATTTCAAATAAAAGATGATTTGTTTGACTATGGTGATACTGAAATTGGCAAGCCAAGAGGCATAGACATTAAGGAGAGAAAAATGACATTGCCTTTAATCTACACACTAAATAATTGTGATTCTACCACTCGTCGAAAGATAATTAATATTGTTAAGAACGAAAATGATCAGCCACAAAAAGTGAATGAAGTAATTGCCTACGTAAAGAAGTATGGAGGATTGGAATACACAGAAAAAGTGATGTTAAACTACAGAACTGAGGCCATCAATATTTTATCAACGATGCCCAAAGGAGAAGCGTCTGAATCTTTGATGAAGTTGATTGATTATACGATTGACAGAACTATATAATTGTTAGATTATCTGCTATAATTAGGCGCTTCTTTTGTAATAGTCACATCGTGAGGATGGCTTTCTCTTATTCCTGATGCTGTTATCTTAACGAAGCTAGCTTTTTTCATTTGAGTGATATTTTTTGCACCACAATAACCCATGCCAGCTCTCAGTCCGCCAACATACTGATGAACCACCTCTGTTAATGTTCCTTTGAAAGGAACTCTTCCAACAATTCCTTCTGGTACAAGCTTTTTTATATCATCTTCCACATCCTGAAAATATCTATCTTTTGATCCTTCCTTCATTGCTTCTACAGAGCCCATTCCACGGTAACTTTTAAACTTTCTGCCCTCATAAATGATTGTTTCTCCTGGGCTTTCCTCGACTCCAGCAAATATTGAGCCCGCCATTACACTATCTGCACCTGCAGCTATAGCCTTTACAATATCACCAGTGTATCGAATACCCCCATCTGCAATAATTGCTACCCCAGATTTTTTGACTGCTTCTGCTCCATTGATAATTGCAGATAACTGTGGTACACCCACCCCTGCAACAATTCTTGTTGTGCAAATAGACCCTGGACCTACACCAATTTTTACAGCATCAACCCCTGCTTGTATCAAGGCTTCAGCTCCTTCTTTGGTAGCAACATTTCCCCCAACAATTTCTATCTGTTTAAAAAGTTTTCTTGCATTTTTTACTGCTTCTAACACACCTCTACTATGGCCATGTGCAGTATCAATACAAATTACATCCACTCCAACATTGACTAATGCTTCCATTCTTTGAATCATATCTGGAGTAACACCAACCGCAGCACCAACCAACAATCGGCCATACCCATCCTTGCTTCCATTTGGATGTTCCTTGACTTTTAAAGTATCTTTATAGGTTATCAGTCCAACTAATTTACCATTTTTATCGACGACAGGTAACTTTTCAATTTTGTATTGTTGTAAAATTTTTTCTGCATTCTGCAAACTCATATTGTCTTTTGCAGTGATGAGCTTATCCTTCGTCATAAGTTCACTCACTTTTTTACGCTTATTTGTCTCAAAACGTAAATCTCGATTTGTAAGAATTCCTACCAATACATGATTTTTATCAACAATAGGAATACCACCAATCCGATACTCAGCCATTATTTTTAGGGCTTCTCCAACTGTAGCGGCGACAGATAATGTCACGGGATCTAATATCATCCCACTATCAGATCGTTTTACCTTTCTTACTTCCTCTGCTTGTCGTTCGATACTCATGTTTTTGTGAAGAATGCCAATGCCTCCCTCTCGTGCTAAGGCAATTGCCAACTTAGATTCTGTAACGGTATCCATAGCAGCCGACACTAAGGGTAGATTAATCTCAATATTTCGAGTAAACTTTGTTTTGGTTTCTACCTCTCTTGGTAGTATTTCAGAATACGCAGGAATTAATAAAACGTCATCGAATGTGAGTCCTTCATACAAGAATTTTGATGCTGCAGCCATAGTAGTTTCTTTTTGCAAAACTAAATCAAATTTGCTTATACCACGGTTTTTTTTTAGTCTTGAAGGATGGCTTTTTAAGTTCGAAAAATGGGTATTCAAATAATCTAATGAATTAACAAAAATTAATATTAATTTTGTCTTTCGTGGTTAAAAAGCTGAATCAACTATTACACTTAGTGGAAATTATTTTATACCCAAATCAAACATTATAAAAATGAAACATTTTAAATCATCCTTTCTTATAGCTTTGTTCATATTCACTCTGAGTATAAAAATGGATGCCCAGCAATTCTTGGGAATGCATAGTACAAGTTTTGGTGGAGTTACCAATGTAAATTATAATCCTGCGATAGCTGACAATCATTATAAGTTTGATATGAATTTGATTAGCTTGGGTGTCAATGTTAATAATAATTATATCGGGGCGGATAAAACATTAATTTTTGCTCCAAAAACCTTTACTAAAGATAATTTAGTAGAAAAATTAAATGGAAAAGAAAAGAGACTTTATGTAGGTACACAGCTACAAGGTCCGTTGTCCTTCATGTTTGCTTGGGGTAAAAAGAAGAGCAATAAAAATGCTTTTGCATTAACATACCACCACAACCTCATTGTAAATGCAGATAATGTAAACGAGATATGGGCTCGTACATTCTATCATGGTATGGGAAAAAAGGGAAATGAAATTATTGATTTCTTAGATAAAAGTTTTGTTGGTCAGAGTGTTTCTGTGAAATTAGCTTCATGGATTGATGTAGGTCTTACATACTCTAGAGTTGTATATGAAAAGGAGAATCACTTTTTAAAAGTGGGAGGAACTTTTAAATATTTAATAGGCACGCATTCGGCATATCTGTATGCTGACAACTTCGATTATAAGTTTAATACTTTAGACTCGGTAACCATTTCAAATGGCTCTGGCGGTTACGGAAGAAGTGGATACGTTGGTGGCGACTTTGGACTTAGTCAATTGCTTCAGACAAAAGGTTCAATTGGAATTGACCTGGGTGCTGTTTATGAATTCAGACCTAAAAAAGATGACCATAGTTATGAGATGGACTGCAATAAATGGTACAAGCATTGGCAAGAAAAATATAAGTATGCAGTTGGTTTTTCAGTCGTTGATATGGGACGTTTGAATTATAAAAACAATACTGTTGCGAAAGATTTTACAACGAATGACCTTAATACTGTTCGTGGTGATTACTCAACATACTGGGAATTGGTGAGAACAAAAGTAGGGTCTATTGCAGATATCGATACTATTCTGATGAATCGATTTAATACGACAGATAGAAAAGCCATTAAACTATGGCTACCAACTACATTCAATGTTTTCTTTGACTGGAATATCTGGAAAGGATTCGGTGTAAATGTTGCTGCATCTATTTCTCAAAATCTTGCAAAGGACAGATCTATGTTACACAGAACATCTATCTTCTCATTGACACCTAAGTATGAGAATAGATGGTATGGTTTGGCACTTCCACTTTCTGTTGATGCCAATAAACATTTTCAAGCAGGTCTCAATGTGCGTTTAGGTCCATTATTCCTTGGTTCGTCTGACATGATAGGATTGCTTGCCAAAAAAACGAGATATAACGCAGATATTTATTTGGGATTAAAGTTGAGTATCCCTTACAAAAAACCAGGTGATAAGGACAAAGATTTTATGAGTAATAAGGTAGATAAGTGTAAGAAAGAAAAAGGCACTTGTGAAAGTGGAGGATGTCCAGACAAGGATGGCGATGGCATTGTAGATATAGAAGATAAATGTCCAGATGCAAAAGGAAGCAAAGAAATGAATGGCTGTCCAGATAGAGATGGCGATGGTATTGCGGACATTGATGACAAATGTCCAGATGTTAAAGGTCTCAAAACATTCCAAGGTTGTCCAGATAGAGATGGCGATGGTATTCAAGATAGCGAAGATGATTGTCCAGATGTTAAAGGATTAAAAGAATATAAAGGCTGTCCAGATACAGATGGTGATGGTATTGCAGATCCAAGCGATAAATGTCCTACTGTAAAAGGTTCAAAAGAATTCCAAGGATGTCCAGACACTGATGGAGATGGCATACAAGATAGTGAAGATGCTTGTCCTACCATTAAAGGATCAAAAGAATTCCAAGGCTGTCCAGATACTGATGGAGATGGCTTAGCAGACAATGTAGATAATTGCCCAACAGTACCAGGTCCTAAATCAAATAAAGGCTGCCCAGAAATCAAAAAAGAAATTTTAGAGAAGATCAAAAAAGCAGCTCAAGGCATCTATTTTGAGACAGGTAAAGATATTTTGAAGAAAGAATCTTTTGTAAGTCTAGATAAAGTAGTGGCCACCTTAAATGCTGACAAAACGTTGAATGCTGATATAGGCGGCCACACAGATGATGTGGGAGATGATGCACTTAATTTAGATTTATCAAAAAGAAGAGCTGCAGCGGTTCTAAACTATTTTGTTAAAAAAGGAATTGATCCTGCACGCATTACCTCAGAAGGTTTTGGTGAAACAGTCCCAGTTGCTGATAATAAAACACCAGCTGGTAGAGCCTTGAATCGTCGTGTAGAATTAAACCTACGAAACTATTAATTTAAATTGTAGCTTCTGTTGGCTACAAAAACAATAAATTTGTCCCGTTCTGAAAGAACTTTCAGAACGGGATTTTTTATGATTAAAAACAAATTGATGATTAAAAAAGATTTGCAAAAATGGAAAGAAAAAGAAGTGCTCATCTGTAAGAGATTGTTTAATAAAATTCCAGCAGATATGTTTGAGTGTAGATTAAAAGCTGACAACTCCTGATGCAAGGGT
>CAMBZT010000040.1 GCA_945872405.1 Chitinophaga pinensis | reverse complement strand
ACCAATAATTTCATTTCCATTTTGAATGAGTTTGCCTTCCTTCCATTTTATATTACCCATATGCTCACCAGGTATAATTTTAAGGGATGCCATCCATTTTATGGTAGATCTGACTACATCTACTTCAAATGAAGTTGTCGCTGTTTCTTGGACTATTTTAGGTGCATTCTGAATGATGACATCACTTTTGTTTACTGTGTTCTCACAGGCATTAAAAAAGCAAATGCAAATAATTCCAATAAAGAGATAGACTGAATTCTTGATCATTATTATCGTCTAGTACTTATACTTAAGTACTTTTTATTGTGGCGAAACGAAAAAATTATACTTTTCTATGTCCTACCCAAACAAATCTTTTGTTGACATATTCTGGATTTGTGAATGAAGCATTTCCTGCTGGATTACCACCAGTGACATGAAAATCTGAAAAGGCTGCATGCTGATTTACCCATATCATTCCTGTTAAGTTAAGAGAAACAGGCGTGAAGGCTAACTCCATCTCTTCATTTATTTTTTGAGCAATAACTTCATCTGTACAATAAGCAGCACAAGTGATAGCGCCATGTTTCTGCGACATTTCTTTCGCCAAACGTATCGATTCGTCTGTATCTTTTGTTTTGATGAACAGAATAATAGGACCAAATAATTCATTTTCGTAAATTCCGAAATCTTTAGATTCTAATTCTAAAATAATCGGTGAAACGGAACGTGCATTTGGAAACTCTGCATTATCCACATTTTGTGAATCGAGAATAACTGCTGCATCTAATTTTTTAACTGAATTAACTCGTTTGATTGTTAACTCATTTTGAATAGCACCATAAGTGCCTGCCGCCATTTTCGGATTGTTAGCAATTCCAGCAATAGACTCTTTCAAGGCGCTTACTACTTCTTCATAGCTATAAGTTTTATCACTGCCTATAATACCAGAGGCTGGAATAAAGAAATTTTGTGGAGCCGTGCACATTTGTCCGCTATACAATGAAACTGCAAAGGCTAAGTTTTGTGCAACTGGTGCTAGGTCAGCAACAGAATCAAGTATCACAGAATTTACACCCGCTTTTTCTGTGAATACAGTTTTGTTTTTTATACTTTCTACATAGTTACCAAAGCTTGAACCACCTGTATAATCAATGATTTTTACTACATCATGTTCGCAAAGTTCTTTCGTAATCAGTTTATCTGATGCATCTACTGCCAATTGGCAAATCAATGGATCTAATCCTTTTGCTCTTAAGGCTTGTTGTATTTCTGCCACAACTATGGCAATGGGTAAGACGGCTTTTGGATGAGGTTTTACAATAATGCTATTGCCAGTAATCAACGAAGCATACATCCCAGGAACACTATTCCAAATAGGAAAAGTAGAACAACCAATTATAAGACCAACCCCTTTAGGAATGGCTTTAAATTGCTTTTGCAATACCACATTAAACTTACCCATTGGCTTATCCCAAATGACAGAAGCCGGAAAACGATTCAATTCCTCATAGCCCATTGCAAGAGCTTCTAGCGCACGATCGTTGGCGTGCGGACCACTCGCTTGAAATGACATCATATAGGCTTGACCAGTTGTATGCATTGTTGCATAAGCGATTTCATTAAATCTCTTCGAAATTCTTTCCAATGAATCAATCAATACTTCCGCTCTATCGTCAATGCGCACATTTCTCCATGATGACATGGCTCTCCCTGCACGAATAACAATATTTTCAACTTCAAAAGCAGGATATTTAATGCCTAATTTTTCGACTGTAAAAGGGGATTCTTCCTCACCTAGCCAGCTAGAAGGATTGTCTTGTAGCAATTCTGTGTATTGATGATGTAAATAGCCATTGTATTTTTCAAGCCCTAGCGTCGCCCCATCTTCGCCATAGGCTTTAGGGTGTTCTGGATATTGTGCGAAAAATGTGCGTTCATGTATTGCCTTAATTGCATTGTCTAAAATGCCTTTGTTTTGCGCGGAAAGTGCCATGTAAGTGCTTTATTTTGTGATTAATCAGTATTTTAAATTCTTTGTCAAATATAGTCATTTTTGCTTTTTTATTCACAGGTGGTCGTTATTTTAAGGAAACATACATTTGTACTCAAAATTTAATAGTAGAATCTTATATTGGATAGCTTAAAAAGTGCTGCAATACATATAAATAAAGGGTTAAACTTATGGGTAGTTCTCTAAATCTGAAAGATATCGCTCTTTTCTTGAAGCTGATCCAGCCCTTTGCTCTATCTTTTTTAGAACAGAAAAAAGGATGCCGCGTCGGTCCGGGCTATTGATAGCAAAACATATATAAATCAGTCCAATCAGTTAGTTCCTTTTGTATTTTAGTGTAGTATCATCTTGCATCTTTTAGATTGAATAATGTTTTGGTAACACTCTATTAATTATCAAGAAAGAATACAATACTATTTTTGTTCATAATGAATTGTTGTCATGAGAAATATCTCTACTATCAAGCTTAATTTATGAAATTAGTTTCCGAAGGATTGAAATTTGTTTATTATTCGTCGCTAAAAAAGGACGATATAGTTGGCGACGAGAAAAAAATGAGCCTCTCCTCTGGTAAGATACCCATTCTACACTACCCTGCTCCCGAAAAACCACTTGGCATCATCATCACATTCACTGGCTTTTCGGTGAATGGTTACAAAGATAAACGCATGATTGCTGTTTCAAGAGCATTTCAAAAACTTGGCTATACAGTAATAACTCCACAGATTAAGATTATTGACCAATTAATGATTCACCCTGATAGTGTATGTGAGATTGGCGATGTAATTACTGCTATTGCCAATGATGCAAAGTTAAATCCTTACTCAATGAAGCCTGCGGTTTTTGCACCTTCCTACACGGCTGGTATGTGTGCACTAGCAATCGCGAATTTGCCTTCGCCAATTGTTTCTTCATTGTGTTTGTTGGGCACCTATTTTAGTATACAAAATTCCATGAATTTTGTTTTATCAACGAACTCAAAAGTCGATGATTACGGGATGCATATTTTAATGAAAAATTTTTTGAGCTATGCCATTGAGAATCACTTAGATTTATCAAATATCATTCAAGCTGCCATAGAAGATAATGGGTTTAAAAGGGCTATTCCTGCATTGCCACGAGTAATTGTACAGGCAAATCCTGCCGCTGCAGAACTTTACAGAAAGCTTATTAAAGATGCTTCATTTCGAAGAGAAATGTTATTGAAAGCATGGAGTGCGATGCCAAATGCAGAAGATTGGAAAGAGAAATTGGACGTGGCAAGTCATGCCTCTAGATTATTCCTGCCTATAACAATTATTCACGGGAAGGAAGATATTGTTATTGCTTCTTCTGAATCTGTAGCACTCAATGATTTGTTAAAACAAAAAAATAAGAATATTCATCTAAATCTGACTTCCTTACTCGATCATGGAGATTTAAAAATTGGTTGGAATCTAGTAAAAGAAGTACTGAATCTATCAACAGCCATTAATCATTTTTTGTTATATACTAAACATCCCATAGCATGATACAACAGGTAATTAATACATCTTTAAATTTGAGAAAAATACCTCTCATTCAATCTGATGATAAGGTTATCATTTATTATAATGGTAGCGAAAAAAAGGGTAATAAAAAGAAGATTGAAAGTATTTTACAACTTAAAAATTCTTTGTTGGAACTTAATAACATTAAGATAATTGCGCTTCCTGAATTTGATTTAAAAAAGAATGGATGGCGAAAATTGAAACATTTTATACAGCTTTCTGCTGAGCAAGGTTATGTTTTTATTCCAGCATATTTTGATGCGAAAGCAAAGAAAAAGAGTAATGAAATGATACGTTTCGGACGGATTTTGCGATTCTCAGATCTTGAATTATTCGAAGGTTTCTCAAAAAAGTATCGTTATATACGTGCTAGATTATTTGCTCTAGGAACTTCCTTGGATGTGGATACTTATTTTACTGAAACAAAAGCATCTCCAATTGTAAAAGCAAAGTCAACAAGTGCTATCGAAAAAGAAATTGTAGCCTTGCGAAGTTCCAATAAATATTTGGAGCAAAGTGGTTATGAGCTATTTATTACGAAGGCTAAGAAAAGTCCAAATATTGTGCATGAAATTGGTCGTTGTCGTGAAATCGTTTTTCGTGCAGTAGGAGAGGGCACCTTAAATGAGATAGATTTGGATGATTTTGATTTACATTATCTGCACCTTTTTCTTTGGGACAAAATAAACAAACAAGTGGCAGGTGCCTACCGACTAGGAGATGGTAAATATATCATGGAGCATTTCGGACCTAAAGGCTTCTACATTCGTAGTTTGTTTCAGATAAAGAAGGAGATGTTTCCTATGCTGAGTCATTGTTTGGAGCTAGGTAGATCTTTCGTTTCAGCAGAATATCAGCAAAAAAGGCTGCCATTATTTTTATTGTGGAAAGGGATTCATCAATTTGTGAAGAACAATAAGCATATGGAATATATCATTGGACCAGTTTCTATCAGCAATAGATACTCAAAAGTGTCACAGTCTGTCATTGTAAAGTTTGTGAAGAAATTTCATTATGATAAAAAACTGGCAGCTTTGGTGAGTCCCAAAAATGCATTTAAGCCTGACTTTAAAAAGTTAGATACGGAGGTATTATTTAAGGCTCAAGATGGCTCGGCAATGAAATTGGATTTTCTGTTGGAAGATGTTGACTTACATCGATTGAAAATGCCCGTGCTTTACAAAAAATATTTTCAGCAAAATGCTAAAATTATAGGCTTTAATCGTGATCCTTTGTTTAATGATGCTTTAGATGGATTTATGGTGGTAAAAGCGGATGAATTATTGTTGAATCAATCAGATGATTAAAATATTACTTTAGCATAATTTTGTTGTTTTAATAGGTATTAAATCCCTGTTTCTAGAGTAAACATGTCCCACAAAACTTATGTACTTTTGTGTCTACTTCATGTAAAATAATATCCTATGGAACCAAAAGATAGCAACGGAAACATTCTCCAAGCAGGTGATTCAGTCATTGTTACAAAATCCTTAAAAGTGAAGGGCTTGGCGAAAGATATCAAACAAGGAACTGCCGTAAAAAATATTCGTTTAACTGATGATGAAGATGCCATCGAAGGCAAGGTAGACGGCACTATGATTGTTATCAAAACGATGTTTGTGAAGAAGAAATAGTTTCTGAGAATTCCCCAATCTACTTCTTGCTATAAAGGTGAGAAATAAGTCCTAGAGCCAATAGGTGTAAGCAATCCATCAACCATTTTTTTGACTTTCTAAAATTTGAGAAAGCAGAACAGATAATGCAGTAAATTTGTAGTTAGAGATGACCTACGAACAGTTTGATAAATTACGGATTGATATACCTGAGCAACCGGGGGTATATCGCTATTATGATAAAGACGGAGATTTACTTTATGTAGGTAAGGCAAAGAATTTGAAGAAACGAGTGAGTTCTTATTTTACGAATCATAAGATGGAAAGTGCAAGAACAAAATTGCTCGTCATCAAGATTGCTAAAATTGAATTTACCGTTGTCTATACCGAGCAGGATGCCTTACTACTTGAGAATAGCCTCATAAAGGAATATCAGCCGAAGTATAATGTGATGCTCAAGGATGATAAAACCTATCCATTCGTATGTATCAAAAAAGAACCTTTCCCACGTGTATTCCTCACGCGTAATATTGTTCGTGATGGCTCGGAGTATTTCGGACCATACACAGCAGTTTCTAGAGTGAAATTGATCCTAGAAACCTTTACGAAAGCATTTCCTATGCGGACTTGTAATTTAAATTTGAGTCAGAAAAATATTGAGGCTAATAAATTTAAAGTTTGTCTCGAATATCACATAGGTAATTGCTTAGGCCCTTGTGTGGGTAAGCAAACAGAAGAGGATTATCGACAATCTATGACTAATATTCGCCAGATTTTGAAAGGTAATATATCTTGGGTCATTGAGGAGTTGAATGTAAAAATGATGGCACTAGCGGACAATTTTGAGTTTGAAGCGGCTAATTCCATCAAAGAAAAATTGCTCTATCTAGGTAGTTACTTACAGAAGTCAACAATAGTCAGCACGAAGCTTACCAACCTCGATGTGTTTGCCCTTGCCGAAAGAGACGGTCTTTGTTTTATCAATTATTTTAAAATTTTTAATGGAACCATCACAAGCACTAGAACCTATGAGGTAAAGAGAAAACTCGAAGAGTCGAATGAAGAAGTATTGTTGACTGCCATAGATGAGGTGCGCATTCAAAACGAGGAGGAATACGAAGAATTGGTGCTTTCCATCCCTGTAAATTACGAAAATGAGAAAGTAAAAATTACTATTCCTCAAGCAGGAGAGAAGAAAAAATTGGTTGATTTGTCAATGAAAAATGCTTTGTATGCCTTGCGTCAAAGGTTAACCTCATTAGTAAAGTTGAAGCATGAAACACCAGCCAATCGTATCTTAGCACAAATGCAAGTCGACTTGCGACTGACTGAGTTGCCAGTTCACATTGAGTGTTTTGATAATTCGAATATACAAGGAACCAATCCTGTGTCGGCATGCGTGGTTTTTAAAAACGCTCGATCTGCAAAGAAGGAATATCGACATTTTAAAGTGCAAACCGTTGTCGGTCCTGACGATTTTGCCACTATGGAGGAAGTTGTCTTTCGACGTTATTCAAAATTTGTAGAAGAAAACTTACCAATGCCTCAGTTGATAATTATTGATGGAGGGAAAGGACAACTAAGTGCTGCGATGAATAGCTTAATAAAATTAGGATTAAAAGGTAAGGTGGCTGTGATAGGTATCGCAAAACGACTAGAAGAAATTTATTATCCGCACGATTCCTTGCCTTTGTACATCGATAAAAAAAGTGAAACATTGAAGTTGATTCAGCAGTTAAGAGATGAGGCGCATCGTTTTGGAATTACATTTCATAGACAGCTAAGAAGCAAAGCTGCTTTGGTTTCTACCCTCGATAATATTAAAGGTATTGGTCCAGAAACAATAAAAGTATTGCTAAAAGAATATAAACTAATCAGTAATATTAAATTGGCTAGCCATGATGATTTGGTGCTAAAGTTAGGCAAGGCGAAAGCAGATATTGTGAAGAAATATTTTGAAGAAAATGATTAAGTTATATGCTTCTTAGGCACTTGCATTTTTAAGATTCCTCAATTCGACATCTACATCAATATAAATTTCTTCAAACTTTCCTGTCGTAAATTTATTTTTCGAAATATAATACGGACTTTGTTCATCTCTATGAATCACATCGACATAGTCCCATCATGTATCGCTCCTTCAGTTAATAGCTCTAATACTTGTATTAACTTACCTTTCATTGATTTGTAATGTAGCCGCTATTTGTTTGGTATAACTCATAATTGTTTTAAAATTGGCAGTGAAGATATATGCTTTTGGTATTATCTCAGATTTGAGGGATTACATTTCTTCGTATGAATAGTTATACACAAAAAAACCTCCGATTATTCGAAGGTTTTTCAATATTTAATAATAACAGAAAATTACATATTCTTAATAATTTCTTGTGCAAATTCAGAACATTTTAATTCATTAGAGCCTGGCAACATTCTAGCGAAATCATAGGTTACATTTTTAGAAGCAATTGCTTTTTCTAGTCCACTCAAAATTAAACTGGCGGCTTCAATCCATTCCATGTATTCAAACATCATAACGCCTGATAAAATCACTGAACTTGGGTTTACTTTATCTTGACCAGCATATTTTGGAGCAGTACCATGTGTTGCTTCAAATATTGCATGACCAGTTAAATAATTGATGTTAGCGCCTGGTGCAATACCTATGCCACCTACCTCTGCAGCTAAAGCATCAGAAATATAATCACCATTCAAATTCAATGTAGCTACTAAATCATACTCACTTGGACGTAACAAAATTTGTTGTAAGAAATTATCAGCAATCGCATCTTTTACCAAAATTTTACCAGAAGCTAAGGCTGCTTTTTGTTCTTCATTTGCTACTGCTTCCCCACTAGCCGCTTTCGTTTTTTCCCACTGATTCCAGGTATAGAATTTATCACCAAATTCTCTTTCTGCCAATTCATAACCCCACTGTTTAAACATTCCTTCAGTGTACTTCATGATGTTTCCTTTGTGCACCAAAGTCACGCTTTTTCTGTTGTATTTCAAACAATACTCCAAAGCTGCTCTAACTAATCTTTCAGTACCTTCTTTAGAAACTGGTTTAATACCAAGAGAAGAGGATTCTGGGAAACGAATATTTTTTACGCCCATTTCATTCACTAAGAAATCTCTCAATTTTATCGCCTCTGGCGAACCAGCCATAAACTCTATCCCTGCATAAATATCTTCCGTATTTTCACGGAAAATAACCATGTCAACATCTTGTGGACGTATTACTGGAGAAGGAACACCAGTGAAATGTTTCACGGGACGAAGACATGCATATAAATCTAATTGTTGACGCAATGCTACATTCAATGAGCGAATACCTCCACCCACTGGAGTTGTCAAAGGGCCTTTGATGGCAAATAAATATTCATTAATTGTATCTAATGTTGCTTGTGGCAACCAGCTTCCTGTTTGGTTAAAAGCTTTTTCACCCGCTAAAACCTCCGTCCACTCGATCTTACGAGTGCCACCATATGCTTTTTCTACTGCTGCATCAAATACAGCTTGAGATGCAGGCCAAATATCAACACCGATGCCATCGCCCTCAATAAAGGGAATAACAGGGTGATTTGGTATATTTAATTTGCCATTCTGAATCGTGATTTTCTCTCCCATAATGTTATAATTTTTATATGTTTATTTACTTCGTTTTCGAATGCAAAAATACGGCTTTTTCATCCAAAAAGGCAGTGGCTTTTGAAAATATTGACCATGTCTTTCCGTAGTTGTCTTTGGACTGTTACTAGCGCCAGAAAGACTGATAGATAGCTTATTTAATAGATCAATTTCGACAAGAGTATATCGGATTCTACTGATTGAATTTCATGCATTTCCTAATAAACAGCCCTATTTTTTGAACTTCTAGGTGATAGCAATCTTGCGTAAGGGATTGCAGCGGCAGCGCCACCTTTGTATTGGTGGCCTAGAGCGTAAAGCCCGACCCTGCTGCCTTTTGTTCTTGCAGCTGGGATAAGCCCCTAATGAGAAAAAAAATTATTTACTTGTAACCTTAAATTCGGTTCTACGATTTAGTGCGCGACCTTCTGAAGTATTATTGTCCGCGATTGGTATAGTCTCTCCGTATCCTTTAGCAGTAAGGCGATCAGCACTAATGCTATGAGCTACTAAAAAAGCCATCACTGCCTTTGCACGGGCATCTGAGAGTTTGAGATTGTCGGCATCAGCACCAACATTATCTGTATGTCCACCAATTTCAATTTTGAGCAATGGATTTTTTGTTAACAAATCGACTAGCTTATCCAACTCGGTTTTTGACTCATCCTTTAGCTCTGCTTTATTCGTTTCGAAGAATATATTTTTGAGCACAATACTTACACCTTCTTTGATTTTTGAAAGTGCTACATCTAGATTATAAGGTTTAACTGCATCATGCTCTTTCAAAGAAAAATTTTCTGAAAAAAACAGATAGCCATCCTTTGAAACATTGTACATATAATCCTTTCCGACAGGTAAGGTTATCATAAAAAATCCATTTTTAGGATCAGATGTCAGTGTAGTTATTTTTTCGCCTGTAGCCAGATCAAACAATTGAATATTCGATTGCAATGGAAGTTTGCTGTCGATATCAGTCACATTTCCTTTTACATAAGTGACCATCGAAGGACGTGCTGCTTCATACAAATCGAAGGAGTATAAATCATCAATTCCCAAACCACCTTTTCTTTCAGAAGCGATATAGGCTTTTTTGCCATCCGAACTGATAAAAATTCCACCTTCATCTCCAGAAGAATTAATAGGATAGCCCAAGTTTACTGGTGCTCCCCAATTGCCAGCAGCATCTTTTCGAGATACAAAAATGTCATCACCACCCATGCCAGGATGACCGTCTGACAAGAAATACAGCGTATTATTATCTGGGTGAATGAATGGCCTTTGTTCGCGATATTCGGTATTGATTACATCGTTTAAAGGTTGTGCTAAGGAGAATCCTGTTTTGTCGTCGAGGTTACTGATCATAATCTGTGTATTATCTTTTGAGATAGCTCTAACGAAGTATAAAGTCTTGCTATCGCCAGAAATAGAGGCTTGTGACTCGAATGCACTTGTGTTAATTGTAGGTCCTAAATTGCGCGCAACAGCCCAATCTTCGCCATCTCTTTTAGAAATAAAAAGGTCGCAACTACCCATACCATCTGGACTTTGGCACTTAGTGAAAATCAAATACTTTCCATTTGGAGAGATGGTATGAGCACCTTCATTGCCATCTTCTGTATTTACTGTTTCACCCAAACGCTGAGCCGGTAACCATCCTCCCTTTTTATCATTTCTCGAGTACCAAATATCTTCTTGTGCATGACCCGTAGTATTATCTCGCTTGGTAAAATACAAATATTCATCATCGGCAGTTAAGGCAGGAAAATACTCTGCATTTTTTGAATTTACTGTAGTACCTAAGTTCTTGATGTCAAAGGGTACTGGATGGTCGATGGCATCTTTGGAGAAGACGCAATTTTGTCTAATCTGTGTGCCATCTTTCTTTTGTTTAGCCGTCACATCGTCCATCGCCAACAATTTGTCTACGGTGCTTTCAGCATCATTAAATTTTTCTTGCATTAGATAGATTCGTGCTAACATTATATAAGCGCTATAATCGTATGTAGGATCTAATTCTATTGTTTTTTTAAAAGCCGGAAGGGCATGTTCCATATCATTTTTGTAGAGATAAAAATTTGCCATCGTATTCCATGCATCGATAAATTCAGGTTCGATTTCTATAGCCATTTTTAAATATTCTATTGCTTTGTCGGTTTGTCCGCTACTCATGCTAATTCTTGCTTCATTTGCATAATTTAATGCCTTTTTATCAGCAGTTTTCATCGTTTTTACCTGTGTAAAACAAGAAGTGGACAGTAAACTAAGTAACAATATGGCAAAGCATGAATATAATTTCATAAGTCTTCTATATTTGATGATGATGTTTAATAAAAATAAATGTACAATTTTTTACTGTCAAATTGGAAAGTACAAAGAGTATACCAAATTGTTATCAGTCAGAATTTTGAACGTTTCATTCTCTCTTTTAATCTTATTGTTAACTGGCTGTAGTATGCTTACTTTGATTTCGAATGACTTATCTAACTGATTATACCTAACGATATGTTCAAATCTTTCAGAGAGGCAGATTTTAACAACTGCTTGTACATTATTTTTGATATAGTTCTTCAACGGACAATCATTGTTATATATTATATTTCCGTCTAGTTTTGCTTCAATCAAGATACTTGAATTGGCTAATTTGCTCGAATCATTTTCTGTTTCGAAAGCGAAATCATAACGCGAGTGATAATTTTCTGAGTTAAGATGAAGCGTGGTGCTGTAAAGAATTTCTTGAATCGCAGTGGAGCGTGAATTGTCTACTACTTCCATTGCTGAAATCGAAGGATTATTATTTTTATTTTTTCTAGAAAGTACGTAAAAACAATTGGTGAAACCATACACTTTTTGTACTTCACAAGGAAAGTATTGTCTTACTAGTAACATTTGGTCCATCGGAATATTCCCAGCAACAAAATAGTTTGCTTTACTCTGTTGTAGAATGCTGTCAAATTGCTGATAAGTAGGGGGATTTGTTTTGGTGGAAATGAAGGAGTAATTATCACCCCAATAATCTTCATACCATTTATAATATTTGTAATTTTCACTAAATATGATGAGGGCGTCTTTGGTGTATTTTGGATGTTCATGTAAAAATTTTGTGCTTTGATACATCGGTTGTTTTAGCATCACTTCATAATGATGTCTTTGACCAAATAATACAAAAACATTGACAAACATAATTACTAGGCAAAGAATGACAGTGGCTTGTTTACTTAAATTTTCGCAGAAGGAAAAGGCCAATAAAAGCAACATAGGAAATGAGAATAATAAGCCAGAGTATTGCAATACTGGATTGATTTTGATGGAATAAATAAAAGCAAGCATGTAGGTGATTGCAAATAGTGCAAAGGCAAAAAATTGTAATCTTAATTTCTGCTTATCAAGTTGTCTGTTTCTTAATGCTAAAACTAAACTCGTGAGGACGATAGCACCAAAGAGCAATTCTGCAAGTATGGAAAACTGAAAGACATAATGAATAAAATCAAGGATAAATCGATAGGCAGGTTTGCTCATCCAATCTCCATTCCCGCCTTGTTGCAGTTGACTTATAAAAATGGGAATATTAGGAAGATACATGATGGCAGCAAGTAGAGCGACTAAGAGTTGGGCTATCCCTTGATGTTTGTTAGAGAAGAGGAATCCAAACAAAAAGACAATAGCGGCAAATAGTGCAGAGAAGTGATGATTGTAGGCACATGCAGCCAGTAACATCGCATAGATGATATATTGCCAAACAGCAATTTTATCTTTTTTGATTATAAAAATATTTGTCCAGAAGACCAATAAAAGCAAGCATAGAAATAATCCTGAGGCATACATCCGAATGATTTCGCTATAAAAAATAGTATATTGAATAGTGGCTGTAAATGCTGCAGATAGGAGCCCAGAAGATGCTCCAAACCAATTTTTACCTAACCAATAAATCAGGTAGATACTGCCAATTCCCATTAAAATAAAGGGCAATTTCATAATGTAACTATCGGTACCGAAAAGCTTGGCCCAATAATATAAGAAGATATGAATGCCAGGTGGATGGGTATCGCAAACTACCCCGTTATTGATTAATTCAGATAGAGAGTTGAAACGTAATCGTATGATAGCACTTAGTTCGTCGTGCATATAAGGCAATTCAATCCAATTATAAAATCGAAGTAATCCCGCCACCATCATGATGATAAACAGCGTGTATTCAATACTTGAATATTTAGATAAAAAGCTTTTTATCATGGGCTTTTAATAGGTCTTGCAAAATAGGGAATATCAGTCAAACTATTCAAGTGATTTGTAATGAGTTTTATGAAGCACCTGTTGTTGAAACTATGAAAACATCATTACCAATTGATACTCTTAAGTTTTTTTGTTTCTAGAAATTCATTGGTTGCCGAAAAATGTTTGTTGCCGAACCATAGTCCTCTATTGGCACTCAAAGGCGAAGGATGTCCACTCATCAATACTTTGTGCTTTGTACTATCTATTAATTTTACTTTTTGCTTCGCGTAACTTCCCCATAACAAAAAGACGATATTTTCTTTTTGCAAAGAAATTTGTTCAATCACAGAATCTGTAAAAATCTCCCACCCTTTATTTTGATGAGAACCTGCTTTATGTGCTTCTACTGTTAAGGTGGCATTTAACAATAAAACCCCTTGTTTCGCCCATCTCTCGAGGTTGCCACTTTCTGGTATATCAATGTTTAAATCATTTTTAATTTCTTTGAAAATGTTTTTTAGGGAGGGTGGCTGTGCTTTAGCATCAGGAACAGAGAAACATAAGCCATGCGCCTGTCCATCGTCATGATAAGGATCCTGTCCTAGTATAACTACTTTTACCTTATTGAACGGTGTTAAATTAAAGGCTTGATAGATAAGAGGAGTATGCGGAAAGATTTTTTTACCCGCTTTAATTTCCTCTGCAATAAAAGAGCTAAGGACTTTAAAATATGGTTTGTTCACAGAGTAGTCCATCACTTTTTTCCAGGAATCTTCGATTCGTATTTCTGACATCCAACAAAGTTAGATGCTTGTTGTTAAAAATCAAAGCATTGAAAATGAAATTGGGTTACTCGAAGCGCATCAACTCATTTCTGGTAAATGTATACTGAGGCGTCATTAACTCATCACCAAAATCCTCTTCATACCAAGGACTGAGGTTTATGTTTTCATGGTTTTTTAACAGATGAATTTCTTGCGCCGGCATATAACTTTGAGCTAATATGAATATTTTTTTCCCAGATTCGCGATTGATCGCAACATCCAATACAATGACGGCATGTCCCGGTGTACCACCTCTAATAAAGACATCACCTGCCTGAATATTATGAATGTCTGATATTTGTTTCAACTCTCTAGACAAGGAAAGTGAGCCGCAATAGGAAAATATATTTATTAAATATTTCTTAAAATTTTTGTAGCTATCATCTTCTGTGCTTGTTTGTTGCCAACTCACCTTGTTGCCATTGACCATTGGTCGCATACCCATACGCCATTGATCCCAACTCACCAAATCTCCTGAAGTATAACGGAAATGTATTTGGTCGAAGCGTTTTTGTACATACAAATATTCTGCTCTTAAGCGCATCACGGCATCAGCACATTGTTGTAAATCTTCTTTACCTACATCAATATCTAAAATAGCAAACTGTGCACTTTGAATTGCCTTCTCATCACCATTGTATAAATTGACAATCATGTCGTTTGGTTTCAAAGGCAGGTGGCGCAGCCAATGAGTAAAGCTATTCGCGGTAGCATTTTCTCTATAGTATCCTTTTGGCAATGGGATGTTATTCTGTACATTGTTTTTTACATCATAATTGCTGAGCCATGGAAATTGAATTTTTGTAGAGTCAATTATAATCGCTTCTCTTTCAAACTCAATATTATTAACAAGATTGCTTTTTGATGATGCCTTGCACGATGCAAGAATGTAACAAAAAATAATAAAGTGAAATACTTTCATCGACAATTAAATTAGTGACATTATAACGAATATTTTCTAAAATTATTGCTGGAATGTCCAAAAGGAGCTTTTTGTATAATACTTAAAGCGGGTTTTTGAGGTTGACTAAGCTTGTTAAAAACCTTTGTGCTGTTGATTATCATTAAATTGAATCCAGCCAATCAATAGTACAATAGCCGCAAATATGATAGGTGTGCAGAAAAAAATATTCCAACTGAAACTGCTTAGAAGTGTGCTTGATTTCGTGCTAAGTAAACCTAAACTTCTTTCCAAAAAAAGATAGAGGCTAGGGTTGAATCCTATTATTATAGCTAGGCTTGCAAAAAATATTCATGTAATTTTTTTTAGCATCGAACCTTTCATTTTATGATCCACTACTACTCCCAAATCTTCTCCATAATCTCTTTCTGCCAATCCTTCCAAACATGAGTTTCGTAATATTTTTTTGCCGCTGTTTTAAATTCTTCTTTTTTGGATAGGTTTCTTATCGTTGTCGTAGCTGGTCCAGCCAATCTTCCGTTGCTATTATAAGTTGCTTCTAACAGATTTTGAATCAAATTCTCATTCCAAAGTTTCAATGAGTCTAGTGCAGTGAAAGCTTTTGTACGCGTTCTAAATTCATACGAATGTGACGCATATCCAATCAATTCATCTTTATAGGCAGCGTCTTGATTTTTTTTATAGGTTAAAGCATTTTGTAACCAAGTGATTCGGATATTCTTATTCATTCCCATATCATTTTTTGTTAATTCTAGATACTTTTCAGCGTTTTTTGGAAACTCACTACAAAGTTTATTTAATGCTGTTTCTATCGTTTGATAGGAAGGATCAAAAAGTAATGCCTCGTAATTTTTTAGTAAATTTTTATCCAGCTTTGTTGTATTATCAAGCACTGCTCTTCTTACCATATGACTGGTATCTGTCATTGCTTTGATCATAATCATCTTTGTATCTTTATTGTCATCGTTGGCAAGTTGAGATAATATTTCCATCTTAATTCCACTAAATGTTTCTTTTAGATAAAGCTCGACCAAATCTTTGCGTTTCTTTTCAATCTCTATAGATTTTAGTGCAATTATGGCATCATATCTGTCTATCATAAAAGCAGTATTTTTTGCCTGTGCAATTAGTTCTTGATAACTTTTCTCAAATTTAACGGTTTTTAAAATCTGATTATTAGGATCAAACAAAACATAGCTAATTTTTTTTGTAACATCTGATTTGGTAAAACTAACAGTATCTTTTGCTACTTTATTCCAGACTTGAAAAGAATCTTTGCTTCCATCTGTATAATGAAACTCAATGTTGATAGGCATTTTGAACACTCCGGTTACATTTGTCTTTTCATGTGTTTGATTCACAATCATTGTCAACTTAGATCCTGTATCCATATAATTGATTGTATATTCTGGTATGCCTCCGCGATAAACCCATTCATCAAAAAACCAATCTAGATTAATGCCTAACACATTGTAGAAAGCTCTGTATAAATCATTACTCTCTACATTTTGATAAGGATATTTTTGTAGATAAGCTGTTATCACTCTTCTGTACTGTTCGTTACCAACCACATATCTCATCATGTCTAAAACAATACTTCCTTGCGGATAATGACGAGGACTGCCGGCCTGAGAACTAGCAATAGGTAATTGATTCGCAACATTTGCAGCAATGGCGCTCTTCATTTCACCTCTTCTCATCCACTGAAATTCATCTTCTCCAAAAATAAATCTTCTAAAATGTTTGGCATAATGTGTTGCGAAACTCTCTTGTAACCAGTGATGTGTGCTACTGATTTCTGTCACATAATCACCAAACCATTGATGGGTTTGTTCATGACAATTTACGTCTACATAATTTCTTTCTAGTGTACCTCTTTTATCTTGCACATAAAAGTCGGTAAAAATGGTGGCAGTAGTATTCTCCATCGCTCCATACATAAATTCCTGAACTGGACAATTAGCATAGCTTTTCCATGGAAAAGGAGTTCTTAATTCTGACTCTTCCCAATCCATCATTTCCTTAGAATACTTATAGGTGGGTTCAAAAGTTTCAGGTCTATCTCCATAATAATACTGTCGAATGCGTAGTCCATTTTTTGAAATAATGTCTTTAAACGCATACTTGTCGATAGCGATCATCACCAAATAGAGTACCATCGGTTGATTCATTGCATAATGCCATGTTTTTGTGCCATCAGTGTTTATTTTTGTCTCCACAAGATTGCCATTAGACACCACCTCATAATCTTTGTCAAAAGTGATAATAGTCTCCAACAATAGTTTGTCTGAAACATCATCATAGCCGGGTATCCAATTTCTATTATCTACTCCTTGTCCCTGAGTCCAAATCTGTTTTCTCATTAAATTTTTCTCATCATTCCAACCTACAAAGTAGATTCCTTTTCTAGGTGTACACGTATAGTTTAGTACCAATTGATGTGTCATATCCCAGGTGAGTGACTTATCAAAAAGCAATGTAATTCCTTCCCCATACTGTCTATATTTTACCTCCTTTTTGTCCAATTGTATCGATGAAAAAGTAATGCCTGGAGCATCTAAATACATGGTATCCACTTTTAATTGTTTCGCTGCAAAATCGTAGGTCACCTTTCCATTTACGATACCTTCCTTGCTATTAAAATTGACGTCAATCACTCCTCTTATCATATCATAATTATGCTCACGATACCTAGCTTTAGGATCTTTTGGATAACATAAATAATCTTCTGATTGCGAAAAGCCTAGCAAAGTGATAAAAAGTAAAAGGAGGGTTAGTGATTGTTTTTTCATAGCGAAAATGTTTTATATTGATGTGTTGGTACTCCTACAAATTTATGTAAAAGGTCTTTAATTTTGTTATTATTTATAGATATCTTTTCTTCCATAGACAAAGATTTATTGCTTCGCCAACGGAAATTATCTAAAAAGCCGTCGAATTGTTACGGTATGCAGAAAGTAAATAAAAAAATAGCTAACGAATTCCGTCCTTTATCTGCTCCACCACTTCATGATTTGTCCATGGCTGAACATCAGTTGCACTGTATACAATTCTGCCTTCTTTATCCAAGACATAAGAAGTAGGGAATTTAACAACACCAAGGTCTTTGAAATTGGAAATAGAATGATATACCTTGAAGGGAATATTATTTTTTGAAACATAGTCTTGCAATCTTTCTGTTGATTCATCAGAAATTAAAATGATGCTGACCTTCTCCTCCGCAAGAATTTTACCAAGGGCAATGAGTGCTGGTAATTCCTTTCTGCAATCGATACACCAAGTGCCAAAATAATTGATAAATATGGGTTTCGGTATTTGATTCCAATTTACTTTTCGACCTTCAAGATCTGTAAGTTCAATTGATTTAAACTTAATTTCGGGAGCAACATTGTATTTTTTATAGTATTTCAATCCAATCACTAGCAAAATGAAGAAGAGACAAGCAAAGGCAATTTTTTTATTTTTCGACATAGACAAATCTAGTTTAATTAGAAGCCAATCTAGGGTAATATTTTAATTTTTATTATTGGGAATTTAACACAAAGCATCTAAGGAATTTATCTAATACCTTACTCTCCTAGACGATTCATTCCAGATTTTGCCTTCTGTGAAATGCTATTTACATACTCATGATCTTTCATGCTTAAACAAATGGTATAATACTGTTTCGCCATCACTATATTTTTTCTTTCTTCATAGATATAGGCAGTATTTAGTGCAGCATTTGCCGCATAGTAATAGGGTGAGTAACGTCCTTTTTCTATTACGTTTTGATAATATACCAAAGCTTTTGTCTTATCACCACTCAGGTCATAAATACGCCCCAAACGATACTCGTATTCAAGCCCTTTCTTGAGGCTCACATAGTCATTAAAGGTCCTCTGTTGCATGAATGTCAACGCTTTACTATAATATCCACCATCACAAAGTAGTCGTGCTTTGAGCAGAAAAATATCAGGTACTTCTTTCTGAATAGCTTCTTTTTGTGCTTGTTTATCTGCATCAATTGCTACCTCACCACTCTCTAAAATTTTCGTCACAAATGATTGGTAGGTAACTTCTGACTTGAAAATTAAACTATGCCAAGCCAATTTTTGATTTACTGCTTTGATATAATTTTTGCTCTTATTCTCTGCTAAAAATGTTTGAAAGTATTTGTCGGACAAAGGATCTAATGCATAGAGTTTACAAAGGGCAATAAAATAACTAATCTGGGAAAGTGGCACAAAGTCGCTACTTCGTGGAGCTTTGAGTAGATATTTCAATGCTAATTCACTACTGCCACCATAGGTGCCGATATATCCTAAGACATAATAGCTCATCAAATTATTTTCAATAGGAAATCCTTCACTAATCAATAGTTTCCATGCTTCTTTAGGTTTATTGTTGAGGTGAAATTGAACAAAGGAATAAATGATTACCGTTTCATTTTTATAAATAAAATCATTCGTATGACTGTAGCTGATGAGGTTATTCAGCATTTTACTTCCCTCTTCAATGCTACCAGACAAACCGAATAAGGAACCTCCCCATTTGTAGTTGTCGGGAATACTACCAAATAAGCACTGTAGCGTGGCAAGTGATTTGATATTGGGTTTAAAATCTGGATATTTAGTCCTATTATCAAGCAATAATTTGTTGGCTTTTCTGATGTCGAGTAGCGCTGAAACATAATCTCCAAACTTCAGCCTAATTACCGCCCACTGTATATATACCTCCGCTTGTGTAAAGAGATAGTAGGGCGAATTTTTATCTGATGAAGAGAGCTTCTCTATACGTTCATGTCCATTCTGTGAAAGCAAATTATAGCGACCTTTGCTCTCTGAAGAAAACAATTCAATGAAATCTATGTAATTTTCTAGATAGGTAACTATATCATTATTTGGGTGCAACTGTTCTTCTGCATCCAAAAGTTGCTGTCCTTTTTTTAAGCGTAGCGCTGTAATTTCTGAGTAAGCATTCCTGCAATTTTGGTTAAAATCAAACTTTTGTCCGTACAAATGGGAAGACATCAAAAAACCCGTAATCATCAGAATGAATACGGGCTTAATATATGTATATATTTTTTTCAATGCTAGAATAGATGGGACAAGCAATTATGCTTCGTTCATCACCAAATGATGCGCAACTAATATTCTTCCACAATGCTCGCAAAGAATAACTTTTTTACGTTGGCTGATTTCTACTTGTAACTGAGGTGGAATTTCTGCAAAGCAACCTCCGCAAGCATCACGCTCTACGGTAACTACAGCTAACCCATTTCTGTAAGCACCTCTAATTCTGTTATAGGCAGATAATAAACGCTCGTCAACTCCTTTTTCTGCAACCTTAGATTGTTTGTTCAACTCTTTCTCTTCTTTATCTGTCTCTGCTATAATCTTGTCTAACTCTTTCTTTTTAATCTTCAACTCGCCTTCCTTCAACACTAATTTTGCTTTCGCATCTTCAGTTATTTGTTTTTTAGACTCAATTTTGAAGTTACCATCCTTTGTCTTCTTTTCTGACAATTGAATCTCAAGATTTTGTAATTCCATTTCTTTGGTTAGAGCGTCATATTCACGGTTGTTTTTTACATTCGCTTGTTGCTTTGTATATTTTGCAATCAATGTATTTGCTTCGACGATATTATTCTTGTGATTGGAAATCTCTTCTTTCATCGTGTTAACCTCAGTCTCGAGATTAGTCAATCGGGTATTTAAACCAACAATTTCGTCTTCAAGATCTTTCACCTCTAACGGTAGTTCACCTCTCAGGGTTTGTAATTTATCAATTTGCGTGTCAATTGTTTGAAGATCAAATAACTTCAACAATTTTTCTTCCATGGATATTTCTTTCTCTTTACTCATCTGTTATAGATATTTTATTGGATTTGTATTTGTAATGGAAAAATGAAGTGCAAAAGTAGGAAATTTTTGCGTTAATAGTTCAATTATTAATTCTTTTGTGTATTGTTCACTCTCATAATGGCCTATATCAGCAATCACAATTTTGCCATCTGCATCAAAAAACTGATGGTATTTATAGTCTGAAGTGATGAATACATCAGCCTTTTGACGAATGGCATCATTCAG
>CAMBZT010000039.1 GCA_945872405.1 Chitinophaga pinensis | reverse complement strand
CTTTCATAGACAAAGGGAATCATCTTTTGTTGTGCAAAATAAATTTGTTGACTGGACTTTATTTGCTCCACCTTAGTCGGAATATCATCGGTATTAATGCGCGTATAATCTTCTCCGCAAAGTCCCATCATCACAGCAATGTCTGTTCCATGCCCTTTTCCTGTTTTGGCTAACGAACCGTATAAAAACACAAATACTTCTTTAACGTGCAATATCTTTTGTTTGGATGTGAGAGACTGAATAAACAATTCAGCCGCCTTCCAAGGTCCCATGGTGTGCGAACTTGAAGGACCAATCCCAATTTTTAAAATTTCAAAAACACTAATAGACTCCATTAAAATTAATTATTAAGGAGCAAATTTAGTCTATTCGCTAAAGATAGTTTTGGTATTTATGCCTGTGTTTTTTTTGCCCACAGATAATAGATTGGAATTCCAGAAAGTATAATTCCTAGACCTATAAACGAGGTCATTGATTGTGTGTATAGTAAGTTTAAACAAAACAGAGAAGCAAGCAAGATATATAAGGCTGGCAACACAGGATAACCTAATGTTTTGTATGGTCGCAAGGCATCGGGTTTTTTTCTGCGAAGTATAAACACACCTGAAATAGTAAGAATATAAAAAATCATTACACCAAACATCACAAAATCTAAGAGTGTACCATACTTGCCAGAAAGACATAAAATACAAATCCAAACACACTGTGTCCAAAGCGCAAAGGATGGAACGCCGTTGTTGTTATTGTTCTTCATTTGATTGAAGAACAAGCCGTCTTTGCTCATTTCTTGATAAACTCTAGCACTCGCCATGATAATTCCATTATTACAACCAAAAGTAGAAACCATACATAAGATGGCCATGATAACAGTAGCCACACCACCAAAAATCATGGTAGCAGCAGCGACACCTACCCTTTCGTTTTGTGCAAATTGAATGCCTCTCCCCATCACATCTGTGGCATCTTGATTTCCATGAAAAGGCAATACAGATAGATAAGCGACGTTAGCCAGAATATAAATGATAGTCACAATCACCGTTCCTAATAATAAACTACGAGGAATATTCTTTTGTGGTTGATCAATTTCTCCAGCAATAAATGTTACATTATTCCATGCGTCGCTCGAAAATAAAGAGCCTACCATAGCAGTTCCTAACACAGAAACCAACATCAACGAACTGATGGTTTGAAAAGAAAATTTACCAGTGGCATTGTCTTTGACATAAGAGCCCATTTGCCACATATCTGTAAAATTGGCTTTTAATACCTCAGCATTGCTAGCCACTAAAATGCCTAAAACAATGATTCCAAAAAGAGCAATCAATTTAGCGGAGGTGAAAATTCGGAGAATTATTTTCCCATATTCAATCCCGAGCGTATTTAAAAAGGTTAGCAACAAGACACTTGCTACCGCTAATATTTGGGCCGCCGAAAGTTTAAACCCTCCAAGCTCAAGGAGAATGTGATTTTCGCTAACACCACTAAAAAGGACACCCGTAAATTTTGCGAAGGCCACAGCTACAGCAGCAATGGTTCCAGACTGAATAATAAGAAAAGCAGCCCAACCATAAAGAAACGCCACTAAGGGATTGTATGCTTCGCGCAAATAAACATATTGTCCACCCGCTTTTGGCATCATTCCCGCTAATTCGCCATAACTTAAGGCAGCTAGAATAGTGATAACTCCAGTCAATGCCCACATCAAAAGCAACCAGCCGCTACCAGTTGCCCATCGACTCATATCGGCGCTCACAATAAAAATCCCTGAGCCAATCATAGAACCCGCTACCAATAAGGTGGCATCAAATAGATTGAGTTTTTTGTGTTCCTTCGTTGTTGTCATTATAGTGTAGATTAGTAAAACGAAGATAATATATTAGCGTGTATGACTTCTTTTTTTATCAATTCATAATTCACTGCACAGATAAACATTTCTATCAAGCATGCCGATGAATCATTCCTCTATCTCATTTCAGTAACAAAATGATTCACAAAAACGGAATCGAAAGTGCAACTATTTTATAGATCAGTAAAATCAAGTTCATTGCAGCTATTCAATTATAATGGAAAGAGATGGGAGGTAACAACAAGTTTGATTAATTTCCTACTTGTCTTCTATAAGATTGTATAAAAATAGCACCGAGGTTTTTATAAGGGGGAATATAGTCTTCAAAACGTTCAAAAGCCGCATTGTTTGGCTTGATAGTCTTTTCCAAAGTACTCCATAGTTCAGCCCATTTTACTTCCTTTTTGTTACTGATAGTAGTGGCTAATTGCAATAAGAGCGGATTGTTTACTGCCATAGTACCTATTTGCTTTGTGGCTATAATTTGAACATCTGGAGACCTGTCCAGTATCTCGTTCAAATTATTGTATCCACCACAGCTTCCTAGAAAAACGATTTTTGTATGCTGAGAAATCTTTTCAATGGTTTTCATAGCATAGTAGCTATGGCCTCTGTGTACCATAATAGAAGGCGCTAAACCATTGGTGTCGTAGTACATCATCATCGCCTCATGTCCTCCACTTTCTTCCGTTTCTGGATAGTTTGCAAGAATTTGAACACGATTATTTTTGCTTTTTATCTCTACAAATTTTTCTAATTTATTGATGGTCCAACCCGCACTCGAAAAAGTTTCGATATAACTTTTAAAGGATGCCTTTCCATCATCATCATTGAAGAAGAAATGAATTTGAAGATTAACAGAATCGGCATTAATTAGATCTTGGTATGCAATTCTGTCTATGACTGGTAGCTTGTATTTGTTACTGATAGCGTTAAAGGCATTTTTGTTAGTTGTTGACTTATCATTAAATAATGAAATGAGCAATCCATAAATTGCTTTTCCCTCTTGATTATTCTGACTTTCAACTCTTTTGTACTCACTTAACAAAGAGTTTTCGATGATGGTAAGAGCATTAGAGTCCTTAATACTGCCAAAGGCATCAGCAACCTCAACAGCAGCAGAAAGATCGCCTTTGTTTGCTTCTAAGTTTTTTACAAAGTCTTCCAGTATGGTTTTTTTTGCACCCTCATTCATTGTTTTTAAAAACAGATCTAATGTGTTGAATCCTGCACAGAGCTTGATAAAGGTTTGGAATTTATTAAAACCAACATGTTGTAATAACTGATCTCCCTTCATGTTCGCCATTTTTAAAATCATTCGATTATAAATTCCTAAAAAGGTGGAGGTGAAAATTTCGTCTTTGCTATAAACCATTAAGGAATAAAGTTCTTCAGGCATAAGATTGTCTACAATTTTGTAACGAATCTTAGGGTCGCTTTCGTCATGTAATTCATTCACTTGACGAACATACTTTAATGAGATTAACTCTATTTCTTTGTCAATGCTGTACTCGCCAACAGGACGGAAGTATTTTTTCATTTTTAATAAAGTAACAAAATATCGAATTTCAGACCGACCAATCGTATCTGCCTTATTGATGGGAAAATCGTTACGATAAATACCCTCTGTAAAGGCAAATGCATTACTCTTTACTCCAAATTTTTGATAGATATTTAGAATGATATGTATGCACGAATCATTACTTAAATTTAATACCTGACGAATAGGTTGTGAACCATTCAAGTATTTCTTTACCGACGAAGGCGAAGACTTTGCTGCGGCCTCCACAACACTTGCTGACCAAGGCTGTTCAGCATATTCGCTGTATTTTTTTAATACTTCATCTGGATAGGTCAGTGCTGCAGTCATTAAAAAAGAGCTTGTTTCTTCAGACAATTTGTAAAAAGGTATAATTTGCAAGGAAGAGAAAACATTTCTATACAACTCGCTTTCAAGATGTTTATCTTCTTTCGCATTTAAAACATTGATTATCTGACAAAACAATTTTTCATAAAAATTAATCAAAAAAATATTTTTTCGATTAATCAATTTTAATGTTAAATATAAGTTTGCGATATAATTTTTCTTCTCAATATCGTTCGAGTTTTTTAGGAGATCAATATTATTTTTGATGGAATCTACCAGATGAATATACACAAAAGTGGCACGCAAAGTCGCATCAGTATTGTTTGTGGTGACCTTTTTATCCGCCGTTCCATCTAGCTCATCAATTCTGTTTTGTTCATTATTTACATAAAAATAGGTATTTGAAGGTAGACTCTGAGCGATAGCCCAAAACCCTACAGATAGTAAATATAAAATCAACAGTAATTTTTTCAATGCGTTAATCTAAGTCTTTAAGAGAGGATAAATCTATGGCTTTATAATAAGCATTCAAAAACAAGGAGCCTAAATTTTTATTCGGGGGTACGTAATCATAGAACATTGGTGTCTTGGCAACCTGTACTTCAATTTGCTTCCAAAAGTCTGACCACACAATATCTTGATTTATTCTAATTTTTTCACAAATCAATTTTATGATAGGGTCATTAACACGCATTGTACCAATCTGCTTTGTAGAAACAATATGTGCATCAGGCGCGCGCTCAATGGCAATCGGTAATTTGTAATAACCCCCACAACTACCCACAACTAGCAGCTGTGCATTAGCCGGAACAATACTCAGTGTTTTTTCAGTATGAAAGCTGTGACCACGATGAACAATAATTAAAGGTTCCCAATTATTTAACTTAAACACTTTTTGAATTTCGTTCACTCCGTTTTGTTCATACTCTGGCTTGTTTGCAAAAATAATAATTTTGTTGATGCCGACATTTGAGGAAATCTGCACATAAGATTCGTGTGTTTCGATTGTGTAATTTGGCATTGCGCGAAAAGAAGCAAGAAAATTAGAAAACGAACTTCTACCGTCATCATCATCATAGAAAAAGTGTTGTTGAATGCTTTGTTTATTCTGATTAACGAGGTCGCTAATTTGAATTCTATCTATAACGGGCAATTCAAAGGAATTACTTATCTGAACGAACCACTCTTTTTCTGCTACTACATCTTTTTGAATTAATGATGCCAGAAGACCATAAAGTAGCATTCCTGTTCCATCATTATCTTTTTGGAGTCTTTCAAATTCGCTCTTAATGGTGGTGTTAATTACAGCCCTATCATTAAGCGTTGTAAAGCCAGGAATGGCTTCAGCAACAAAGATGACTTCACTCGGATTATATTTTTCTTTTTCTAGGTTTTTTGTTAAAAGCGCTATCAGGGAGAGCCGTTCGTCAGGAGTCATCGTATTGAGAAAGGCGTCTGTTTGACCAAAATTACTACAAATTTTAAGAAAGGTTCTAAAGTGTAAGAAGTGAATTTTTTGCAAAAATCGAAAGCCGTTACCATCAGGAATTTTACTCATAAATCGTTCAAAAACGCCAGTAAATGTATTTTTAAACAATTCGTCTTCTCCATAAATCATCAAAACATATAGTTGTTGTGCAGAAAAATCTCTTATGGAAGCAAAACGAACATCAGCGGAGATATTGTTTATGTCATTAATTTTTCTTATCTTAAGTAAGGATAAATTTTGAAGTTCAGCCTCTAGGCTATTACGACCAATTGAATTTTCTGTACCCAAAATAATATTCATCATTTCCATAAAGTTCTTGTCAACGTCTTTGGTTATACTATCACATTGGGCGGCGCTTTTTCTCTTACACATAATATCGTCCATAAGGCAATAAGCATTAGATTTATAGCCTAGTGTTTTGTACATGGAATTCATTTCAACCACCATGCTGTCTTTACTAAACTGAAGTATCCAATTTGCAGGATGGTTTTCGTTTGGTAAGTAGCGTTTGTAGCAGGAAGGAGATTGTCGAGCAGCAATTTCTAGCACTTCTTTAATCCAATATTTTGATTGAATATTTTTAGTGTATTTAAATATCATTTCAGGATGGAGACGAGCAATTGTAATCAGTGTTTGTTTCGCATATTTTTTGTCAAGAAAACTGTTTACATATGTCATGTTACCAAGACTTTCGTCAGGGTTCTGGAGTAGGGCATAAATTGTTCTTTCTTCGGCTGTTATGCGAATCGTAACAGGCGGAACGACAGGTCTTGGTGAATTAATTTTTAAGGCGACCTCATCAATAGATATGCCATTACTGCTTAAAAAAACCTCCTCGTCTTTAAGAATTGTTTCCTTGCTAGAGGTTGTATTGATAGCGAGTTCTGTTGTCTCGTCAGGTATTGAAAGCGAAATTTTGTTCACTTCATAATTGTTGCTCAGAACGATATCTTTTTGTATGTTGCTGTTAGAGACTGTCGTTACCGCTACTTCTTTCATTTCTGTTTTAACAATTTCTGTTTTGATAAACGCATCTAAGTATTTATTTATAGCGATACCATTGCTTGGTTCATTGATAGATAAATTTTGCAATAGTTTGTTCTTATAATCTTCAGATGTTAAGCTTAAAACATCATTAGTCTTGCCAAATTTTTCAGCGACAGCTAAAAAGTTGATTAAGTCTGTTGCGCTTATAGAGTTGTAAAAAACACTCCCAAATGTTTTAGAAGATTTATACTTAAGAAGTTCAATATAGGAACTGAACGAATACAAGGTAGCGTCTTGATAACCATAGAGAAAAACAAGATAAAGCTCGTCAGCTGTGAACGAAGAAAGAATAGACTCTACGTTGTTTTTATAGCCATTGCTATAATAATAATTTATTTCACGAATAATGTCTGATGACAGTATTGATAGCTCTCGATCGATAGAGTATTTACCCCAAACGCCTGGCCTAAAGTGGAGATTGGCAAGCTCTTTAAAAAAGAAAATCTTATTGGTTTGAATAGTTGCGAGATTATAGTTGGGAAAGGTATCTCTCATGAAATAATCAATATACAAAAAACGGTTGTGTCGATTTGTTTTGACACTATCAATTCTTGACAAAGTTTTAGCTAAATAAAAATCTGATGTTTTAATAATTCTATTCACCATATTAAATCCACCTAAGTATCGTTCAGCTGAAACAGGAGCCGTTCCCGAACAATAGAGAATCACCGATGAACTATAGCTCATATCCGCAAATTCATTCACGTTCCTAAAGACTTCATCAGGCATTTCGTCTGCTAGCTTTCTTAAAAAAGGCTCCGCCTCCTTTTCGCTTTTAAACAAACGAATTGCTTTTAAAGACAATATTTTGTCTTTCTCTAGTAATTCGGCAAGTCGAAGGTTTTCAGTGTAATCGATTATTGCGGGATAGAATTGTAGCACAGACAAATACCTACCAGAAGCGAAGTAACTTCGGGCGTTTTGCTCATCAATTCCAGATAAAAAGTCTTTTAGCGTCTTCAGGTACTTTTCCTTTGAACTATTGGTTTTTATGGTGTGTTCGATATAGAGCTGAATGTTATTTATCTGTGTCATAAACGCATCGCCACATATCTTACCCCATCGCTTTTCTATACTGTCTTGTTGGTAATTAATAGCTTTGTGAATCGAAACAAAGGAGCTTGCTTTAAGCATTGAATCAGAAAACTCCGAATTGTGATTGTTTGCGTATAGCGGTGTCGAACAAATTATTAAACCAAATATTATTGCAGCACAGAATTTGTAGATATATTTATACTTTGAAGCCTTATACATAATTTCAAACTGAAAAATAATTGAAATTTTGTATTTCTTTTAATTTTACATTCATAAAAATTATTAAATGAACAAATTTTTACTATTTATATTTTCAATTTCTGTTGTTACAACATTATTTTCTTGTAAAGAAAACAGTATTACAGCCAAACAATATCACGATGAGGTATATGCTTCGGTAGATACCGTTGTTAAATATGTTTTTGTCTTAGACAACGACTTGCGATCAAAATCTAAAGAGTCAAAGGCCTCTTACAAAAGGCTCTTAGAATTAACAAACGAGAATATACAGTTTGTTGAAGAAAAGGGCAGCTTCGAAAGTAAAGACAAAAAAATGCAAACCGCTTCTTTAGAAATCTTGACTTATTATAAAAACTATTCAGAGAAAAACTTTAAGCAAGCAGTAGATATTGTTCAAAAAGATACTATTTCTGAGTTGGAAGAAAATCAAGTGCTAGATATTATAAATGAATTTTATGATGGAGAATCTAAGTACTTAGACGTTTTTAAGAAGGAAAGCTATGACTTTGGCGACCGATATAAAATCTATAAAGCACAAACGAGCAAAAAAAATTGACCTTGTTATTCTAAAACATTTAGTAGTTTAGTATATCTTATTGTTAAATAAGGTGTGCGACATGAATCAACCATCAAAGCCTTTTTATTTTAAAAAATTTACTATAAAGCAAGATTATTGTTTGATGAAAGTAGGTACCGACAGCGTCCTACTCGGTGCTTGGGTAGATGTTGCCAATGCCTCAAAAGTCTTGGATATTGGTACAGGGACAGGAATTTTGGCGCTTATGGTAGCACAAAGAAACGAGCTAGTAAAAATTCATGCAGTTGAAATTGATGAACAGTCTGCCCTACAATCTCTAGAAAATTGTAAAATGTCCTTATGGTCAGACAGAATAGTGGTGTACCACAAGTCCATTCAGGAGTTTTGCAAGATACGACTCGAGCAATACGACCACATCATCAGTAATCCCCCCTTTTTTGTGAACGGTACGCTTAGCAACGACAAAACAAGGAACACAGCTCGCCATGCATTAGATTTAACACATACTGAAATCTTGAGATCGAGTGACATTCTCTTAAAAAAAGAAGGGTCTTTATCTCTGATTCTTCCTTTAACAGAAGGAAGAGAGTTTATTGGGGAAGCAATAGGTTTTGGTTTTTATTGCAACAACATGACAGAAGTTTATCCAAAAGAAAACAAAGCAGTAGCTCGTTTACTAATGAGGTTTAGTCGCCAAGCAACACCTATAAAAATTGATCAATTAATTATTCAAAAAAGCGATGAGGGCAACGACTATACCGAACCATATAAAGAGCTTACAAAAGACTTTTATAAAATATTGTAATATTTAAAGAATTGAAATACATGCAGCGTAGTACTACTTGTTTTTATTTGCTAGTTGTCCGCAAGCCGCATCAATATCTTTCCCGCGGCTTCTTCTCACTTGAACATCAACGCCTGCTTTCTCAAGCGTGTTTTTAAAATAATTCAACCTATCTTCTTTGGCTTTCGTATAAACCACTCCATCCACTTGGTTATATTCTATAATATTTACAAATGCAGGAACTCTTTTGCACAATTTTATTAGGTTGCTGGCATCTTCATCGCTATCATTAAATTGATCAAAAAGGATATATTCAAATGTAATTTTATTGCCAGTTTTGTTATAAAAATAAAGTAAGGCATCCATTACCTCATCCAATGGATTACTTTTATTAATATCCATAATTAATTCTCTTTTTACGTCATCTGCTGCATGTAAGGAAAGTGCTAATTTGAATTTTTTTCCTTCATCTGCCATTCGTCTAATGCCTCTCGACACTCCAGAAGTTGAAACAGTAATTCGCCTGGCAGACATACCTAATCCTTCGGGAGATGTGATATAGTCTATACTTTTCATTACATTATCATAGTTAAGTAGGGGCTCGCCCATTCCCATATAAACAATATTCGATAAAGACTTTCCGAATTGCTTAATCGATTGTTTGTTGAGAAAAACTACTTGATCATAAATTTCTCCAGCATCTAAATTTCTTTCTCTTTTTAACATACCTGTTGCGCAGAATTTACAGGAAAGCGAACAACCTACTTGAGAAGAAACACAAGCAGTCATTCTGTCGGCGGCTGGTATCATTACTCCTTCTATCATGCGGTTGTCGACACACTGAAACCCGATTTTTATGGTCCCATCATTACTTTGTTGCACCACGTTTTCTGAGAGGAGTCGAATAGAATAATTTTCATTCATCCATTGCCTAAAATCCTTCGAAAGATTTGTCATCTCTTCAAAGGAGCCAGCACTTTTGTTCCACAACCAATCAAACACCTGTTTGGCTCTATACTTTGGAATGTTTTGTAAGGCGAAATCGGCAGCTATTTCTTCCTTGCTTAGTTTTCTAATATCTTTTGTTAAGCTTTTCATTGGGGTTACAAAAATAGCTAAAAAAACCCGACGAATTGGAGTCGTCAGGTTTCTTTAAGTTATAACTCTTTTATGGTTTTTTCGCCTCTATCGTACCATGTACGGTAAGTACTTTAGGACCCGTTGGATCGTTGGTTTGTACTGTTACGTTTTTTGTAAAAGCCCCAATTCTATTGGTATCATAATGCACAGGTATCGTTCCAGATTTGCCAGGAGCAAAAGCTTCCTTTGGACACGTAGGAACTGTGCAACCACATGAGCCACTACAATTGCTAATCACCAAAGATTCTTTTCCTGTGTTTTTAAACTTAAAAACTCTAGTACCTTCTGATCCTTGTACCACAATACCATAATCAAGATCTATAGATTCAAATGTAATTTGAGGCGCTTTAGATTTACCTGGTTTTTTTTGCGTTGTCTGTTGAGCGGGCGTCATTGATACTACTGGATGCACAGAATTTGCAGCTGGGGCAACAGAATTTGTGTTTGGTGAAGTGGTATTAGTTGGAGTGGTTTGTGCATAAAAAACCAAAGAGTTGATTAATATTATACAAAGGAAGAGCTGTTTTTTCATTAGATAAATTTGTTTGTTGAGTAAATGTAATCATTTTATATGCCAAAAAAAACACCTCCCAAGTAATGGAAGGTGTTTCATTTTTAATTTGATTTGTATTTATTCAGCTGCAGCGGTGCTTAATCCAACCATCTGAGAAGCGGGAAAGAATCTCATAACACCTTCTTTGTCTATCACCACGGCCCTATAATATACATCATCGCTGTTTCCTGCCAATGGATATTTGTCTGTTATTGTTAACTTGCCGTCAACCATCGTTTGCAATTCACCTGCCGAAATTGATTTTATCTGTCTGAACGATTCACCTAATATCGTTCCTCTCTCAATTGTAATTTCTGCAATGTTATTGGCGTCCTTAAAAAACATATCTAAAGAGATGGTTCCACAAGCCTGAGAAGGCTCAATAACTAAATCTCTTGTCATTTTAGAAATCTTTTCGCTGTTGTTGGCATTTAAAAGTGTAGCAGAAGAGAAAATCAATAATGCCGCTATTGTAAATTTTAAAATTTTCATGTTTTTTGGTATTAATTGTTTATTTTTAGTATACCCTCTTATACTCTAGAAAAAACAAAAGGTTTCATTGATAGCGTAAATAATTTTACAATCAATTTAGATAGGTTCTCGTCATATAGTTAAACCAATATTTGTTTTTCTCTTACTTTAAGAATTAAGTATTACTACTTATTGATTGCCTTTACTTCGAAGTCTCTTAAGATAGTTGTATCTTGACGTATGGAGTAGGAAGGACAGAAAGAAATATTAGCTTGAGAAAATTGCCACTCTATTAGAATTCAATGTTTAAGAACAAAAATAGATCATGAGATTTAGTAAGAGAGAATAAATAAAAAAAAACATATTTTTATGCTATGAATTTTTGGCAACCCAAAAGTAAAACTATTGAAACTGACGCTGAGCTTGTAATGAAATACAGGACTTCGCACGACACGAAATATGTGGGCGAGCTGTTTACGCGATATACGACTTTGGTTTTCGGTATTTGCATGAAATACTTGAAAGATGAAGACAGCTCTAAAGATGCGGTGATGCAAATATTTGAAAATTTAATTTCTCTTTTGAAGAGACACCAAGTAGAGAATTTTAAACCCTGGTTGCATACCTTATCGAGAAATCACTGCTTAATGGAGCTCAGAAAAAAGGGAAGTCTCGTAGAGTTGAAAGAAGACTTTGGTGGAGAAACTCAGCAATCAGATATGGAATTGGATGCTTTTTTTCATCTAGAAACAAAAGAAGGAAAAGAAAAACTGTTAAATGGCTTAGAAAAAGCAATGACCGGCCTAAAAGAGGAGCAAAAGCTTTGTATAGAATTATTTTATTTAAAAGACAAATCATATACAGATATCGTTGAAATAACAGGATATGACATAAAACAAGTGAAAAGCTATATTCAAAATGGAAAGCGGAATTTGAAAATAATATTGGAACAAAATGCAAGATGAGATAAATCAAATGGAAACGTTGCCCATATCTGCGCAATTGCTATCCCGTTACTTGAACGGAACAGCTCTTGAGTCAGAAAGAATGCAAATAGATGAACTTTTGCAGAAGGACGAAATGCTGAAAGATTCTATAGACGGATTGAAATTAATGAACAATCCAATGATGTTGTTACAAGTTGCTGAGGAACTAAACTCACAAATTAGAGTGCAATCTGGTTTCCTCCTCCCGAAGAATACACTGTTTCACCTTTCAAAAGTCGTACTAAAGCCAGTCTTAGCTATTGCGGCATCTTTGATTGTAGTGGCAGGAAGCTTTTTACTTTTTCAAAAGTATGGCAACTTAGAAAAGCAATTAGCTGTTGTAAAAAATACGGAGGCTGACATCCATTCAGCAACCGAAGAATTCGAAAAATCAACATTGTATTCAGATAGTGACGCCCCTTTAAATGTAGATCTAAAAAATACAGAATTGAATGAGGAAGCCATTTTAAACCAAAAATATATTAATCAACTTGATTCGACAGAGTTAAACATTGATATGCAGTCACCGGTCTTAAATTATGGGACAACGACTTCACCGGTTGCTACAGGAAACATGATGAACCCAATGAAAAAATTAGCACCACCAGGGCTTACTAGTGGAAGAATTGAAAATAGCGATGAGGAATCTGACGACATCTTAAGCAACAACAATAAAAACATAGAATTGTCTCTAAAAGGTCAAATAATAGACAATCAAACCAATCAACCAATAAAGGGAGCTTCTATTATTGTAGATGGAAAGTTAGAAGGTACAAGTAATGTGAACGGTTTTTATGATATTCCTATAAATGGGGGGAAACACAACATAGCATACGAGCAATCAGGCTATGATAATGAAAGCCAACAAGTGGTTCTGGGTGGTGTATCACAAAAACCGATTAATATAAGTTTAAATAGAAGTGCGTTGGCTAGTAATGGTCTTGTTTCAAAGTATGAAAACGTATCAGATAAAGCAAAAGATCAATCTCTGGAATCTGCGTCTGTTATTGCAGAGAAAAAAGAAGTCAGCCCATCAGGAAACAATGAATCAAATGATCTTAAAAGCGGATTAAACAGTTATTCAGCTCAAAACTACGCAGCAGCAATCACCAGTCTCAACAAGACTTTAACCAAGGATCCAAACAACAAAGATGCTTTGTTTTATCTCGCTATGTCTCACTATAACACCGGCAATAGCAATAAAGCAATCAGTTACTATTCAAAAACAATTGCAAACGGAGGCAAGTATAAAGAAGACGCACTTTGGTATAAAGCACAAATTCTTCTGAAACAAAAAAATAATGAGGCAGCGAGGGCTTTGCTCGAAGAATTAAAAGACACCAAATATAACCAGCGATCGATAAGATTGCTGGATAGTATTAATAAATAAAAGAGAATCACCGATAGCAATTTATCTTAAATTCCTTTCATTAAAACCAACTTACCGTCTTCTACCTTAAAACTTTGATTGCCTAGTCTTATCTCCTCGCCTTCCTTCTTATTCAGGAGGTCATCTATGTCAGTTTCAATTGTATGAACACTCCCCCCAGATTGTGATGCAATTTTTAGAAACTGCATATTTATTCCTGTCTGACTGCCACAAAGTATCACCTTCACAGGTTTTGTAATTTTATCTATCAGTTCCATATCTCTAACAGGCGAAAGGTTATCGGCGATAAGCACAACATCTTCGCAATCTGGGCAGAGCGCGATTCCTTTTAATATTGCTTCAACAACGTTCTCTGCCGCATCTCCACCGTTGCCGTTAATCATGGTTTCATAAGTTAAATCCAACACTTTTTCAAATGCAGCGGTTTTAAGATCATAAATACCTCCAGTATTCCCAATTTTTTTTTCTTCATTCGGCCGATAATCACCGTCATTAAAAAAGACCCACTGCCTCACCACATCTTTATTCGTGTTAAGTTTATACCAAATTAATAACTGAGCAATATAAGGGGACATGCTACCTGTTAAATCGGCAACAATAAGCAAGTTGTTCCAGTTAGAGTTACGTTTAAAGGTCATAAACACGGTACTGTCCTTGAAGGAAAATTTAGAAAAATCGTTGTTTTCGCTGTTTTTAAATCGCTCTTTTATGAAATCAATATCAGCGCTATTGCTTGGTTTTTTTGTGGGATCTAAATAGTAAATCACAAACCCATGATAAAGAAATTTGGCACTGTTTTCGTCCTGGCAATTGTTTTGTACTACCAAATTCCACTCTACGTCTTTTTTGGAAAAAATAGCAGGATTTAGACGCATTAAAGCTTGTAATCTTTTTTCGGTCAAATCATTAAAACTCGTTGCTGGATAACCAGTATACACCAAGTCTATTCGTTTGATTTGTTCTATTTTTATTTTTTTTATATCCGTATAATTATTAATGCTAGTACTGCCATAATTCATGCTTAGCGCAAGGGCAGAATAATTTCTCTGATCGAATTGGTAGGTACCAACAGTTTTGAGAGGGGTCTTAAGAATTTGTTCAATTTTAAGACTTTGCCCGTTAACGCAGGCAACACTCAAGATTAGTGTTAGGATAACACCAACAAATTGTCTAGTATGGGTAAAAAAATAACCTTTTCTAATTTTCACGATGAAATCAATAATTTATAAATTTAAGTCAAAAAATTAAATAACAAAACATTTTGACTATTATTATGTTGTTAACGAGTATATTATAGTTTTTTTTGATAGAGTTTCGTGCTCGGCTTGGCATAGATTAACATATTTGGCCAACTTGTTAACACTAGAATAATAGGAGCACAATAATTGAAAAAATTTGTCCATGTTTGTAATCAATTATTATTTCACAAAACTAAAAACTTCAAAAATGTCTAAAGAACACACAATTCATGCATACTGTATGAAAACAAAAGAAAAAAATGTACCAATGGTAGATGCTGTAATCACTAAAACAAGTAAAGGTGGTTATATGGCTCAAGGTACTGACGGAAAAGGCAACAAAATGACTACTATGCTTTCTAAGGATAGTGCTGACAATGCCGTTAAAGCAGGTACTGCAAAAATGGGATAATCCAATGTAGATTTCAATAAAAAACCTCAATAGAAATATTGAGGTTTTTTGCTTTATAGTCAGACGTGGAAATTATATCGTTAACTTAAAAGTATAGGATAGAAATCTAAATCCCAAACTTAGAGCTTTACAATTTTCTTTTTGTAAATTTCACTTCCGCACTGCAGAAAAAGGATATAGCTCCCTGATGGTATTCCTTGTCCTTTAAGTTTTCCATATTTCAAGCCTGCACTAGCCTGAAAACTATTTTCTAGTATGAATTTGCCGTTTAAATCTGTCAGCTTCAATTTTACATCTGCCTTCTCATACAAATAATATTGGATAATTATTTCTTCATCAAACGGATTAGGGTTAGCACCGAACACTACCAGGTTTTCCGTTATAGCATTGATGTCGTTAGCCTGATCCACATTTATAATATAGCAAATCGTGTCACACCTGATTGGTGTGCCGCTTTTGCAGGCGATTATTTTAACCGTATCGTTTCCAATGAAGCCGACCGCAGGTATATATTGCAAGCAGGTATCGTTGCTTACAACCGTATAGGAGTGTAGATTATTAAAAAACAAATCGGTAGAAGAATAACTTGGACCTAGCTCATCGAAACCTACGCAAGAAGAATATATACTATCTGGATTGATAAACGCATATATATACTGTGTAGTGTAGGTTGGTAAAACCGTAATTATAAAGACAAAAGTATCGCATTGCGAAAGAATACTCAAATCGCATGCATAAATTAAAATAGTATCTATTCCAACAAATCCTAGGTTTGGAGTATAGCTAAGACAAGTATCATTTAAAAGAGTTGCTACGCCATTAGAAGGTGCTATTAAACCGCTGCTCGCAATGTTTTCAAACAAATCATCATATGAAATACACCTATTGTAGGTGGAGTCCTGACGAATATCTGCCAAAACATAAGAGCGATTATAATAACCATTCACCTTTATAATTAATGGCACTGTATCACAATAAAAAGGGCTTAACTGGCAGATAATAAAGTAAGCAGTGTCGTAGCCGCTGTAGTTGTGAAAAGGAATATATAGTCCGCAGGAATCACTGCCATCCATTGTAAGAGTGCCATAGCGACTACTATCTAATATCTCCACTGAATAGCCTGGACAAGAACTTACGTTGGGAATCAAACAAAAGTTTTTACTGGTGTTTTTATCAATGGTAAAGTATAATGAATCTACCACTTTTTTCATCGCCATTGAATGATCTGGCAATAGTGGAGGATTAGGTGCCAAAATGAGATGTCCACTCAATGGAGTACTTGTGTTTCTTAAAAAATTCTCTCGATTGTTTTTTATAAAACTTCTATCTATAAATGTTGTATAACTGGGCGTTTCAACGGGAGTGGTATAAATATAATCAGTCTGAACTCGGCTCTTATTCACATCAAACATCATGTACCCATGATCAGTTAACCGTACATATTTCATATGTGGGTTCAGTGCTCGAATGATGCTTTCAGAGACAGGTAAACTGAAGTTAGTTGAGGTAACACTGGTCTCAACAAACTCAACACAGATAGAGTTTGCACCCGATGAAGAGTTATATCCTGGTCCAGGCACATCATTGGCCCAAGAGGTATGTATATCTCCAGTTAGGATCACCACATTCTCAATATTGTTCAGGCGTATATGGTCTTCAATTTCTTGCCTATCTGTATTGTAGCCGTCCCATTGATCGGCATTCACAGGCACGCCAAAGACCTCTAAAGGGGCGAACATTACCTGATTACATAAAATTTTATATTGAGTAGCAGTATCACTGAACTGATCCTTCAACCAATTTTTTTGAATAGTTCCAAGCATTTTGTGGGCTGGATCATTAGTGCTGCCTAGGTCTTGTAAATCTCTGTCATATAATCTAGAATCTATCATTACTAAATCGAGCAAGTTGCCATACCTCAATTTTCTCCATATTCTTATCGTGTCTGTCTCATCAGGTTTTCTTAATGGCATCCATTCGTTATAGGCCTCTACTCCATTTCTTTTTCTGTTCTGCCAATCTCCTTCGCCACCCGGTGTATGATTATCAGCGCCATCTCTATACGAGTCATTCGCCGTCTCATGATCGTCCCACACTGTGATAAACGGCTGTAGCTGATGAAGTCTTCTAAGGTCTTCGTCAAGCTTATAGTGAGAATGCCTAGTTCTATAATCTTCTAATGAAATGATCTCATTCGAGGGCTCATAAATCCTGTCACTCAATCCTGCACTGAAACCTCCCGTATTATACTCATAGATGTAATCACCTAAATGAATCACTGCATCACAGTCATTTCGCTCTGAAATTTCCTTATAAGCATGAAAATATCCATGCTCGTAGCTAGCGCAGGAAACAATGGCGAATCGGGCACTATCATTGTCGCCTAAGGGCGCCGTCTTGGTTCTTCCTATATTAGAATTTCTTCCCATTGCCTGAAACATATAATAGTAATAAGTATTCGGAGCCAGCCCACAAACATCAGTTTTAAAAGTATAGTCGTGTACTTCATCTGCAAAGCCATAGCCATAGTTTACCACATTGGTAAAATTGACATCGGTGCTTATTTGCCAATACATTTTTACATCGCCAATATCGCCACTGTCTGGTGTTACTCTTGTCCAAATCATCATGCTGTTTGGTGAAGGGTCTCCACTCGCCACTCCATGATAGAAAGGTTTATCGATAGGGTCTAGGTGAATTCTTTCAGAGCTTGTAGGACGGGGTGTTTGAGCAAAAGCAAGATGACTTGCATTAAATAAAACAAGAAAAAAAAGCAAATTTTTCATAAAACAGCACTAATAAATTAATGGCTAAAGATAAAGAAAAGCCACCACTCAAAATGGTTTCTTGATCGTTTTTTGGAGAATGTAAAATCGAAATGAAAAGATTTTTCTATTCTTTAGGTAAGATAAATCATGCTCGTTTTCATAAGCCTCCTTCTCGAACGAGATGTTTTTGTAGGATTGATAATGCGTTTGACCTTTTAAACGGCCAACTAGATATTCTACAACATACAACGCATAGAATAGAACGACCATTAATTCTAGCTGCTGTCGAAGATGAATGCGCTCATGATTCATCACTATTACATTCTCACGTAAGGACGCTTTCTGTAAAAGGATGAACGGAAAAAAAGCCATCGCAGATGCAAAATTGAACGAAAGTACATTAACAAGCCTGCGACTTACTATAATCATCAACAAAAATTTAGGTAAATATAAAGCAACAAACAATGATGTATGCATTAATTTTACAGCTCAATCTAGAATATTCATTAATCAATAATCAAACACATAATTTATATGGAATTTAGGAAAGAAAAAGATACGATGGGTGTCGTAGAAGTGCCAGCCAATGTATATTGGGGCGCACAAACTCAAAGAAGTATTGAGAACTTTAAAATAGCTCAGGATATCAATAAAATGCCAAAAGAAATTATTCAAGCTTTTGCATATCTTAAAAAGGCTGCAGCCATCACTAATTTTGAAGCAGGGGTATTAGAAGAAGAAAAGAAAAATCTTATTGCGAATGCTTGCGATGAAATTCTAGAAGGCAAATTAGACGATCAATTTCCTTTGGTGGTATGGCAAACAGGTAGCGGAACACAGAGCAATATGAACGTGAACGAAGTGGTTGCCTATCGCGCACACGTTATGTCTGGTGGTTCTTTGATGGACGAAAAAAAGGTGATTCACCCAAACGACGACGTCAATAAATCTCAATCAAGCAACGATACTTTTCCTACTGCCATGCATATCGCAGGCTATAAAATATTAAGAGAGGTAACATTACCAGGATTACATAAATTGAGAGACACCTTAGCTTATAAGGCAAAAGAATTCATGCATATTGTCAAAATTGGTCGTACGCATTTTATGGATGCGACACCTTTAACATTAGGTCAAGAAATTAGTGGCTACGTTTCTCAGTTAAATCATGGCATTAAAGCCATTGAGAATACGCTAGAGCACATGAGCGAATTGGCTTTAGGCGGTACAGCAGTGGGAACAGGTATCAATACACCTCCGGGTTATTCGGTGAATGTAGCAAAAAATATTTCTGAATTGACAGGACTTCCATTCATCACTGCTGAAAACAAATTCGAAGCATTGGCTGCACATGACGCGATTGTCGAAGCACATGGAGCGCTTAAGACAGTTGCTGTATCCTTGATGAAAATAGCGAACGATATTCGGATGCTTTCTTCTGGTCCCAGATGCGGCATTGGCGAACTTTTTATTCCAGACAATGAACCTGGTTCATCTATTATGCCAGGCAAGGTAAATCCTACACAGTGTGAGGCTTTAACAATGATTGCAGCACAGGTAATGGGTAACGATGTTGCCATTAATATTGGCGGGTCCATGGGTCATTTCGAACTAAATGTATTTAAGCCAATGATGATTTATAACTTCTTACATAGTGCTCGATTGATAGGTGAAGGTTGTGTGTCATTCAATGACAAATGCGCTATCGGCATCGAACCTATCGAAGAGAATATCAACAAAAACTTAAACAATTCTTTGATGTTGGTTACTTCTTTGAATACTAAAATTGGGTATTATAAAGCAGCTGAAATAGCCCAAACGGCTCATAAAGAAGGAAAAACATTGAAGCAAACAGCCATCGATTTGGGTTATGTAACCGCAGAACAATTTGACGAATGGGTAGTGCCAGCCGAAATGGTTGGAAAAATCTAGACTTTTGACGTCGTTAGATAATTTTTCAATACTTAATAGAACGAGAAAGCGTGAGCGAAAGTTATTTATTTACAGAACAACTATCAGGCAACTCTAAGAAACTAAAATTAGCCTTTTTAAGCCTTACCATTTTTGTACTTCTTTGTATATACCATCTCTTTTGTGGATAGCAAACAAGTCGTTGACCAACAAATATTTTTAGTCAAACCATTTGTTAAATACAATCTAGAGAACAATAATTTCTTTATCACCTCCATGTATTCGGTGGGAGACATCGATAGATTCATGAAATCGTTAGAATCAAAGATGATCAAAGCATAGTACTCTAAATAGGGTGCGTGGTTTATTTCACTCTGCGATATACGATTTTAGAAACCTTAGGATCCAAAGTTCCACTGCTTAAACCAATCAAATCGTTCGTGATAAAAACAGCCTTGTAGTCTGTTTTTGTTTCCAAACCATAATTTGAAAACAAATCACCAGCAATCTTTTTCTCCGTAAAAGTAAATTGAGAATTTGTATTTCTTTTGATGTCACTAACTATTATCTGATTAGAATCAGCAAAGAGTTGAATCATTTTATTTTCGTTTAACCGAAGGATTCTACCTTCGAAAGAACCATTTTCTTTTTTGCTAATTGCAACTTGCATTCCCTCAAACATCGAACGGCCCTCCATTTGCCAAACGCCAACGAATAAATTATCGTCACTTCTGTTAGTTTTTATTTGTTCGCAACCAACAAAAAGAAGGAACCAACAAGAAAGATAAAAGTAAGTGATATAGTTTTTCATAAATTAAAGATAAGGAGATATTGCTTTGCAGAAAGCAATAGTTAATTGTGTTGCAGGAGTATGCGTCAAATTAATTTTCTTCGTTAAACATATTAAAGTTTAACAAGCATTCTATTGTATACACAGAAAACCACCACAACAAAAATATTTTACCAACCTAAGATATAGGCGAAAATCAATGGCGCTACAATTGTAGCATCACTTTCTACAATAAATTTTGGTGTTTTAATATCTAATTTACCCCAAGTAATTTTTTCATTAGGTACCGCCCCCGAATACGACCCATAGGACGTTGTAG
>CAMBZT010000038.1 GCA_945872405.1 Chitinophaga pinensis | reverse complement strand
TGTCTGTCATAGACATTACTTAGACTAATATTTGATTCAATTTCCAAATTTTTACCAATCTTCCATTTCTTTTTTAGTCCTAAATCTAATCGATGATAGACAGGCAATCTTCCTTGATTCAATTTGCTTTCATACAAAATACCCAATTGTCCGTTTTCACCATTAATGTTTGTGTTTACATTATTACTTAGTTGTAAATCTTCATAAAAACCAGCAGTTCTTGTAAAAGGGAAACCACTTCCGAAATTGAATCTTAAACTTAGCTCCCAGTTTAATTTTTTACCAAGGCTATATGATCCTGCGATATTGATATTATTTCTTCTATCAAAGTTGGTTGGGTATACTTGAGTTCCATCATTTCTTTTTACCCAGGCCAATGAATACCCACCCCATAAGAATAATCTTTTGGTTTCAAATTTCATTAAGAAATCAATTCCATACGAACTTCCTTTTTCAATCATGTAGTTGGGGTCATTTTGAAAGAGTTTGTTTCTATTGATATTAATTAGTTGCCAATTATAGATGTAGTATGGTTCTACATTGATCGTTAGATTATTTACTGGTTCATATTCGAATCCTAAAATTCCATGTACCGCGTGTTGCAACTTGCTTTTGGCAGCATTCCCATCTATTTTTAGTAACTCATCTTCAGGGCCAGATAAAAAACCGCTGAACAGATTTACAATGTCTCTATCAGATTTAGTACTGATTAAGTTTTGTGAATAGAGTCCGGTTGCAATTTTCATTCTGAAGCGGTCGTGAATATTGAATTTCAATCGTAGTCTAGGCTCAGGAGAAAACTCTCCCAAAGAACCATAATATTGAATTCTAATACCCGGTTCAAATACAAGTTTTCCGAAGGTTTTACGGAAGGTAGCGTAGGCAGCCATTTCAGTGGTATTTTGGTTTTGATCTATCCTTATACCCAGTTGATTATAAAATTCAAAAATAGTTTTGAAGCCAGTTACCTGTATTCCATATTTCAAGTCGCCATTTTTTACATAGTAGGTGAAGTTCATACCAAGATTGAAACCTCCAATGGAAGAATTCCTTGGCTTGCCATCCTGTTCAGTTTGTCTTAAATCATAATTCGAATAATTGAATAATACATTCAAGAAGAACTTACCTTTGATAGGAACCAATATAAAATTGGCACCCAAACCCCAGGCATTCCATCCCGTTTGAGAGATATTAGCAAATGTGGCTCTATCATTAAAATTAAAACCAAAGAGATTGAACTTACTGCCTGTCTTGCTATTAAAGTTTAGTTTAGCATATACATCACCAAATTTGTAGGGAATACCTTCTTTCACCCAAGGATAGATGGCTTTTGACGATTTATCAATAAAAGAATATTTTCCAGTTACAATAAAAGTACCATTACCGCGGTCTTCCTTAAACTTCCATAAAGGACCCTCTAAAACAGCTTTACTCATAAAAGTATTAGCACTCAGCTTTCCTGATATCTTCTTCTTATTGCCATCGCGTGTTGTAACATCTATTACAGCAGTAGTTCTATTACCATATTCAGCAGGAAATCCACCGGTGAGCACATCCACATTTTTAATGATTTCCGATTCATAGACCGAATACAATCCGATAGAGTGAAATGGATTATAGACGGGCATTCCATCCAATAAAAACAAAGTATTAATGGCACCACCACCTCTGATATAAATTTGTCCTCCTTGGTCTCCAGTGAAAATTACGCCCGGAATGATTTGTAGAAACTGTGCTAACTCTGGTTCTCCTCCAATGGTAGGTATTTTGTTTATTGTCTTCGCATTAAAGGAAATTGTCGAAACTTGAGTTTGTGTTTTTCTCTCCTGCTTCTTGACATCAATTTTTATTTCATTCAAGGTTGTTTCTGACTCTTTTAAAAACAATTTTAAATTTAATGTCTTATTTGATTCTACAGCAATCAATGAAGAATCTACATTGTATCCAACAAATTTTATGAGGAGTTGATAATTGCCAATTGGTACATTAGATAAATTAAAAAAACCATTTACATCAGATACTGATACCTGGCTGGTGCCTACGAGTTGAATATTTGCATAGGGTAGAGGCTCTCCACTCTTTTGATCATATATAAAGCCTTTAATGGTTCCGGCACTTTTCTGCGCAAATGAATCCATACTGTAACCTAACAAGAAAACAAGCAAAGAAATTGAATAAAGTTTTAACTTCACAAACACTAAATTTAGGTGGCTAAATTATTTAGAATATAGCAGCAACTCACGTTTTTTTATCAACGTGCAAAATGTTTGTAAATAAGCAGAATGTATGAATCTAACTGCTAAGAATTTTCGTGAGATTTAGTTGAGATTTATGTTGTTCTCTTAGATTAAGCACAGACCAATTCAACTAATGTCACTTCTGGTAAGATACCTATTCTTCCAGGATAACCTAGAAAACCAAAGCCTCTGTTGACATACAAAAACTGCTTTCCTTCTTGATACAGACCCGCCCACTGTTTATAAACAAACTTTGACGGACTCCATTTGAAGTATTTATTTTCGATTCCCATTTGAAATCCATGGGTATGTCCAGCAAACATGACGTCTATCTCAGGATATTCTTTCCTTATTTGCCCATCCCAGTGTGAAGGATCATGCGATAATAAGAGTTTTACATCGGCATCTTCTACACCTGGATAAGCTTCATCCATTTTTCCATACTTTGGAAATCTTAAACTCTCTCCGTAATTTTCAACACCAATGATGGCTATTTTGCCATCCGCATGCTCAATAAAGCGATGTTCATTCATAAGAATATCCCATCCCATGTCTTTGTGATGTTGAATTAAATCATCAAGGTTCTTTTGTTTTTCTGCTTTACTTTTCCATGTTACGTAGTCGCCATAATCGTGGTTTCCTGTGATTGATTTAACCCCATGCTTTGCCTTCAACGAACCAAATAATTCTTTAAATACCAGCACTTCTGAGGCAATATCATTTACCAAGTCTCCTGTAAAAAAGATAATATCTGCATTGAGGTCATTGAGCATTTTGATACCGTTTTTTACTTTATTCCTATCATTTAGACTTCCGCTATGTATATCAGATATTTGAGCAATTTTAAATCCTTCAAAGCTTTTTGGTAAGTTTTTTAGAGGAATCTTTACTGTTCTGAGCTTGAAATTTAAAGCATCTATAAAAATTCCTTTCATGCTGAAGTAAAATGGAATGCCTGCTGTTAAAATAGCTGCAGTCGAAATGAACGTAGATCGAGAAAGTGGACTAGAAGTGATGTCTGCCTCTATCAACCTAGCACCGGAGACTTTGATTGAGATCCATTTGGCAAATCGAATGCCATCATCACCTAACATAAATAAAACAATTATCAATTTACAAAAGAGCGCAGAAATAAAAACTCCGGCGCCCCATGCTTTTAGTTCTTTTGGTAAAATATCAAAATTTCCACTCATTCTGATTAATGAAAAAGTAATGCCTAATACAATCACAGACCAATAGAGGATATAGGTGATTCTTCTTGGCCATGCTGACCAATTTGCTGCCACTGTTCTGAAAGCCTGAAAGGCATATAGCTCTAATGAACAATAGAGAATTAAAAAGAGAAGACTAAAAAAATAAAGTTTCGCCATTAAACTAGAGTATTGTATTTTTGAGGTATAAATTGATTGTCAAAGTTATTATTACATTCTTAAATGAGAAAAGGTTCATTAAAATACGCATTGCTATTAACATTTATTATGTTTTATGGTTGCATCTATTCACAGTTGCTCGATGGAGAGAAAGTTGCATTCACACATGATGATTCTTTGCGAGGCGGTCTACGGCCAGAGCGAACTTGTTATGATGTTACCTTTTATGATTTAAATGTAAAGGTCGACATCGCTTCAAAATCTATTAGTGGTTACAATACTTTATATTTCACTGCCAACACGCCATTCGACCGTTTGCAAATAGATTTGTTTCAAAACATGATTATTGACAAAATAGAGCATAATGAAATTCCTTTACTTTATGAAAGGGATGGAAATGCTGTGTTCATTGCAATGGATCGAACGATAAAACCTAAAGAGAAAGACAAGATTAGGGTTGTTTATCATGGAGTACCAAATCAAGCAAAACGGGCACCTTGGGATGGTGGCTTCGTTTGGGCAAAAGATGATGAAAATAAAGATTGGGTGGCTGTGGCTTGTGAAGGAACAGGAGCAAGCCTTTGGTGGCCTTGTAAAGATGAATTGAGTGACGAACCAGATAGCATGAAAATAACTTGTACTTATCCTGTTGATTTGTTTTTTGTTGGAAATGGTAGTTTATTGAGTGATAGTAAAAATACCGATGCAACACGGACAACCACATGGAAAGTTTCCTATCCAATTAATAACTATAATGTCACTTTGAATATTGGGAATTATGTTCATTTCTCTGACAGCTATACGAGTAATGAAATATCAACAGATCTATCCCTAGATTACTATGTGATGCCCTATAATTTAGAACAAGCAAAGAAACATTTCAAACAAGTAAAACCAATGATGGCTTGTTATGAAAAATACTTTGGTCCTTATCCATTTTGGAATGATGGCTATGCATTAGTCGAAACCCCTTATTTAGGGATGGAGCATCAAGGTGCTATTGCCTACGGAAATAAATATAAAACTGGCTATAATGGGAGAGATTTTTCTGGAATAGGTCTTGACTTCGATTACATAATCATTCATGAATCAGGACATGAGTGGTGGGGCAATAGTGTGTCATGTAAGGATATTGCTGATTTGTGGATACATGAAGGTTTTTGCACTTATGCTGAATCCATTTATGTAGAAGAACTGTTTGGCAAGAAAAAAGCACAGGACTATATCAATGCAAAGAAAAAGAGTGTGGCTAATAAAGCACCAATACAAGGAAAGTATGGCGTTAATAGTGAAGGTGCTGGAGATATGTACAACAAATCTTGCTTGTTTTTAAATACTTTACGCACTTTTATCAATAATGATTCTTTGTGGTTTGGAATGATTCATGATTTTTCAGCAAAGACATTTAAGACTAAAAATATTGATTATAACGATGTGGTTAGATATTTTGAAACAAAAAGTAGAAAAAGCTTAAGACCTTTATTTGACCAATATTTGAAGCAGGCTGAAATTCCAACTTTGGTCTATAAGATTGAAGATAAAAATAAATTTATGAAAACGATTTATTACAAATGGAAAGCGGATGCACCTAATTTTCAAATGCGATTCTATTACTCAATAAATGGCAAGAATGATTATGCCACTGCATCTACCAACTGGTCTAGTTTTGATGTTCGAGTACGAAAAGTGAAAAAATTCGTAGTCAACGAAGAAAAAATGTACATTAATATCCAAAAAATATGATTCATTCACTCATGAAAAATCTATTTTAAATTGTATACAAGAGCTATCGAAGATTGGAGTAGATAACGTAAAATATTTTTGTCAATAAGCAAGAAAAGATTAGCTTTTTTATAGCTCAAAAATGAGGTTCAAGATATACTTTGAACCTCATTTTACATTTAAGGATGGGCTGTAAATTTGATGTTATATGCTTTTCATTCTCTTTACTATTTATTGTTGTATCAGACAACCTTTTTCTTACTTATTATGTTATAGTTATATAATTTTGTACTGCATTCATTTAATAATTCAATATGAACCAAATCTGTAAAAAAAGCGCTATCATTCTTGTGCTCGTCCTTCTAAGTTCGTTTCTTTTTTCTCAAAATAAATACGTTATAAGTGGTTTTATACGTGATGCAAAAACTTCTGAAGGATTGATAGGTGCTAATGTATATGTAAAGGAGTTGAAACAAGGCGTAGTAGCTAATACCTTTGGCTTCTATTCAATTACCCTACCAGCAGGTACCTATACCATTTCGTTTTCATACATAGGCTATACTTCTCAAGAATCAGCTATTAAAATAGATGTTGCCACCAAGAAGAATGTTGAAATGATGAGCAACGATATCATGGCTAAAGAAGTAGTGGTGATTGCGAAGCGCACTGACAAGAACATTGAAAGCACTGATATGGGAAGGATTGAGCTCAATATGGAAAACGTTAAAAAATTGCCTGCCTTACTTGGAGAGGTAGATGTGATGAGAGCCATTCAGTTATTACCCGGTGTAATGAGTGCTGGAGAAGGGAATAGTGGCTTTTATGTTCGTGGGGGTGGGCCAGATCAAAACCTTGTTTTGTTAGACAATGCTGTGGTGTATAATCCGGGACACCTTTTTGGTTTTTTCTCTATATTCAATGGCGACATCATAAAAAACACTACACTCATCAAAGGTGGTATGCCAGCAAATTTTGGTGGTCGCTCTTCTTCTGTGCTCGAAATTTCTATGAAGGAAGGTAATATGAGGAAATGGCAAGCAGATGGAGGCATTGGAATTTTGGCATCAAGACTTACTATTCAAGGCCCTATTAAAAAAGAAAAATGCTCAGTGATCGTTTCTGCAAGAAGAACCTATGTTGACCTGATTGCTAAGCCATTTTTAAAGAATTTTAGAGGTGGATCCCTAGCAGGTAATTCCTATTATTTTTATGACTTGAATGGCAAAATTAATTACAAATTTTCTGACAAGGATCGTTTGTTCTTAAGTGGATATTTTGGAAGAGATGCCTTTTCGTTTAAGGACCAAAGTGGTTCTTTTGACGCGAATTTAAAATGGGGAAATGCAACAGCAACATTGCGTTGGAATCATTTGTTTAATGACAAGCTGTTTATGAATACCTCACTTATCTATAATAATTATAATTTTAACGCTACAGCTGGCTTTGGAGATATCCTTTTTAAATTGAATAGTGGTGTTAGAGATGTGAATGGCTTAATAGATTTTGATTACTTTCCTTCAATCCGACATGCTGTAAAATTTGGTATCAACTATACGCATCATGGCCTTACACCTAGTATCACTACTGGAAAAGTAGGCGATATTGAATTTGATGTACAAGCCAATAAATTGAAGGTAGCTCATGAATATGCAGCGTATTTATTAGATGATATCGCTGTTACAGATTGGTTGAAACTGAATGTAGGATTGCGTTTGTCTGGTTTTAGTTTCACTGGTCCGTTCAAAAAATTCTATCGAAATAATGGCGTGATTGATACCATTCAATTTACTAGAAGCGACAACATAAAAACATATAGTGGTTTGGAACCTAGAATCAGTAGTCGTTTCAGAATAAACAAAAATATCTCAATCAAAGCGGGTATTACAGTAAATAAGCAATATATGCATTTAGTGTCAAACTCCACCACCACATTGCCATTCGATGTTTGGGTACCAAGTACAGACAGGGTGAAACCGCAAACAGTGGTGCAGTACTCCGTAGGTTATTTCCAAAACTATAAAGATGATATGTTCGAAACATCTATTGAAGCTTATTATAAAGACATGTCAAATCAAATAGAATTTGGAGAAAGTTATGTGGCACAAATCGATCAAGATCCTGAAAACGGTTTCACATTTGGAAAAGGTCAAGCATATGGCGTCGAATTTTTCGTAAAAAAAGCTAAAGGTAAATTTACAGGATGGGTGGGTTACACATTATCTTATACATGGCGCAAGTTTCCTGAACTTAATAATGGGGTAAAATTCCCTGCTAAATTTGATAGAAGACATGATTTATCAGTGGTATTGCAATGGGATGTTACAAAGAAATTAAACCTCTCTACCGTTTTTGTTTATGGTACTGGCAATACAACCACATTGCCAATTGGTCGATATTTTATTGACGGGCAAATAGTAAATGAATACGGGGCAAGAAATGGTTATCGACTCGTTCCATATCATAGATGGGATGTCTCTCTTACTTATGTGATTAAAGATAAGAAGTGGTATTCAGACATTGCAGTTAGTATCTATAATGTCTACAGCAGAAAAAATCCATACTTTATTTTTAATAGCATTGAAGGAAGTGCTTCTCAGGGAAATTTGGATGTAAAAGCAAAACAGGTTTCGCTATTTCCTATTTTGCCATCGATTACTTGGAACTTTAGAATTTAGTAAAAATATATATTCACTCTTACATTATTGACGATGAAAAATAAAATATTTCTATTTATAACAGGCTGTATCTATCTCGCTTTGCAATCTTGCACTAAAGATATAACGCTTAACTTGCCAGATCCTGCCGACAAGATTGTTGTTGAAGGTAGCATTGAAGTTGGTCAGCCCCCATTTATTCTCTTAACTAAAAATTCTGCATTCTATGGTGGAATAAATTTCAACGACCTTAGCGCATATTTTGTTAAAGATGTCGAAAAGATAATGATTTATACTGATGCAGGAGATACTACGCAACTACAAGAATTTTGTATCAGTGATCCAAGAATTGCTGCTGCTTTTGGTTATGATTTTGGCAGTAGTGCAACAGTACCCGAAATCTGTGTTTACACCATTCCAGATATTCTAAACTGGACTATAACAGGTGTAGGATCATTGGTAGGACAGGAGAATACCACCTATCATCTATATATAAAAAAGGACGACAAACTATTGACTGCCTCCACTTATATCCCCAATATTTATCCAATCGACTCGCTACAATTGCGACCACACCCTGATGCTGGAAGGAACGATTCTTTGGCAGGAATCTATCTATACTTAACTTTCCCTTCAGGAAACAACAAATATGTGCGCCTTCAAACTGCTACCAACGGATCGCCCTATTACACCAGTAGCAACGGTTCTGTATTCGAATATAAAGTATTTTTTGGCTCCTCTATCGGCTTACCATTGGCAGAGGGCCGTCCTTCTGATGCCTCTTTCAATCAAGATCGATTCGGCTATTTTCTGCGTGGCGACACCATTGATGTGAAGTGGAGTCAAATTGATAAAGGCGTGTTTGATTTTTACTCAACCCTAGAAGGAGATGGCGGCGATGGACCTTTTTCTTCGCCAGTAAAAATAATTTCAAACATCAATGGCGGCTTAGGTATTTGGGCAGGTTATGCTACTTCTTATAGTCAAATTATCGTCACCAAATAGTAGGTACTATCATTATTTGTGGTGTGCCAGCAGCGAAAAATACAATCGCTGCTGTCGTGCTTTCTGCAGTACTCCGAAGTGTCGGCGGTACTGCTGCCAATCACTCACACGAAATTTCGTTCAAAAGGATATCTGGTCTCCACCTCCAAGGTTTGTGTCCTCACAAAACATACTCCTATGGTAGGTGAAGATGCAAACAAGAATCATAAGGAAAATAATTAGTAAAGAAAAGTACCTTGTTGATGAACGACCGCTACTTCAGCTTTATCTGAAGCCTCTGTATGTCCTATCAACTGGGCATCTACGCCGAATGAAAGTGCGATGTCAATCATTGCTTGAGCGCTATTTTCATTGGTGTAAATTTCGAAACGTGTCCCGCAATTATATACTTTAAACATCTCTTCCCAACTGGTGCCAGACATTTTTTGAATCTCTAGAAACAATGGTGGAATGGGCAAGAGATTGTCTTTAATAATTCGAACATTGTCGATATAATGCAACACTTTTGTTTGTGCCCCACCAGTACAATGCACCATCGCGTATATGTTTTCGCGTTGTTCTTTCAACATCTGCGCAATGATAGGAGCAAAGGTTCTGGTTGGTGATAACAGCTGTTTGCCTATCTCCTTGATATCATAGTTACCGCAATATAAAACCTCTTTATTCGTAGCAAAATCATAGGTCTCAGGGTATTGATCTAGATATTTTTTTTGTAGTAAATCATGTCTGGCACTCGTCAAACCATTGCTTCCAATACCGCTATTCTCTTCTGTTTCGTATGTGCTTTTGCCATAGCTTGCCAATCCAATAATGACTTGTCCAGCCTTGATTTGATTGGTATTGATCACATCTTTTTTCGCCATACGAGTGGTCATGGTGCCATCGACAGTTAATGTTTGCGTTATATCACCTAAGTCCGCTGTTTCGCCGCCTAAAAATTCACAATGAATATCATGTTTTTTCATCAATTCGAAAAATGCAGCCGTGCCTTCAATAATTTCTCTGATCACTTCACCGCTGATACGATGTTTGTTTCTATTGATGATAGAATTAAAAATAAAAGGACCAGTGGCCCCAACACAAAGCAAGTCATCGAGATTCATTACTATCACATCTTGTGCAATACCTCGCCAAATAGATGCATCACCTGTTTCTTTCCAATATAAATAAGCAAGTACAGATTTAGTGCCACTACCATCAGAACTCATTACATTTACATAATTAGAATCGCCTCCAAGATAGTCTGGATGTATTTTACAAAATGCCTTCGGAAATAAGCCATGTTGCAAATTTTTGATTGCTGCATGTACATCCTCTTTGGCTGCAGAAACACCTCTTTGTAAATATTTTTCAGATGACATTGGAAGCTTCATTATTGAGTTGTAAAAATACTATCTCTCTTTATCAAATTCTCTCAAATATTTCAACATCACGAACATATCCTTTCTCAATGGTGATATGTAGGAGACCTTTTGCTCAGTAGTTGGATGTGTAAAAGAAAGGGAATAAGCATGCAGTGTGGTATGATCTACCAGAGGCGTTTCTTCTTCCCACTTTCCTTCTTTAAATTTCTTTTTGATCTCTGACAAATAAAATGCTTCCTTATTACCATAATCTTTGTCTACCGCCATCGGAAAGCCGATTGCTTCCATGTGCACCCTAGCTTGATGTGTTCTACCCGTTTTTAAATTAATCTCAACATAGCTATAATGTCTGAATCGTTCCAAGAGTCTGTATTCACTTAATGACGGCTTTCCATCTCTTGCTATTTTCATTTTTCCTTTGTTCGCAAGGTCTTCGGTGATGGATAAATCAATCTTGCCCCACTCTTGCATCATGGAACCTTCTACAATAGCATGATATATTTTTTCTGTTTGTCGTTTCTCAAATTGTATAGAAAGTGAACGATGTGCAGCTTCATTTTTAGCAAAACAAAGAATACCACTGGTTTCAAAATCTAGTCGGTGTATGGTCAGTATACCATCGTATTTAGTCCTGAGAAGCCCTAAAAGACTTGCTTTTTCATTGTTTCTATCAGGTATGGACAATAGAAAAGAAGGCTTGGTGAGTAAAATGATATCCTCATCTTCATGTATGATGTCTATTTTTCTTAGGCTAAATTTTTCGGTTCTACTCATGGCTACGCTTTCTATCGCACGTTTTTATATTTTAAAATTAACTTGTCTTGCCCATTCGCTGCACAAAATGGCGGTAGCAATGGATGCATTCAAAGATTCTGCTTTGCCAATGCTAGGTATTCTAATTTTCTTATCAATGAGTGTTTTTAGTTCTTCTGAAATGCCATGTGATTCGCTACCAATAACAAGAAATCCACCTTCATTAAATTCGGTATTGTAGACGTTTTCTCCTTCTAGAACAGCACCATAAGTGGTGATAGATTTGTGTTGCTCTATTAAATCTGATAGTGAAACTTCGCAAATGTTCACTCTAAAAAACGAACCCATGGTAGCTTGGATAACTTTGGGGTTGGTGCTCTCTACGCAATCTGGAGAGCAGAAAATAGTATCAATGCCATACCAATCTGCTGTTCGGATGATGGTACCTAAATTACCTGGATCTTTGATATTGTCTAATAAAATATACTTTTTAACTGTTTGGATTTCTATTGCTTTTGTCGCTGCAAAATGCACAATTACTAGCGCTAAATTTGGGCTTTGTAAGTTCGAAATCTGAGCAAGCTCTTTCTCATTAATCAAATGTACTTTTTCCGAACTTAATCGTTTTAACTGATTGGCATACCTTACTATGAACTCATTGACTGCAAATACTGAATGAATGTTATTGTTTGGACTATTTAATAACTCAACGATTATTTTTTCACCTTCTACAATAAACAAACCTTCTTCAATACGATGTTTTTTATCGTGAAGTGACCTAATAAATTTTATCTGCGCCTTACTTATCAAAACCTGATTGTTTAACATTTAATATTGATATCTCGAAGAAGCGATGTAGTTTTACTTCTTAATATCGCTAAGATTTGAAACAAAGAACAAATATACAAAACATCGTGCTTCGCCTCAGCTCATTTTTTGTGCTTGTTTGTTTTTTAGTGTCGTGTAACAATACTAAGCATATACCCAATGATCAATCTTTATTGATTAAAAATAAGATTAGCATCAAGCAACAAACCGGTTACAAGGATAGGCGTCCAATTATGGATGAAGTTTTAGTGATTCCTACTCAAAAGCCAAATAAAAGTATTTTAGGAGGGGTACGAGTTAAGCTATGGTTGTATAATAGTGTTGATTCTTCCAAAAGTGATAGAAGATTTTATAATTGGTTAAAATTCAAATTGGGTGAAGCTCCTGTATTGTTTGATAGCACTGCTTTGCCACAAAATAAAAAATTGATTCAGACCTACCTTACTAATAAAGGCTATTTCTATAAAAATGTTGATGTCAATTTTAAAACCAAATCGAAAAGAACAATAGTCAATTATAAGATTACGCTTGACTCGCCTTTCACCCTTTTCAATGTCAAGTTTCCTAAGGATACAACTGACCTAGAAAATATCATTCAAGATCACAAAAAGAATTCTTTCTTAAAATTTGCTACTCCATTTGATGTTGCGACTTTGAAATTGGAGCGAGATAGAATTGCCAATGATTTTAGAAATGAAGGTTATTATGACCTGACACGCGAAAATATTGGTTTTCTTTTGGACACTACCTTCGACACTAAAAAAGTTAATATTGATGTTCTGTTAAACAAGCCAGATAGCAGTCGTTTTAAAGTCTATACCATTCAAAATATTTATGTGTACTCGAATTACAATTTGAATAACATCAATAAAATTGGCTATGATGACACCGTACTGATAAAGAATATGGCTTTTATTGCAAATGTTCAGTTATTTAGTGCAAAGAGACTCACCGACTTTATTTTTATCAGAAGTGGCGACAAGTACTCGGAAGAGCTTTTTCAACAGACACAAAAACGATTGATTAATTTGGGTGTTTTTAAGTTTACAACCATTGAATATTCTCTTGTTTATATGGACTCTTTGAGTGGTTTGCTCGATTGTTACATTTATTTGACACCATCAAAAAAGCAATCTTTTTCTATTGATTATGACCAGAATTATAATATCTCTAACCAACAAGACATCTTATCGAGAAATAGAATTGGCTCTGCAGTTAATTTTACCTATAAAAATAAGAATCTTTCAAAAAATGCAGATTTATTCACCGTTACCGTTTCTGGTGGCTTGCAGTTTAATACAGCCAGAGACACCAACAATATACGACAGTCTGTTGTGCAAACTATAGATGCCGGAGTTGAGTTGAGTTACGCCCAAAATAGATTTATTGTTCCGTTCAAAATAAAAAGACTCTCTTACAAATCAAATCCTCGAACCATTTTTTCAATCGCTTATAATTTTCAAAAACGGGTAGATTATTTTTTGTTACATAAGATAAATGCAAAATATGGTTTTGAATGGCGGTCATCAAGCAGAATACGTCATGCATTTAATATTATGGATGTGAGCATTCTTAGTTTTAAAAACCCTCAGCCAGCTTTTTTGGACTTACTAGAAACAAGACCTTCCACCCGACTCAGTTTTAATGATGGTCTCATTCCCGCCTCAAATTACACGCTCTTATTTAATGGTCAAAAGAATTCTGATGATTACAGATTTGTTAATAATATTTTTGGATTCGAAATAGCGGGCAATATCCTTCATGGAATTGAATCTTTAGCAAGAAGAAACAAAGGAGATGCCTTACCGTATAAATTACTTGGCGTTAGGTATTTTCAGTATATAAAAGTTGAGAATGATTTACGTATTTATTTTGTCAATCAAGATAAAACAGCCTTGATTGGACGATTGTTTGTTGGTATAGGCATCCCATATGGGAATGTAGATGTACTTCCATATGTGAGACAATATTCTGTGGGTGGAGGGAATAGTTTGCGTGCTTTTCGACCAAATGTCATTGGACCAGGGGGCTATTCTGATGAACTGACTTTAGCCAATTCGCCGAATTCATTGCAATTAGGTGATATGAAACTTGAAGCAAACATAGAATATAGATTCAATATGTATAAGTGGTTTAAGGGGGCAGTTTTTGCCGATGCCGGTAATGTTTGGAATATCAGAAAGAAAGCGGAATTACCTAATGGAGAATTTAATATAAAGCGATTTTATAAGGAAATTGCTGTTGGCCTTGGTGTGGGAATACGAGCGGATTTTCAGTTTTTTGTAATTCGTTTTGATCTTGGTTTTCCTTTATATGATCCTCGCTATCCAGAAAATGAACGGCTAGTAGAGTTTTCAAAAAAACCATATCGTAACCGAAATTATTTCCCCTTGAATATCAATCTAGGAATAGGTTATCCATTTTAAAAAAAAGACGTGAAGACATCATTTATTTTATCATTGCTATGCATGAAAATTATTTTGAGTGCTCAATTACTTTATCCAGTAAAGACGATTAAGGTGACGGAAAATGGAAAAGTACTAAGAAATCCATGGGCTGGCGGAATGAATTTACCTCAGTTTTCTTCTACTGATTTTAATGGTGATGGGAAAGATGATTTGTTTGTTTTTGATAAAGATGGCTTTATACCAACAGTTTTTTTGAATTATGGAAGTGATGATACGGTTGCTTTTAAATATAGTCCACAATATGAAAAATTTTTCCCACCTATGATACGCTGGGCTTTACTTCGTGATTATAATTGTGATGGTGTGGAAGATATCTTTTCGTCTTGCACGGCCGGAATAAAACTGTATCAGGGCAAAAAAATAGGAAGTGATTATCAATACACAAAAGTTGACTCTCCTTTGTATTCCAACTTTATGGGCACCCCAGTAAATATATATAGTGCCAATGAAGACATTCCTGCTATTGTCGATCTTGATAAGGATGGTGATTTAGATATCTTAGTCTTAGGAAGTCTGTTTCGAACGCAGATTGACTACTATAAAAATACCAGTAAAGAAACAGTAGGCACCTGCGATAGCACTACTTTTGTTGGACCAGAATCCTGCTGGGGACATTTATCGTTGGTTGAAACTAGTACTTTGGATATGATTTTTGGAGCATGCAAAACGAACACAACAGGCGGGGTGCCATCTCGAGGAGACACCATTGGTTCCTACAGACATTCTTCGAATTCTATTCTCACATTTGACCAAGACAATGACGGAGACGAGGATATTTTGGTTGGTGATGTCGCTTATAGTTCGATGGTTTTTGGCCAGAATAACGGCTCTTCTTCTGCGGCAGATATCACTGTGAGCGATCCAATATTTCCTAATTATGATTCTAGCATCAATCTAAATATTTTTCCTACTGCATACGCTTGCGATGTAAATAATGATAATGCAAAAGATTTAATTATCTCACCAAATGCCACCACATCAGTGGGTGTAGCGAGTTCCGACATTGGAAATATTTGGTATTATCGCAATATAGGTCCCATAGGAAATCAACAATTTCACCTAGTAAATGATTCTTTTTTAGTGGGTGATATGATTGAAACGGGAAATAGTGCCTATCCAGTGATGTTTGATTATAATAATGATTCATTGATAGATTTAATTGTTGCTAACAGAGGATATTATGATAGAGTGAACGCTCAGTATGATAGTAAATTAAGTTTATATAAAAATGTAGGTACTCGAGAAATTCCTGAGTTTGAATTACAAACAAGAAATTATCAGTCCTTGGCTACTATTGGTTTGATTCGTCTGCGACCTACCTTTGGTGATCTAGACGCGGATGGTGATTTAGATTTGGTGTTGGGAGATGATTTAGGCACTTTAACTTATTTTGAAAATGAACAGATAGGAGGAGAAGCAGATTATACAAGCCTTGCTGCTGTGTATGATTTCAACTCTATCGATATTGGTACGAATGCCACACCTTGGTTGTCTGATGTAGACCATGATAATGACCTCGATCTTTTGGTTGGAGAGATAAATGGCACCATTAGTTATTTCTGGAATTATGGCGATTCCACTAGCGCATTATTTAATGTAGATTCTGTTAATATAAGTTTTGGTAGAATTAATGTAAAAACACCCGCCTATCCTGAAGGAAATGCAACACCATACGTCTCTGCTGATACTTTGTATGTAGGATGTTATGATGGAAATATCGCAAGCTTTGTACTGAATCAAGATAGTTTGAAAAACGGAAGTTTTGTAAAATTAAACTCAAAGGTTGGTTCCATTTATGCAGGTAAAAATTCAAATTTGGCTTTGGTAGATTTGAATGTAGATGGACTTAATGAGTTACTTGTTGGAAATAATAGAGGTGGCATCACAATGTATTCAACAGTTGATTGGGATACTATAGTGCCCCCAGATACTATTCTTTCACTGGCTGGCCAGAAAAAAGTAGATTTTAAAGTTTCACTTTATCCCAACCCAGCTTTGACTAGTTTTACCATTGAGTTGAATGAATTAGATGAATATTTCGAGTATACTATCATGAGCGTGAGTGGTCAGCAGATTGAAAGGAAAAAGCTACAATCATCTTTAAAAACTGAGGTGAATACGAATGGTTGGTATTCAGGTGCCTATTTTGTTCAGGTTAGAACACCTAAAGAAATGGTGAATAAAAAGCTTTTTATTTACTAGCCCGAATTATCCGACCTATTTGCTTCTAAAAAAGTATTTAAAAAAATGAAACAACAATTTAAAGCACATCCCTGGCATGGAATAGAAATAGGAAGTTCGGCTCCCGACATTGTAACTGCCTTTATTGAAATACTTCCAACAGATACCATGAAATATGAGATTGACAAAACTTCAGGGTATCTTAAGATTGATCGTCCACAAAAATTTTCAAATACAACACCTTCGCTTTATGGATTTATTCCTCAAACTTATTGCGGAGAAAGTGTAGCTGCTTTTGCCCGAAAGCATACTAGTCTAGAAATCATAAAGGGCGATGAAGATCCATTAGATATTTGTGTGTTAAGTGAAAGACAGATTTATCGAAGTGATATTATTTTGCAAGCGATTCCAATAGGTGGGTTACGATTGATTGATAATAAGGAGGCGGATGATAAAATAATTGCAGTTCTAAAAGAAGATGCCATTTTTGGGAATATGACAGATATAAGTCAATTACCCATTGATATCTTAAATAGACTTAGACATTATTTTCTTACTTATAAAAATATACCAGGCGAAGAACCACGTCAGTGTTATATTTCAGATGTTTATGGAAGTGAAATTGCCAAGGAAGTAATAAATTTGAGTAGAATTGATTATGCTGATTATAGCAAATAAATTGTTATATACTTCTCAAAAAAAAGAGGCGAATATTTTTATATTCGCCTCCTCTATCTATACATTCTGTTATAAATATTTACATTTTTATAGCATATAGGAAGGAGTATGGTTTACCTGCATAAATACCCTCAATAGTAATATTCCCTTTTTTTGAAGCCATGATTCCCGCAATTTCGTCAACTGAACTTATTGGTTTTTCATTCATAAAGGTGATAATAAAACCATTATCTATTTCTGTATATTCTTTTAATTTTCCTTCTTTAATATTACTTACTTTAACTCCGCCCTGAAGTCCATAGCGCGTGGCCTCTGCTTTACTTAGTTCCGTTAAATCCGCTCCCAATAATTTTATGATCTCTTTGCCATCATCCACCAAACTGGTATTATTAAACTTATTTTTTAGAATGACATTTAGAGTTTGAGATTTACCATCTCTAATAAATTCTACAGAAATCTTATCACCAGGGCGATAACGTCCTACTTGTTCTTGCAATTCTGGAGCTGTTTTGATACCAATACTATTAATCTTTGTGATTACATCCTTTGTTTTAATCCCCGCCTCTTCAGCAGCACTCTCTTTGATTACATTGTCTACATAAACACCTTCAATATTTTTTAAGCTTAGTTCTTTTGAAATTGCATCATCTACGCTTCTAATGTTAACGCCTAAATAACCACGTTGCACTACTCCATAATTTTTAAGGTCATTGTACACTTTAAAAACTAAGTTGGAAGGAACAGCAAAAGCATATCCTGCATAGGCTCCAGTGGTAGAAGCAATTGCAGTATTGATACCAATCAAGTCGCCATTTGTATTGACTAAAGCGCCACCACTATTTCCTGGGTTTACGGCGGCATCTGTTTGAATAAATGATTCTATAGCGGTATTTCCTCCATTTCCACCATTCCCTTGTAGTAGATTGATATTTCTTCCTTTAGCACTGATGATTCCTGCAGTTACTGTAGAGGTCAGATTGAAAGGATTTCCAACCGCCAAACACCATTGACCTATTTTTACTGAATCGCTATTTCCAAAGGTTATTGTTGGAATATTGCTTGCTTCAATTTTTATGACTGCGAGATCAAAATCTTTATCCTTGCCAATAACAGTTGCCTTATACACACTGTTATTATGTAGAGTTACTTCGATTTCATCTGCATCTTCTACCACATGACTATTAGTGACGATATAGCCTGAAGCATCAACAATAACACCACTTCCAGAAGCCTCTTGAGGTATGTTAGCCCCATCTGGATCACCAAAAAAACGATAAAATTTATCACCAAACATATCTTGATATGGATTGGGTTTTCCTTTTGCAGCAGACTGTGCTGGATTTATTTTAGTTTTTATATGTACCACAGCATCAGTACTTTTTGCAGCTGCTTCCGTGAAATCAAAGGGAACAGTGTTGTTGTATGAAATGGGTTGTACAGGTATCTGATAAGTAGAGAGCTTTGAAGGTGTTAGAGTCTTATTAGGCTGTTCCTTCAGACCATGGTAACGATTATATGTTGCCATTGCTCCGTATATGCTTAAAAAAGCGACACTAAAAATTATAGCCAAGTTTTTTCCTTTCATAATATTCTTATTTTTAGAATTACAAATTTAACGTATCCTTTATCAGTTTGTTGTTGATTAATATTTTTTAACTTGCACTGTTTTTCCATTTAACAATAATTAAGCAAGAAGATGGTTCTCGACTTTTGTAAATACCAAGGTACTGGAAATGATTTTATCATTATCGATAATCGAACTGATTTTTTCGATCGTAATAATTCTACTCTTATTGAAGCACTTTGTAACAGACGTTTAGGAATAGGTGCAGATGGCTTGATTCTATTGCAAAAATCATTGTCTGATGATTTTGAAATGATTTATTATAATGCAGATGGTAGGGAAAGCACAATGTGCGGTAATGGTGGGCGATGCATTGTTTCTTTTGCCAATTCAATGGGACTGATCAAGGATAATAAAGTTGGATTCTTGGCAGTTGACGGCCAGCATTCAGCTTTCATCAATGAAAAGAGATCGATAGAGCTTGGAATGAAAGACGTAAAAAATGTTGAGCGGCGAGGAGCTGATTTTTTTCTCAACACAGGCTCTCCACATTACGTAGTGTTGGTTGAAGATGTGAACGAGATTGATGTGTTTGAAAGAGGAAGAGAAATAAGATATAGTGAAGAATTTGTTAATGAAGGCACTAATGTAAATTTCGTGCAGATAATAGCAGAGAAACAAATAAAAGTACGGACATATGAAAGAGGAGTAGAAGCAGAAACTTGGTCATGTGGTACTGGTGTAACTGCTGCTGCAATAGCTGTTTCTGTACATCTCAAGAATTCTATTGCTCATTATTTTGTATCCACACGAGGGGGGGCATTGGAAGTTAAGTTTACTCCACAAATTAGTGATAATAGTTTTATGGATATTTTTTTGATAGGTCCGACAGTTGAAGTATATAAAGGTCAGATTGTGATTTAGTGCTTATAAATAATATTAAAAAATGAAAAAAATTGGAATTATAGGTTGTGGTTTTTCAGGTACTATGGTTGCAGTACACCTCATTAATAAATCTAAGGATCCAATTGAGTTAGTAATGATAGATCCTTCATCAAGTATTGGTCGTGGTATTGCATATGCTCCTTATTCTTCAAAACACTTATTAAATGTAATCACAGAAAAAATGAGTGCTTTTAAAAAAAGTACTGATCATTTTCTTGATTGGGTCATGCAACAAAAAGCTTTTCAAGATACTGATAGAAATATTCTAGCCCAGTCATTTCTGCCACGACAACTGTATGGTTCATATCTTGATTCTGTTTGGAAAGATGCTACAGAGGATGCCAAGAGCAAACATATTAAAATTACTCACTTACAACATAAAATAACGGATATTGAATTTGTGGAGCAGGGAATTAAACTGCATTTAGCCGAATCAGATTCTATTCTGGTAAGTCATTGTGTTATTGCCACTGGAAATCATCAACCGGGAAATTTAAAAATTAGTAATACGGCTTTCTATGAAAGTGAATTTTATTATCAAAATCCGTGGAACGAAGAAGCTGTAAGCAATTTAGAATCGACGCTTCCAGTATTTATTATTGGAAACGGTCTTACGATGGTAGACACTATAATTGGCCTACACGAAAAAGGCTTTACGAATGAGATATATTCTATTTCTACAAATGGATTTAATATTCTTCCACATAGACATACTGGTGTATTATATAAAAAATTGATTGAGGAGTTGCCTAAGGAGACTACACTACTTGGTATACTTTCTCTTTTTAATAAACACCTCAAAAAAATCAGGAAATTCGGATTATCTGCTGAGCCAATTATCGATTCTATACGCCCTTTTACTCAAAAAATTTGGCAATCACTTTCTGAAAAAGAGAAAAAAGTATTTATGTCAAAGCTACGTCATTTGTGGGGTGTAGCTCGACATAGAATCCCATTGCATATTCATGATTATATGCAACAATTAAGAATCACTCAGAAGCTCCATATTATCGCGGGCACTTTAATAGACATAGAAGAGAATGAGTCATTTTGTTATGTAAACTTTTATGATAAAAAACAAAATATTGAAAGAAGAATTAAGGTAGGCAGAGTAATTAATTGTACTGGGCCAGAAACAAATCTTCAGAAACTTCAACATCACTTTTTGAAAAAAGCATTAAACAAAGGAATTGTAACACAGGATGTATTGAATATTGGTATTAATGCAGATCCAATCACCTTTGAGGTAATCAATAAGGATGCTCAAAATTTAAATCATTTGTTTACTTTAGGAGGAAATTTGAAAGGTGTGTTATGGGAAAGCACAGCTGTTAACGAACTCAGAGATCAGGCAGAGCGGTTAGCACTTCACATCCTGGAGATGAAATAGTGATTTTGAAATCAGTTTAATCTATTATGGAAGAAAATTTAAAATGGAAGAACGAAGAACTCATTCGACTACAACCTGAGGAATTTCAAAAAGCAGAAAAGATAGCAGTGGTTATAGTTTTGGATAATATCCGAAGTTTGTACAATGTAGGATCTGTATTTAGAAGCGCTGACGCTTTCTTAGTTCAAGCAATCTATTTATGTGGTATTACAGCCACACCACCACATAGAGAAATTCAAAAAACGGCATTAGGTGCTTCAGAAACTGTTGCTTGGAAATATTTTGAATCAACAAGGCTCGCATTAGAATCCCTCAAAGAAGAAGGATTTTATATCTATTGTATTGAACAAACCAAGTCTAGTGTGATGTTGCAAGACACTGTAATCAATAAAACACAAAAGATAGCTTTAGTGTTTGGCAATGAAGTAAAAGGTGTTGATCAAGAGATTATTAACTCCTCTGATGGATGCATTGAGATACCACAGTTTGGGACAAAACATAGTTTCAATATTTCTGTTAGTGCAGGAATCGTATTGTGGGAAATCTATAAAAAAATGTATTTGAAGTAAGTTCTAGTTACTTCTTCCTATTTTGATTCCATAAGGATTGTAAAAAAAAAATACAGATGCCATTATGCTTTTGGCAGTAGTTCTACAAGTGTTTTTTAGATAGTAGGCAATTTATCTTAGAATCTCAAGTGTTTAATTGTTTGCCCATTGTTTTTCAATTGCTTCAATGATTTAATACCTACATCGAGATGCATATCAACGAAACTAGTTGTGATTACTTGATCACTTGCTTCTGTTTTAACACCTTCTGGAGTCATTGGTTGATCACTAACTAGCAGCAGTGCACCAATCTGAATTTTATTATAAAACGCAGTGCTGAATAAGGTTGCGGTCTCCATATCAATAGCT
>CAMBZT010000037.1 GCA_945872405.1 Chitinophaga pinensis | reverse complement strand
TTTTTATCAAAGCCTTTATGGTAAGCAGCGGATAGATTGTATTTCGTGGTTCGCAAGTTTCCATCACCTGCCTCATCATTCCATACATAGCCACCTATTCCCATAAAATCTCTCTTGTTGGTATGAAAAGAAAAATCACTGAAAGCACTATAACTATTGTAGGTCACAAACTGTCCATTAGAAGCAAATGGCCATTGGGCTCTATAGATAATGCCTACTCTATAATTTCCATCAAAAAAACCAGTATTGGCAGGGTTTACTGTCAATGACTGCGTATAAAACTGAGAAAAATGTTGGTCCTGCGCAAGAGAATTTAGTGGAAGATTTATGATGTAAAAAAGGCAACCCATCAACAGATAGCTTCTCAACTTTAGAAATAGTATATACTCAGTTCTTTTCATGCGGCAATATAATTATCTCAATAAAGTTATATTTCCTTTGAGCAATTTTCTACTGTTATCTAGGAACTTTGCCTTTGCTGTGTATCCATAGACATCCATTTCTTGAGGGGCCCCTTTGTAAATACCATCCCAACCAATTGCCTTGTCATTACTTTGAAACACTTTTTCTCCCCATCTATTGAAGATCATAAATTCTAACTCTACAATTCCCAATCCTTCTACCTTAACCACATCATTAGTACCATCACCATTTGGAGAAAATGCATTGGGCACACCAATAATTGCATCATAATTTATATAAATATCTCTGCAGAAGGTATCAGCACAACCTGTACCAACAATGTAGGCAATGATGCATGGACGCTGTGCATGAATCTCCTGATATTGATAGAGAGGATTTTCTTCAATACTAGTGTCGCCATTTCCAAATTCCCACAACACATTGGTGAAATTTTGACTTAGATTGGTGAATTGAATTTGATCCAAATAATAAAAGGAATCTCTATCAATTATAAAATCAGCTATCGGAAAAGCCAAAATATTTATAGTCGTTCTAGTCGTATCAAAAACATCGCAGGTGCAGGTGTCTCTTATGATTAAGGTAATCGTGAAGACGCCAGCAGAATCGAAAGTATGTGATGGATGAACCATATTTGAAACAGCACCATCGCTAAAAATCCAGGTGAATTGTGCATTTGGATTACTAGTATTATCAAACTTTACGGAGACGCCAGAGCAAGCTGTTGGAAGCATATTGAAAGAGGCAATTGCATTTGGTTTTAGTCTATACGTTTCATAACAAGTATCTCTAGGATGGCAGCGTGTAGAATCTATGGAAATCATACGCACCTGATAAATTCCTGGAATGGTCCAAACATGTGTTGGACTGGCAGAATCAGCGCTTGTACCATCGCCAAAATCCCATTCAAATTTCAAGGCATTCGTACTTGTGTTAGTGAAGGCTACAATTAGATTTGAATCGCATTCGTTCAAGACAACAGAAGTGAACGAAGCAACACTAGAATCATTTCTGGTTTTAATCAAACCATACACCGTATCCGCAAAATTACATACTGCTGAATCTAAAATTATATGCTGAATAATCCAGGTATTTACTGACGTATAAAGATGTGGAACGACCAATCCTGTATCAACAGTTCCATCACCAAAGTTCCATATAGATGTCGCTAAAAACAAACCGCTATTGTCTGTAAATATAATGTCAAGTGGAACACAACCATTGGTGTCACTGAATGACATCTTTGCATCAATTGGATTCAATCCCACATATTCATTTAAGGTATCAATGATTCGACAGCGCTTAGAACTATCAATTACCACATAATCGATATAAAAAAGCCCTGAATCTCTGTAAACATGAAAGTCGCGAAGTAAGTTAGAACTGGTGCCATCACCAAAAAACCAAGTGACGGAATTAGCAGTAGGATTTAATGAAGTAACATCTATACCTACAGAATCACATGAATAAAAAATGCGTTCAATAATCATGGCAGGAGCGACTGTATCAAAAAGTACAATAACGTTTGCAAAAGAGGTATCGACGATATTACAAGTGGAAGAATCAAGCAGAGTAACCATTACCAAAAAGTTTCCACCACTATTAAAGGTATGAGTGGGAGACTTAAGTGTTGATGTGGTTCCATCTGCAAAATCCCATAAAAAAGCACCCAAAGAGGCGGTGGTGTTGTTAAATGTGATGGTTAGTGGGAAACAACCAGTGGTATCTGATAGGGCAAAATTTAAGTCCACAACTGGTTTTATTATTATGGTTCGTGTGACAGTTTGTGTGCCATTGCAACTTGTGGTGTCATCTACCCTCAGTCGAATGGTATAGGTTCCCGCTTCTGCATAAGTATGTATAATCGTGTCATTTGTTGAAGTGGTGCCATCTCCTAAATCCCAAGAGTAGGTGGTTGTAGGAAAGTTTACCACAAAGGCGGACACTGTTTTTGTCGAACAATTTTCAACTAAGTTTGGTGTGAAATTCGCCGTAATACTATCATCATCTACAAAAACTGATAAATAGGCCGTATCTGTAATATTACAGCTTGTGGAATCTGTTCCAATCAACATCACGTAAAAAGTGCCAGTATCAGTGTAGGTATGTGTTGGATTTAACAAGGTTGAAGTTCCACCATCACCAAATAGCCATCTCACTGTTCTAACACGTGTTAAAATACTTGTAAAATTTACAGTCAACGGAACACAGCCAGTTGCTCTAGGTGAAGCGTTCACCTCAACATTCGTTCCTGCGAGGTTAAACTCGAATTTCATTGCGGCCAAATTACAATTGGAACTATTGTTGGTGCGCGACCAAGCACCAGGAGTAGTTGGAAATAAAGAATTACCACCGCAACCTGCACAAATCGCCTCATAAATAACGCCTTCTTTGTCGAATCGACAGGTACCTCCATCAACATGCTCACCAACAGAGGCATTCCCTCCAAAGTAGGTTGCATACAACAAACTACTTGCATTTCGATTGAATACTATGAAATAAAAGTCAGACCCATCGGTCGTAGATCTATAGGCATCCCCAGTAACAGCCATTCCGTTTGTACTGCCACCTGCATAGCCATAACTTGGGCTATTGACATTACCACCCCAACCACTCACATAGATGTTATCACATCTATCAACCAAAAAAGCAGTTGGTGAAATATCTGCAATCGCTCTTCCACTGCCAAAGACCGTAGAAATAGAAAGAACATTCAAATCATTATCAAATTTTTGAATAAATTGTTTACCACCAGAATTGGAATAGACGGATCCAACCAATGGAATAGTTCCTTCAGATTGGCCAGTTACATAAATATTATTATATCGATCTAAATCTACAAAATAGGTTTGATCGTAAGAAGGTGTCCCAATATAGGTTCTTGCTAGAATTGCTGATGCTGTTGGATTCAACTTGTAAATAAATCCGTCAATATTTCCATTATAAGTTGGGTCATAGGATGTACCACCAGCAGGCATATCAGTGCTCATGGTTCCTCCACACAGCACGATATTATTTGATAAATCAAGTTTTAGAGAGTAGGCAGCATCAAGATCTGTACCACCCAAATAGGTAGAAAATAGAAGTGCACTTAAATTGATTGGAAATTTAAAAACACAGGCATCCATATCTCCTCTTAAACTTCGTTGTATGACCCCAGAGCTAGTGGGAAAGTCAGGCGACATGGTATATGATGCCACATAAACATTATTTAAACTATCGATAAATATTTCACCACGAACTTCGTCTGAATAATTTTTTGCTAATGCAAAACCACTATAACCATAAACAGGTTGATGCATACCGTCGTCTCCTGCCCCACCAACATGGGTGGAACTAGACAGTGTTGAACCCGTTGTAGAAAAGCGAGTCACAACAATATCATATCCACCATTATGGGTTCTATCATAGGAGCCGCTAATAGTTGGATAATTAGTTGAACTGGTAGAACCAGCGACATACAACTCATTGTTAGTATTAACAAACATGCTATGTGGTCGGTCATCCCCATTCCCACCCAGGTACGTTGAATATATGAGTGCGGTACCTGTTGCATTAAACTTGGTGATAGCCATATCATAATAACCACCATTAAACGATCCTGAGAATGCACCAACAGTTGGATAAGAACCACCTGCAAAAACATTGCCTCCCGCATACAAATTTCCTGCTGCATCATAGGTGGCTGTAAAGCCAAAGTTATCAGCTGTAGACCCAGTATAAGAAGAGAATACAAGTGTTGGATCGATAATTAAATCTATGGTTTTATTATAACCTCTGGGAAATTCATAAGTAATTTCATTAGCCTCATTTAAAACATAAACACAGGTAATCTCCTTCTTTTCCCCATTAATAATTTGATAGGCAAAGGGTTTTAATTCTTGTACTTCAACGGAGCTTGTCTCAAAAAAAATACTCCCATTCTTTAACTTTAAATTTTCAGTTCCATCATATCTTGATTTTATTTGTGCTGCGTCACTTCCCGCATGAACAACGTAATCATAAATCATTTGATCTTTTTCGCCATGAATCAACATATCTATGCCTACATACAAATTTTTGTAGACAATACTATCATATTCTCTTACCTCACTTGCCCAGTTGCTTTCATCGTTTCCTATAAAATAATTGGAATAATTACTAGCCGCATTTTTGCTCTCAAAAGTAACATTCGGATTGGCATTAATAAATTGCAAATTAAACACATGACCCGATAAAACGGTGTCTGAGACTAATCTGTGATGTGATATTTCGTGAAGATCTTGATTAAAAAAAACAAACTTAAATTTATCTTTTTCAAAGTCAATATAGCCTGGAACCAGTTTTGCTCTGTAAACAATAGAAGGATCCCACTGATTTTTGTTTTCAATAAACCTTAGATGGGGAGAAGTGTTGAGTCCTTTTTCTTGAACTTGTTTTAAAGTAGCGTTCCCAATTGCGTTTAGTTGCTTGGCACTAAATAACAAAAGGAAAATAAATAATCTATAAGTATGATGTTTAAGTAGCATCATGTTTTTTTTGTTCTTTGTGGCTTTTATATTGGGCTTATAAATGTAACGAAAAAATAGTCACTCTTGTTGGTTTTTTAGCTCTTTTATTGTCATTATTTAGTAATAATTAAGAATATAACGTATTATTGGTAATTAAATCATAAATCAAATATGAATCAAACTAGTACCAAACACCCAAAAGCATTGTATGTTTTGTTTTTCGCTGAAATGTGGGAGCGATTTTCTTTCTATGGAATGAAAGCTTTGTTGATGGTGTATATGGTCACTCAAATGAAATATCCTGACGAGCAAGCGAGTTTAATTCTAGGCTCCTATCTTGCCCTAGTTTATTCCTTACCTATGTTAGGTGGTTTGTTGGCAGATAAATTTCTAGGTTACAGAAAAGCGGTCATTTGGGGTGGCATCGTGATGGCGATTGGTCATTTTGTTTTAGCCATTCCCAATGATATCAGTTTCTTCTTTGGACTGGGATTTATCATTGTAGGGAATGGTTTCTTTAAGCCAAACATCTCGAGTATGGTGGGAAAATTATACAAAGAAGGCGATCCAAAAAGAGATGCTGGCTTTACTTTGTTCTACCTAGGTATCAATATTGGAGCTGCCATGGGAGGCTTAATTTGTGGTATTATAGGTCAAAAAATTAGCTGGCATTTAGGTTTTGGAATCGCAGGAATTTTCATGATTCTTGGATTATTTGTGTTTATAAAATGGCAAGATATTTTAGGAGAAGTAGGATTGCCTACAAACATTGAAATTATTAAAAAGAGGGTGCTAGGCTTTTTAACCTTTGAACAACTTATTTATGTTGGTTCATTTTTATTAGTGCCTTGCTTCGTGTTGATGATCATTTTTAATGGTATCATGCTGTCTATCATGATTTCATTGTCTGTTTTTGCGTTTGCATTTCTTTTATACACCGCATACTCGCTCAAAGGTTCTGAAGGCTATAAGCTATTGGCCGCAACTGTAATGATTATCTTCTCTGTCTTGTTTTGGACTTTTTACGAGCAAGGTGGAGGTTCGCTTAATTTATTCGCATTAAGAAATGTCGATATGGTTTTATTTGGCTATGAAATGCCCTCCACAGCGGTAAATAACTTTATTAATCCGGCTTTCATCGTGATATTTGGATTGCTATTTACGCTACTTTGGAAATTTCTTAACGATAGAAAGATTGAACCAAGCACTCCACTTAAATTCGGATTTGGATTACTACAACTAGCACTTGGCTTTTATGTATTTTATTTAGGCGCTATGAATGCAAGCTCTGATGGTTTGGTTTCTCTGAGCTATTTTACATTGGGTTATTTGTTTCTATCTACAGGCGAACTTTGCCTCTCTCCCATTGGATTGTCGATGGTTACCAAACTTTCACCTCTTCACATTGTCGGATTGGTGATGGGTATTTGGTTCCTAGCTTCCGGCTTGGGACAATACTTTGCTGGCGTAGTAGGCACATGGATGGCAATTCCAAATACAAACGGTACCGAAGCTTTGCCGAAAGTTCAATCTTTATTAATATATGCTGGCGTTTTCAAGAAGATTGCTTGGATTACTTTGATTAGCGGTATTCTGATGACCGCAATTTCTCCGATAGTGAAAAAATGGATGGGAGATGTTCGTTAATTTGCTCTAGTGAATGTATTTCATTTTAACGGTATAATGTTTAAACATCTATTTCTTCTCTGTTGCTCTTTAGCGTTCATGAGTCATGTGTTGTGCCAAGTCACAGGATTTATGATGAATGAAGATATCATCCATAAAAAATTCAATGAAGTTTGTTTTCCCACCACCCATAACTCATTCAATTATTTAATTGGACCAAAACATTTTATCTATCCTAATCAACGCTATGACATTCCTCGACAATTAGAAGACGGTATCAGAGCTTTTATGATTGATATACATTCCTACAATGGATTAAATCCATTCTTAAGAAGAGATAAAAAAGTATATACTTTTCACAAATTTGCCGTACTTGGCTTTCAACCTTTATCAGAAATATTATCCTATTTTTCAAGCTTTCTTTCTACGCATCCAAAAGAAATAATTACAATTATTTTTGATTGCACGATAGAAGAATCTGCAAGAGTAGTTGGTGCCTTTGAATCACACCCCATTTTCTCTTTTTTATATCATAAATTAGCAAATCAAGAATGGCCGGTACTAGCTGATATGATTCAACAAAATCAAAGGTTAGTAGTTCTTACGCATTGTAGCGGCTCGTCTGACTGGTACTTAAATCAAGATCAATATTGCTTTGAAAATGATTACAAAAATCATTCAGCAGAAGATTACCATTGCAAAATAATTAGAGGAGACACGAGTAAAGATCTCTTTATCATGAACCATTTTTTATACAATATATTTAATAGAAAAAAAGTAAACTCCAATACCAATTCCTATTCCTCATTGATGTCGCACAGCCTATATTGTCAGAGAAAAACTGGGCATATTCCAAATTTTTTAAGCATAGATTGGTACGATAAAAGCGACTTGTTTCGTGTAGTAGATGAATTAAATAAATGATACAACTAGCTAAAAACTATTCCTTGATAAATTGCTTAACATTCTCAATAAACTCCTTTGGTTTTTGTGAATGAAGCCAATGTCCTGCCCCAAGTATAGTTTGCAGGCCTAAATTAGGAAATAACTCTTGCATTTTATCTCTATAACTATCTTTTATATAGTTTGAAGTTTCTCCTGAAAGAAACAATGTTTTCCCTTCAAAAGAAATACCTTCTTGAACTTCAAACCCAAGTATATTTTCATACTGTGGAATGATATCGTCTAGATTGAACCGCCATGCAAATTGATTGTCGTCCTTTCTGTATAAAGCTTTCATCAAAAATTGAACAACATCATTCTCCCCAATGTATTTGCCAAGTATTTGTTCCGCTTCCTGTCGACTCTGAATCACATTTATTGGGACAGCCAATAATCCAGCAAACACATCTTGATGGTGTGCCGAATAGGTAACTGGCGCAATATCCGCCACAATTAATTTCTCCACAAAAGCAGCGTGTTGCAACGCAAAATGCATGGCTACTTTTCCTCCCATACTATGTCCTAATATATGTGCTTTAAAAATCTGTTTCTCTTCTAAAAAACTTAGCAAGTCATCTACCATCACCTGATAATTAAATTCAGTTACATGCATCGAACGTCCATGGTTTCGCAGATCAAGAGTGATTATCATCTTGTCTTCAGCTAAAGATTTTGCTACTGTTTGCCAATTATCCAATGATCCCAACAATCCATGCATAATAATAATTGGAAATCCATCGCCATAAATTTTATAATTCAGTTTCATAGTACTTATTCACACACAAATCTAAGGGCTTTTTGTAAATATGCAGAAATGACTTAAATTAGACGTCGAATTATTAACTATGAAAAAACTTTTTACCTGGATTATTCTCGCACTTTCGCTGCATAGTTTTGCAGGTGGCGAATACCAAGCTGTTGGCGCGCGACACGCAGGCATGGGTAATGCAAGTGCTTGTTTGACTGATGTATTTGCTGTAAATTATAATCAGGCAGGCCTCGGCTTCTTAACGAACATTTCTATTGGCGCTTCTACTGAATTACGTTATACGACCATTGGACTCACGAATAGTGCGATTGCTCTGGCAATTCCATTAAAAAAGGCAGGTACTTTTGCCTATGCTGCTAACTTTTATGGCGATAAAAATTACAATGAAATACGAACTGGAATAGCCTATGGGAAAGCCTTTGGTAAAAAATTTGCCGTCGGATTACGATTTGATTATATGAGGGTTGGAATTATGAGTTTGGGTAGCAAAAATGCCTTTTCATTTGACTTAGGACTTCAGTACAAAATTTTGGATAATTTGACAGCCGGGGCACATCTCTCCAATCCTTCCAGATTTAAAGTGGATGGTGAAAAGTACAAAGAGCGATTTGCTACTATGATGCAATTTGGTCTCGCTTATACAGCCTATAAAAAGGTAACCATAGCCGCCGAATTCGAAAAAGATTTGGATTATAAACCTAATTTCAAATTCGGGGTTGAATATCATCCAGTTTCTGTTTTGTATTTAAGAGCAGGGTTTAATTCGCAACCACTTCAAGTTACATTTGGTGCTGGTATTACCACCAAGAGTGGCTTCACAATTGACCTTGCGTCAGCTTATCAAGCTCAACTTGGATTTTCGCCACATCTTTCACTTCAGTATACCTTACATAAAAAAAGTGAAGTCAAATAAATATCTTTTCATTGCGCTGATGTTCTGTCTCTGTATTAATCATACATTGATGGCGCAAGGGGGTAATGATGAAATGAAAGACGCCGATTTAAATAATACTATTGAAGCACTTTCATCACAAAGTGATAATGAATTTGATTACAATACCATTATCGAGGACTTAAAACAATATGCCGACCATCCTATCAACCTTAATAACACAGATGTTGAGGAGTTGAACGATCTAGGCTTATTGACACCCTTACAGGTAGATAATTTATTTCAATACATTAGTTCTTATGGTAAACTAATGGTTATTTATGAGCTACAAGCAATACCTAATATGGATTTAGAGACGATTAGAAAAATCCTGCCGTATGTGAAAGTCAATAGCGACCTCAGCGATTTTCATGTCAAAACAAAAGACTTAATTTTCAAAGGTGATTATCAATTGTTTGTACGTTATCAGCAAATTTTGGAGAAACAAAAAGGCTATCTTTCTGAAGCTCAGGGTGGTTCAGCAAATGGATATTTGGGAAGTCCATTTCGTTTTTACACTCGATTTAGGTATAACTATGGAACCAAACTTTCCTATGGTATCACGGCAGAAAAAGATGCTGGTGAACAGTTTTTTAAAGGTACGCAGAAGAGAGGATTCGATTATTATAGTGGACATTTATATCTGAAGGATGTTAGTGTATTTAAATCAATAGCAATAGGCGATTATTCGGTCAACTTAGGACAAGGTCTTATTATGTGGACAGGTTTTGGATTCGGTAAAAGTCCATTTGTGATGAATGTAAAACGACAGTCTCGAAAAATTCGTCCTTATACTTCAGTAACTGAGTTTAATTACCTGAGAGGAGGTGCTTTTACCATTGCTGCAAAATCTCTTGAAATCTCCGCATTTGCATCTTATAATAAGATTGATGCGAATATTACTAATCAAGATACTATTACTCAGCAAGTTTTTGAAGTCACTTCAATTCAACAATCCGGCTTCCATAGAACACAAACTGAAATCAATGACCGAGAAGCCATCAAGCAGTTAGTAACTGGTGGCAATATCAGTTTCAATAAAAGGAAATATCATATCGGTGTCAACGCCGTATATTCGAAACTAAGCGCCCCACTGAACAGCACTCTGAGACCCTATAGTCAATATAATTTTGTGGGAACACAACTTTTAAATGCTAGCATCGATTATCATTTAATCATCAAAAATTTTCATTTCTTCGGTGAAGAAGCCATCAGTGACAATGGTGGATTTGGCTTTTTAAACGGAGTTCTTATTGGCTTGGGGAATGCAGTAGAAATGAGCGTAGTTCATCGCTATTATGCACGCAATTTTCAAACTTTGTTTGCGCGACCTTTTGCTGAATCAAGCGCTCCACAAAATGAACATGGCACCTATATTGGAATCAGTATCAAGCCTTACAGAAAGATAAAAGTAGACGGCTATTTCGATTTTTTCAAATTTCCTTGGTTAAGATTTGGGGTTGACAGACCGTCTTTTGGCTATGACGCTTTTGCACAATTTAACTATATTCCAAATAAAAAAACATTGGTTTATGCAAGATACAAGCATCAACAGAAGCAGGTAAATAGGAGTAACAATACTGGCTTTTTCAATGAGCTTATCAATGAAAGAACAGACAATTTCAGGATAAATATAGATGCCAAGGTTACTGATGCAATTACATTGAGCAGTAGAGTTGAAATGAGCTTTTTCAAGCAAGGAACGGGACAATTAGAAAAAGGCTTTTTAATGTATCAAGATTTAGGTTACAAGGCATTGAGTTTTCCTGTGGCATTCTCTGTTAGAGTGGCCTTGTTTCAAACCCAAGGGTATAATACCCGAATTTATGCCTATGAAGATGACGTACTCTACTCCTTTTCTATACCGGCTTATCAGGATAGAGGAATGCGTTACTATCTAAATGCCCGTTGGACAATTTATAAAGGCATTGATTTATGGGTACGTTTTGCGCAGACTTACCTTAGCAATAGAAAGACAATCAGCTCTGGATTAGATGAGATACAAGGAGGAACTAAATCAGAAATCAAGGCACAAATAAGATTCAAATTCTAGTAGATTGAATTTTTTGGCACTTTCTTTCGTTATAATAATTTATTACTCACAAAAAATAAGTAAATAATAAAAATGGCAGACGAAACAAAAATGATTATCCTTGACCCAAACAAAGAAAATGGAGGTGATGAAGGAAAAAAGAAGAACAACAAAACAAAGTACATTATTTATGCAATAATTATTTTTATTGCTGTATTTATCTACGATGTTTCGCCAATAGATCTTATTCCTTTAGTACCAATAGATGATATTGCAGTTACAGGTGGCGGATTAATGGGTATTCTTTCATTGATTTTAAAATATTATAAGAAGGACAAGCCAAACAAATAATTGACTTAAACCATATTTCAGACATAAAAAAAACGGCACTTATGCCGTTTTTTTATATCTAAATTATAAAACCTAGTATCTGTAATACTCAGGTTTGTATGGACCTTCTACTTTCACGCCAATATAAGCCGCTTGCTCTTTGCTTAAAGACTCTAACTGAACACCAATTTTTTCTAAGTGCAACATTGCAACCTTTTCATCCAAATGCTTTGGCAATACATAGACTTTATTTTCGTATTTGTCGCTATTTTCCCATAATTCTAATTGCGCTAATGTTTGATTGGTAAATGAATTAGACATTACAAATGAAGGGTGACCTGTTCCACATCCTAAGTTTACTAATCTACCTTCTGCAAGAATAATTATATCATTTCCATCTATTGTATAAAGGTCAACTTGTGGTTTGATTGTATTTTTTGTTGAACCATAATTTTTGTTCAACCAAGCCATATCAATTTCATTATCGAAGTGACCAATATTACAAACGATCGCTTTGTCTTTCATTGATTTGAAATGCTCCGCAGTAATGATATTAAAGTTTCCAGTAGCCGTGACAATGATATCAACTTCTTTCACTGCATCACTCATCTTCTTAACCTCATAACCATCCATAGCTGCTTGTAGAGCACAGATTGGATCAATTTCTGTAACAATAACACGTACACCTGAACTGCTTAATGAAGCTGCAGAGCCCTTACCAACATCGCCATAACCAGCAACCACAGCAGTTTTACCTGCCATCATTATATCTGTTGCACGACGAATTGAATCTACCAAAGATTCTTTACAACCATACTTGTTATCGAATTTTGATTTTGTTACTGAGTCATTTATATTGATTGCTGGCAATGTTAATGTACCATTCTTTTCTCTTTCATGTAATCTATGAACACCTGTAGTAGTTTCTTCAGAGATACCTTTGATACCTGCTGACAACTCAGGATGTCTGTCTAATACCATATTTGTTAGATCACCACCATCATCCAAAATCATGTTCAAGGGCAGACCACCTTCAAAAGCAAATAGTGTCTGCTCAATACACCAGTCGAATTCTTCTTCGTTCATACCTTTCCATGCATATACAGGTATACCAGCTGCCGCAATGGCTGCTGCTGCATGATCTTGGGTAGAGAAAATATTGCAAGAAGACCATGATACTTCTGCACCTAAATCTACTAATGTTTCAATTAATACTGCTGTTTGGATGGTCATGTGTAAACATCCCGCAATACGTGCGTTTTTCAAAGGTTTAGAAGGACCAAATTCACTTCTCAACGACATTAAGCCTGGCATTTCTGCTTCTGCTAATCTTATTTCTTTTCTTCCCCATTCTGCTAAAGACATATCTCTAACTTTGAAGGCTTCTTTTGTTTCTACGATACTCATTTTTATATTTTTTTGATTGAATAGTTATCTAACACAAAGGTACTACTTATTGTTCTAGATTGACAATATTTAAACCATATTTTACCCTATTACTTTATTCGACAATTACTGACTAATAAGATTAGCAAGCAGTTACATTTACGATTGGATTATTCAAAATATTGTATTATACCTAATGAAAATCATTCAAATTCAGACTTAAATAGAGAGTAACACGAAATTTTTTAATGTTTTAAGAGGATATAAGATTTTATCGCAACAAATACTTCTTTATTTGACGCGAATCTAGGCAGGCACTTAAACAAATTTCAATATGGAATCATTCTACCTGAAGTGTGACATCAAAGATTAGTCTGCTTGAATTACTCAAAATAGATTAGATTTGATACATGAGCAGATGCCTAAGTATTCTTCTTTTTTGCCTATTAACTTACCTGTTAGGTTGCAGAAAAGACATTGCCATTACTAGCCAAAAAACACCAATCGGTAATACCTACAATAACATTATCATTGATTCAACAGATACAAGTTCAGTGAATCATCCAATCAATTATCTGGCGACAAAGGTTATTTTGATTGTCATTGACGGTCCGCGCTATAGTGAAACTTTCGGTGAGCCAAGCCATGCGTATATTCCGAAACAAAACCTCCTGATGCATGATGGCACACTTTGTACTCAGATGTACAATAATGGCGTAACAAATACTGTGAATGGACATACAGCGCTATGTACTGGTAATTATGAGTCTCTGGACAATTTTGGCTTGAATATTCCGACCTATCCTTCCTATATGCAATATTGGCTTGAAAAGACTGGTAAAGCTAGCAATAAGGTATGGGTCATCGCTTCGAAAGATAAGTTACAGGTATTAGCCAATACAACAGAAAGCAGCTATAACAATCGTTTTATGCCATTTACGGATTGCGGTAATAGTGGAATGGGTTCTGGATATAGAGAAGATTCAACCACATTTCGTATTGCTATGAGTGTGTTACAATTGAATCAACCAGATTTATTACTGATCAATTTTAAGGAGCCAGATTGGAGTGGACATCAGGCGAATTGGACAAATTATTTGGAGGGAATAAGAGCTACAGATGAATATGCTTGGCAAATATGGAATTACATACAAAGTGATCCTTATTATAAGGACCAAACAGAAGTGTTTATTACCAATGATCATGGACGTCACCACGATGGAAATGCCGATGGATTTGTATCTCATGGTGATGCTTGTTATGGCTGCAGACACATCGCTTTTCTTGCCTTAGGACCAGATATCAAAACAAATTATGTTTGCCGAACAGCTTATGATCAAATTGATATCACATCAAGTATAGCTTCCATTTTACAAATTAAAATGGGTTATAACAAAGGCAAGTGTATGAAGGACATTTTTAATAATTGATACGAGATAAAATAAAAAATATATGGTTATTATAACTGGTGCTGCTGGATTTATTGGCTCTTTTTTACTTCGAACATTAAATGAACAAGGGATAGAAGACATCATCATTGTCGATGATTTCAGTAAGGATGAAAAAACAAATAATTATAGTTCAGCAAAGTACAAATCAGCAGTAGAAAGAAAAGATTTTATCGCTTGGTTTCACGACTGTAAAAATGCACAGATTGATATGGTGATTCATCTCGGTGCAAGGACTGATACTACTGAATTTGATAGCAAAATTTTTGATGAACTAAATCTACAATATTCGAAAGATATCTGGCAAGTATGCAGCGAAAAAGATATTCCTCTCATTTATGCCAGTTCAGCAGCTACCTATGGCATGGGAGAACAAGGCTATGCAGATGATGAAACAAAAATTCCTTTATTACAGCCATTAAACCCTTATGGACAAAGCAAGCAAGACTTTGATGAATGGGTATTGCAACAACATAAAAAACCGCCATTCTGGTATGGTTTAAAATTCTTTAATGTCTATGGTCCGAATGAGTACCACAAAGGCAGAATGGCATCTGTGGTGTTTCATGCCTTCGAACAAATCAAGGCCACAGGAGCTATGAAATTATTTAAATCGCATCACCCAGACTATACAGATGGCGGACAATTGCGTGATTTTATTTATGTAAAAGATATTGCACGAATCATTGAATTTTTGATGCATAAAAAACCAGCATGCGGTATCTATAATGCAGGTACTGGATTAGCGAGAACTTTTAATGATTTGGCAAAAGCTACTTTTGATGCGATGAATATACCGCCGAATATAAGTTGCATCGATACACCAATAGATATTAGAGACAAGTATCAATATTTTACTGAAGCAAAAATGGATAAATTAAGAGCTGTGGGTTATGATATTCCATTCTATTCTTTGGAGGATGGAGTGAAAGATTATGTAGTGAATTATTTAGAGCAGAGATAGCTTGTTTGTTCAGTCAACATTTGTGTTACAACATCCTTTTAGCGCGTAACAATCCTTCTACCAATACATCTACCTCTTCTAATGTGTTATAAAATGCAAAGGAGGCACGACAAGTACCTGGGATATCTAGCCTTTTCATTAAAGGTTGACAGCAATGATGTCCTGTTCTTATAGCAATCCCCATTTTATCTAATAAAACTCCAACATCATAAGGATGAGCATTACCAAGTAGAAATGATATCACTGGTGCTTTAAGTGCTGCAGTGCCAATGATTCTGAGGTCATTGATGCTGGTCATTTTTTCGGTCGCATATTCAAGCAAGGCATTTTCTTGTGTCTTGATGGTTTCATAGCCAATCTCTTTCATATAATTGAGCGCAGTACCAAAGGCAATAGTATCAGCAATATTCGGCGTTCCAGCTTCGAACTTATAGGGCAAATCATTGAAAGTAACTGTATCATAATCCACTTCCTTAATCATCTCGCCACCATAATGAAAAGGAGGCATTTGCTCCATCAATTCGCGCTTTCCATATAACACTCCAATACCTGTTGGTGCATAGGTTTTATGTCCTGAGAAGCAAAAGAAATCGGCATCTAAGTCTTGGACATCTACTGGTCCATGTGGGCAAGCTTGTGCGCCATCTATCAATACTTTGGCCCCAAACAAATGCGCTTGCTGAATCATCTCTTTGATAGGATTGATGGTGCCTAGTGAATTGGAAGTATGAATCACAGCCACTAATTTAGTCTTGCTGCTGAGTTGTTTTTGATAAATATGTTGGTCAAGTTCGCCCTTTTCGTTGATAGGAATAATGAGCAATTTTGCTTTTTTCTCCTTCGCGAGCACTTGCCATGGCACCAAATTACTATGATGCTCTAGGGCTGAAATGATGATTTCATCGCCTTCCTGTATATTCGTCAGCCCCCAAGTATATGCCACTAGATTAATCGCTTCAGTCGTTCCTCTTACAAAATTGATCTCTTCTCGATGCTTGGCGTTGATAAAAGTTTGCACAATATCTCTTGTTTCTTCATAGGCCTCTGTGGCTTGAGCAGCCAATGAATGAGCCGATCGATGTATATTGCTATTGAGTGTTTTGTAATAGTTGCTTAAAACATCAATCACCTGTATTGGTTTTTGAGAAGTAGCTGCATTATCGAGATATACCAAAGCTTTCCCATTCACTTGTGTGTGAAGAATAGGAAAATCTTTTCTGATGTCTGCTATCGATTTCATAAATTTTCAGTGCTCATGAAGAATTTCAAAAAAAATTATAACTCTTCAAAGGAATAGCCAAGTTTCTTTTGCAATTGGTCATTCAATCGCTTTTTAGTTTCTGTATTGCTAATTTTTTCAATCACCTCAGAGGCGAATGCATAGGTCAACAAAGCAGTGGCATTCTCTTTAGATATCCCTCTCGCCATCAAATAGAATTTTGCATTTTCATCTAACTGGCCAACAGTTGCACCATGACTACATTTTACATCATCGGCAAAAATTTCTAATTGCGGTTTGGTGTGCATTACAGCCGTATCTGACAATACTAAATTCTTATTGCTTTGATAAGCATTCGTTTTCTGAGCATCCTTATGCACAAAAATCTTTCCATTGAAAACGCCGGTGCTCTTATCTTTCAAGACACCTTTATATAATTGATGACTTTGACAGTTGGGCACCAAGTGATGCACTGCTAGGTGATTATCGATTAAATGATTGTCACTAGCAATATACAATCCATTCAAATAACAAATGGCATTCTTCTCTTCTAATCGGACAGACAAATTATTACGTATCAATTTTCCATCGGTTGCAATACTATGACAAGTGAATGTGCTATCTTTTTTCTGGGCAGCGAAAGTATTATTTATCAAGTGCAATGCGTAATTCGGCTGAATATCATGAAGCAATTCGATATGCGCATTTTCTGCGACAAAGCATTCAGAAAGTATATTCATATATGCTGTTGCATTCGCTTGCACACTATACTCAAATACAATGCTCGCCTGAGTTCCTGCTTCTGCGATGATCATATTTCTCTGCTGAATAAAATGTTTATTCGCCGCAGAAGTAAAGATATTTTCAATAATGATGGGATGTTCGATACTTGCATTTTTAAAAATCTCTATACAAATGCCATCATTAAAAAAGGCTGTATTCAAAGCAGAAAATGGCTCTGAATGATTATCAGGTAAGGAATTAAACTTGCCTTCCTGAGTTTTGATATAGTCTAAAACTCTAGAAATTTTAATGCCTTCATCATCTATAATATTACTTCTCGATGCACTATAATGTCCATCGATAAAGATAATTTTATTGCTATTCACATCTTTGTCTGAAACGATAATTTCCAATGTAGCATTGGCTGAAACCGCTACTGGAAATACACTTAAGTCCCCTTTACTGATTGCTAAGATGGGTGTAAAACGCCATTCTTCATTCTTGGTAGAGGGGTAATTTAGTGTATTGAAATCAGCGAAAGCCAACTTCTTCACTTGCATCAAAGCATCAGAAAATGCCAGCGCATAATTTGCTTCTAAAGTCTCAAAATCATTATCAATACTAGATTCTACAATATCCTTATTCATTCCGCTTCTTAAAATTTTAATGCTGAAACCACATTGGTCCAACAATTATTGTACGATATTCTCTTCTTTAATCCAATCATAGCCTTTCTCTTCCAATTCCATAGCCAATTCCTTACCACCACTCTTTACAATACGCCCATCATACATCACATGCACAAAATCTGGAACGATATATTCCAATAATCTTTGGTAATGTGTGATGATTAAAAAGGCATTGTCTTTAGTTCTCAATTTATTGACACCATTCGCTACAATCCTTAAGGCATCGATATCTAATCCACTATCTGTTTCATCCAATATACTCAATAATGGATTCAACATTGCCATTTGAAAAATTTCATTTCTCTTTTTTTCACCACCACTGAAACCTTCATTTAACGAGCGACTCATAAATTGCTTATCAATCTCTACCAAGGCCATTTTCTCGCGCATCAAGACCAAAAATTCTTTTGCTTCCATAGGAGCTAAACCATGGTGTTTACGCTTTTCTGCAATGGCAGCGCGCATAAAATTAGTAGTGCTGACGCCTGGTATTTCCACAGGGTATTGAAAGGCTAGAAACAAACCTTCGCGTGCTCTTTCATCGGCTTCCATATCCAATAAATCTTTTCCATTAAACTGCACCTCGCCTGCAGTCACTTCATAGGTTTTTCTTCCTGCTAAGGTAGATGCTAAGGTACTTTTACCAGTTCCATTGGGACCCATGATAGCATGTATTTCTCCAGCTTTGATGTCTAAAGAAAATCCTTTTAGAATTTCTTTTTCTTCTATGCCAGCATGTAAATTTTTAATTGAGATCATTGATTCGCTAAAATTTCTTTATGTATGATTTGATTGATTCACTTTATAGTACTGGCATTTTAGCCAACACTATTCTCTAAACTAATTTGCAATAATTTTTGTGCTTCTACTGCAAACTCCATGGGTAATTCTTTGAAAACCTCTTTGCAGAAGCCATTCACGATAATGTTTACCGCCTCTTCATCACTTAATCCACGCTGATTGCAATAAAAAAGCATGTCCTCTCCTATCTTAGAAGTCGTTGCTTCATGTTCTACTTTAGCAGTACTATTTTTCACATCGATATATGGAAAGGTATGTGCACCCGAATGATCCGTCATCAACATACTATCGCATTGCGAATAATTATAAGCATTCTCCGCCGTCTTTTGTATCTGTACTTGTCCTCTGTATGAGTTTTGACTACTCCCTGCTGAAATACCTTTCGAAACGATTCTACTACGGGTATTCTTTCCAATATGAATCATTTTAGTCCCCGTATCTGCTTGCTGAAAATTATTAGTCACAGCTACTGAATAAAACTCTCCAATAGAGTTATCACCCTTCAAAACACAACTTGGATATTTCCATGTGATTGCAGAGCCAGTCTCCACTTGGGTCCAACTAATCTTAGAACGTTTGCCTTGACATAAGCCTCTTTTGGTAACAAAATTGTAGATACCGCCCTTGCCATTTTTATCGCCAGGATACCAGTTTTGTACAGTCGAATATTTTATCTCTGCATCATCCATCGTAATCAATTCCACTACCGCAGCATGCAATTGATTTTCATCTCTTTTGGGTGCTGTACAGCCTTCCAAATAGCTGACATAGCTACCTTCTTCGGCAATGATTAAAGTACGTTCAAATTGACCTGTATTCTCTGCATTGATTCTAAAATAGGTTGAAAGTTCCATCGGACAACGAACGCCTTTAGGAATATAGACAAATGAGCCATCACTAAAAACGGCTGCATTCAATGCTGCATAATAGTTATCGCGAACAGGTACCACTGAACCAAGATACTTTTTTATCAACTCAGGATGATCTTTTACCGCCTCAGATATCGAACAAAAAATCACCCCTTTTTCAGCCAATTGACTTTTAAAAGTCGTGAACACACTTTCACTATCCATTACGTAGTCAACCGCAACCCCAGCAAGCATTTCCTGCTCTTTAATTGGAATGCCTAATTTATCATAAGTCTTTCTGATTTCTGGATCTAATTCATCTAAACTATTGATAGTTGGCTTCTTACGCGTAGCGGCATAATAAATAATCTCTTGAAAATTTATGTCTGGGAAAGTCACATTTTGCCATTTCGGCTGCTTCATTTTCTTCCAGGCTTCAAAAGCGCTCAAACGCCAGTCTAGCATCCATGCTGGCTCATCCTTACGACCAGAAATAAATCGAATTACCTCTTCGTTCAAGCCTTTGGCAGCGAATTCCTGATCTATTGGCGACGAAAAGCCCCATTTATACTCACTATTCGTGGCGTCTTCTAGTATTTTATCGTTGTCTTGTAACATATCTATGCAAAAATAAGTCTTTTAGATTAAATCTAAATAAGTATTTTAACCAACAATTCTGTGTCTGAATAGTTCTTACATCAGCTAGATTATTTGGGCATATCCCGGCTGAAATACAAAGCCGGGTCGGGTGTTCTGCGCTACGCGGTAGCGCTGCCACACCCTTATGCGGGTTTTGAGTCTGAATTTTGTTTAAGAATAAAAGTAAATTCCACTATGGAAAACAAAGGTTTGTGGGGACACAAACCTTGGAGGCAGATAAGTGTAAAGGATAGAAACGGATATCCTTTGCGGCGGAGCAAGCAAAGATAGAAGTGGATAGCCTGACCTTGCCATCAGGGTTTTATGGCAAGGATACGCCCAAAGCATTTTATTTTTTTTCGTCGGTAGGTGCTTGGTCTTCTAGTCGACCGCGTTTATGAATAATTAATCCATTCAAAAAATTGCGTAAAATTTGGTCGCCACAAGGCATGTACTTGGGATGATCTTCACTGCGAAACAAAGCGCCTAGCTCACTGGCACTGATATTGAAATCTACCAATTTGCAAATTTCAATGATCTCGTCATTTCGTAGATGCAGCGCTACTCTTAGCTTTTTTAAAATATCGTTATTGGTCATGGTATATAATTTTCAATCTTTAAAAAGCCGACAACAATGTTATGCTTGTCTGCTTATCCTTCTCTAGCTGTGCTTTCAACATTTCTATCCCTTCAAATTTTTGTTCTTCTCTAATTTTTGCCACTAATTCGATGCAGATATCTTCGCCATAAATATCTTTTTCAAAATCAAAAATATTGACTTCAATAGTTCTGCTATTGCCCTCAAAAGTCGGTCTATAACCTATATTCAGCATGCCTTTGTGCGCTTGACCTCCGATGTATACCATTACTGCATAAACACCTGTTGCAGGAATCAATTTATAAGGAACAGCTACATGAATATTGGCAGTGGGAAAGCCAATCGTTCTACCAATTTGTCTGCCTTTAGTGACAATGCCTTCGATGCTATACCGATGACCTAGCAAGTGATTGGCAGTGATGATATCTCCACTTTTCAATGACTCACGGATCTTGGTGCTGCTTACATCTATGGCATCCACAGTCTGTTTTTTAATCTCCTCCAAGGCATAATGATGCTTGCTTTTATAGGCTTCTAACATCTTGATATTGCCAGCGCGATGATTGCCAAAATGATGGTCATAACCAATCACAATTTTTGCAGGAGCAAATAAACGCACTAAAAAATCTTCGATATATTCCTCTGCACTCAATTGGGAAAACTCTTTGGTAAAAGGCGTTACCACCACATTATCGACTTTATACTTTTTTAAGAGTGCCAATTTTTCATCGATAGTATTGAGCAATTGCAAGCTCTTGTCATCTGGATTTATCAAAAAACGAGGATGAGGATGAAAGGTAATAATGACGCTCTCTCCATTCATTTCTTCTGCCATTTTATTAAGATAAGAAATGATTTTTTGATGTCCTTTGTGCACACCATCAAAAGTGCCGATGGTGACCACTGCATTCTTAAATTCGAAAGCTTTATCAATATCTCTAAATACTTTCATGCACTTGATCTGAGGTTTGAATAAATTGAATGAGCGCATCTATTTGAAAGGCATTTGCCACATCGTACTCACCAATTTTGGTTCTTCGTAATGAGGATAAATAGGCACCACTGTTCAATGATTTCCCAAAATCATATACCAACGAACGAATATAAGTTCCTTTGCTACAAGACACTTCAAAGTTTATATTTTCAAGGTTTTCAAGATTGCTGACTTTGAAGTCATTAATATGAACCTTTCTTGCATCCATCTTTATCTCCTCTCCTAGTCTAGCGCTGATATAGGCTGCTCTGCCATCCTTTTTGATTGCAGAAAATATCGGTGGCATTTGTTGTTGCTCGCCCAAAAAGCTTTTTACTTTTTGTTCAATCAATTCAGGTGTAATATGAGCTGTTTCAAACGTAGCATCCACTGCGGTTTCGAGATCATATGAAGGAGTAGTTGCCCCCAGGAAAAGGGTACCTGTATAAGTTTTATCTTGTGTTTGAATGCTATCGATTTGTTTGGTCAATTTCCCTGTACAAACGATAAGAAGTCCAGTAGCTAATGGATCTAGCGTACCTGCATGACCAACTTTTATTTTTGGATAGAATTTTTTAAGGGCATATCTAATTTTATTCACCACATCAAATGAAGTCCAATGCATGGGTTTATCCACCAATAATAAAGATCCCTCGTCAAACTTACGTGAATTAATTAATGTTTTCATGAATTCTATTGCTTGCTTAAAAATAATCCATTTTACTCAACGCAATAAGAATTAGTGCGATAATTCCGACTCCAATTCTATAAATTCCAAATATTTTAAAGCCGTACTTATTAAGAAACCCAATAAATGATTTTATAGCTATAATTGCCACAAAAAAGGCAATGACATTTCCCCAAATCAGCATACTGTAATCCGTAGAAATGAATTTACCATCTAGATAAAACTCAAGTGTTTTTTTACCAGTAGCGGCAATCATTGTAGGCACAGCGAGAAAGAAGGAAAATTCTGCAGCCGTTTTCCTATTCAGTTTCTGAACTAACCCACCTACAATTGTACTTGCACTTCTCGAAACACCTGGAAACAATGCTAAGACCTGAAAACAGCCGATTTTAAAGGCAGTCATGGCATTTATGTTTCCTTGAACTGAAGTCTCCTTGAATTCATTCTTTGCAAAATATTGATCAACAAACAATAGTGCTATACCTCCCACAATAAGTGCTATAGCCACCCCTAAAGGATTTTCAAGCCAACTGTCAATTCGATCACTTAATAAAACTCCAAAAATAGCGGCCGGGATAAAAGCAATAAATAGTTTTATAAGGAAATTGTTAAATAAACCTTTTACAAATTGTTTGGGATTAGAAAATAAAAAAATGATAAACGAAAAATTAAAATTACTGAGATTGAAGAATCGTTTAAAATACAAGAACAATACCGCTAGAATTGCACCTAGTTGAATCGAAATTACAAATAATTTTGTAAAATCATTTTTTTCAATTCCCATGGCCCAAGATGCCAATATCATATGACCTGTGGAGGAAACGGGTAAAAATTCTGTCAATCCTTCAATGATAGCAAGGATGATTGCTTGAATAATATTCATTAAAGTGCCGCGTTGTTTTCGCTATTTGTTTTAGAACGATAGAAGATGGCTACGATTTCAATCAAAAAACCGAGAACAATCAAAATTGGCGCGATGGTTATTCTTCTAGTGCTATATTTTTCTGCCTTGTCAAAAACATTTGGATCTGTTGGAGCTCCACCACTCATCATCACAAACCCAAG
>CAMBZT010000036.1 GCA_945872405.1 Chitinophaga pinensis | reverse complement strand
CCCGAACTCTATTGAGTGTTTGTTCTTCGTATCTGAACCTGGCTTCAAAATATCAAATGCACCGTCTAGCTTTACAGTATACTGATCATTATCAAAATATCCATAGCCATTATATTGACGACCTGGATTAAACCAAATATCATGAGTTAATTGAGATCGCTCACCATTTATTACACCTTTGTTTGATTGAATTTGAAATAGATTTTCATAAAACCCTGCCTTATCAAAATCTTTTACTAAGTCAAAATAACTTGAGGTTAGTGCAGCGCCTAAATCATTCACCTCTGATGGAGTGTAATATACACTATCTGACCTATCACTGTTTAATTGCCATCCGGTCAAATATCTAGTTGCTCCTGTAGTATCAACTACTTCCCTACTATCTGTAAACAAATAAGTTGGAGTTCTAAAAACATCAAACTTACCTATATATCCATAGTCAAACAATTTATTGCCATGACTTTCATCACCATAATTTTGCTTGTATTTCTCGTAGTCAACCTGGATGGTATAATATGCATTTTGAACAGCTGAACTCTTTTTATCAGTGTTATCCCCTTCCTCTGACTTAACTCCTTGACCAATATTATGTGTCATTCGCAGGAAACCTCTGTATGTTTGACTAACATATTTTGGATTATTTTCTGCATTCATTAGTGAATATCTTTCCACCCAAAGATTATTTTGCTCATAGTTATAGGTGAATCCTGCAGTGAAGTCAATTGATTCGGATGGCTTAAAACTAAGTTTAGCCACAGCCCTATATTGATCGTTAGAGACATTTTGTCTAAATTTTTTCAACTCGAGATCTTTTCTAGTCAAAGATTCTGATGCTAATATAAAACCTTCACCTGCTGGGTTATTAATTAACTGTTTGGCTTTGATACCATCAAGAACCTCTTTTTTAACCCCCCATGAACCAAATGGATTTGGATCTGGATCTCTTTCTCTTTCGAATTCACCAGACACAAAGAAACCTAATAATGTTCTATTAGTTTTTTTATTTGTAAAAATAGGACCTGTTAGATTTGCACTTACTAGATTGTATCCAAAGGCATCCATAAATTCTGAACTCGCCATTTCAAGACCTCCTGTAAATTTATTGGAAGGACCACGAGTTGTGATACTAATTGCCCCGCCAGTTGCATCGCCATACTTCGCAGGAACACCACCAGTAATAACTGTTAGTGAGCCAATGGCACTAGCAGGTACATTTACCGCGCCACGCACTCTGACACCATCCACATAATAAGCCGTTGCATCAGAACGCCCTCCTTTTATACTGATACTGCTACCTTCATCTGCCATATATGCCCCAGAAGTAGATGCAGCAATTGTTTGAATATCTCTTGTTGGTAATGCAGCAATCTCTTCTTGAGTAACAGTGCCTCCACTTGTTGTTTGACCGGCATCTATCAAAGGCACTTTGTAAGCGATAATTTGTACCTCCGCCATTACGCTTTCAGATGGTTTTAGTTGCACATCAATAAAAGTAGACTTTTCAGCAGATACCAAGACACCGGTTCTGACCTGCGCGGTATAACCTACATATGAAAACTTAACATCATACTTTCCTGGTGTGAGTGGCTTTAAAGAGTAGTTACCATCAAAATCAGTTTGAGCTCCTTTTCCAGTCGAGACACCGTTCTGTATGATTGCAACTGTTGCGAAAGGAATTCCTTCTCCTTTTTCATCCTTGATTTTACCAGAAATATCGCCACTCTGCGCATAAATAGATAGACTTGCCAACATCGTAAAAGCAATCAGTAAATATCTTTTCATATTTTTTTATTTTATAGAATTATTAGCCTTTCGTTAATTCTTGTTAAGTAGGTCAAAATTACATATTTTAATGGTTAGAGCAAGTTTTTTTTATTTAATTGTAAGTCAATAAGTTATGTGGCAATATTGGTACTTCATAAACTTAGAGTGAAAGTTAAAAATACATAAATCAAAAAGCAAAGCTCAATGTTTATTGTTACAAAACTTTTACAATTCGATGATAATTCCATGACAATATCATCTTGTTTGAAAGTAAATCTGCTAGCTTAAACTTAGACTCAAATGTCCACCCAGCAATGTGTGGAGTGATAATTACATTCTCAAAAGCCAATAATTGACCTAACTGATTGCGCTCGTCCTCAGAATATGAAGTCAAATTTTCATTCTCAAGAACATCCACTGCTGCTCCTATCACCAATTTTGATTCCAATGCTTCTATGAGACTTTTTGTATGAACAATTTTGCCTCGGGATGTATTTATAAAAAAAAATTGTTTATGAAATTGCGCGAACCATTTTGCATCCATTAATTGTGTTGTTTCGCTGGTTAATGGCAGATGAACACTAACAACATCAGCACTTTTAGCAACATTAGCCATTGTTGACTCAACAACAAATTGATCGCTATAATTTTGCTTGTATTTATCGACAGCCAATATCCTTACACCGAATGCAGACAGTCTTTTTGCCATCTCCATACCTGTATTTCCGTATCCAATAATTGCCACCGTTTTCCCTTTTAATTCATTGCCTCTATTTTTTTCTCTCAACCAATTGAACTCTTTTACTTCATTCGAAGATTTTTGGATGTTGTGCAACAAAGACAAAAGCAAACCCATTGCATGTTCTGCAACGGCATCTCTATTTCCCTCTGGTGAATTATGAAAAACAATTTCTCTTTCTGCACAATAAGCTAAATCTATAATTTCCTTTCCCGAACCAAGTCTCCCTATAACTCTCAAATTGGATGCCCTATCAATCATTTTTTTATCTATCAAAATTTTACTGTTAATCACAAGCATGGAATAATTTTCAATGATATCGTAAACTTCGGAATTGCTTAGTGTTGGCTGATAGGTAACTTCGAAATTACTCGCCTCAAAATTTTCTATCATCACCTGATGAACAGCGTCTGTAATCAAAACTTTGGGCTTCATGTAATTGGATTAAGAAAGGTATTGAAGTGATTAGATAAGTCGATTAATTCGTTCACTGAAAGTTGCTCAGGTCTTTGGTCAAATATTTTCATATCGGGTATTTTGTATTCGTTAATCAAGGATTTTAAACTATTTCTCATTGTCTTTCTTCGTTGATTGAATGCCATTTTTACAACTTGACGAAATACTTGATGATTCACTATTAAAGAATTACTCTTTTTCAATATTAAGCGAATTACTCCAGACATTACTTTTGGAGGAGGAACAAAGACCTCTGGTGAAACATCAAACAAGTATTCAACATCATAAAAGGCTTGGATCAATACGCTTAAAACTCCATAAGACTTATTTCCGTGAATAGCAGCAACCCTCTGAGCCATCTCTTTTTGGAACATACCAATGATTAGAGGAATCTTCTCCTTATTTTCTAGTGCCTTAAACAGAATTTGCGAACTAATATTATAAGGAAAATTTCCTATTAAGGCAATTTCACCTTGAATTTGACTCATGTCGAAACGAAGTATATCATCTTGAAAAACCTTCTCAATAAGAAGCGGATATTCCGATTTTAGAAGACCTATAAATCTAGCATCATATTCTATTAAATAGAGTTGATTCGGATACAAATCATATAATTGTTTTGTAAGAATTCCTTTTCCAGGACCTACCTCAAGTATATGATCAAATGGAACAACATTCTGGCTTGCTTCCGCTATTTGCAGACAAATAGTATCGTCTTTTAGAAAATGTTGACCTAGTGACTTATTGGCTCCTAGAAAGTCTCTATTCTTTCCCGATTTTGAATTGAAAGTTCTCATATATGGATACAAACTTACAATAACTAACAAAATACTTTAGCTTTGCGCCTAATTAAATCAATATCCCCTAAACAATCAGTGTATTAAATGAAAGTATCCTACATTAACAAAACCATACTGAATAATGACATTGTAATTGTGTGCAATGAAAAATCTACCTTAAAGTCGACCGTATTGGATGAAAAAGAATCTAAGCAAATAAGGGAAGATTGGTCAAAAAAAATAAAATTTTCCTTAATCAGTAAAGGAAGCAAAAAGATATTGGTATATAAACTTGATGAATCTAAGACAATTGATCAAGGCAGAGAGCTTGCTAGACGTGTTGCTTTTGGAAGTAACAAAGAATTGAATAGATACAAAATTGCAAAAGCAGAGTTGTTTTTTGAAATAGAAAGCAATGAAATGAAGATAGCTTTCATAGAAGGGTTGATGCTATCCAACTATCAATTTCTAAAATATTTTTCTGACACTGCAGACAAGAGAAATAGTTTGGCTGAAATTGTGTTACATAATACCCAACATAACAAGAGTGAGATTACAGAATTAGAAAATACCATTTCAGGTGTATTTACTGCCAGAAGTCTTGTCAATGAACCCCTATCGTATCTCACGGCTTTACAGCTTTCTAAAGAAATAGAAGTCTTAGCAAAAAAAGTAGGTTTCAGTTTCCAATATTTTGATAAGAAAAAAATTACATCTCTCAAAATGGGTGGTTTGTTATCCGTAAATCTTGGTAGCATTGATCCACCTACTTTTAATATACTAGAATATAAGCCAGCAAAAGCAAAGAATAAGCAACCAATAGTGTTGGTTGGTAAAGGTGTAGTATACGACACGGGAGGACTAAGCCTAAAACCTACACCTAATAGCATGGATTTAATGAAAAGTGACATGGCTGGTGCTGCTGCTGTGGTAGGTACTTTTGAAGCAATTGTTAAGAATAAGTTACCCATTCACGTGATCGGGCTCATACCAGCAACTGACAATAGGCCAGGCGGGAATGCTTATGTGCCAGGGGATGTAATCAAAATGCACAATGGAATGACTGTGGAGATGTTAAATTCAGATGCAGAAGGAAGAATGATTTTAGCAGATGCGTTAAGCTATGCGCAACAATACAAGCCAACTTTAGTTATTGATCTTGCAACTCTAACAGGCGCTGCAGTGGCAGCAATTGGTAAGGAAGGTATTGTTGCTATGGGAACTGCTAAAGCCGACCAAATGGATCAACTAAAGGCCTCGGGCAGTAATGTTCATGAGCGCATAGCTGAGATGCCCTATTATGATGAGTATGATAGTTATATTAAGTCTGATATCGCAGATATGAAAAATGTTGGAGGTCCAACAGCTGGATGTATCACAGCAGGTAAATTTCTAGAACGCTATACTAAGTATGATTGGATACACTTAGACATTGCTGGTACAGCCTTCTTAACATCAGAAGATACCTACAAAGGAAAGAATGGTACTGGTGTTGGAGTGAGATTGCTTTATAATTTCTTAAAAAATTACAAATAGTTCATTCGAATACGAATATGGAAAAAACACATAAACCACTTATTGGAATCAGTATTGGAGATATAAATGGAATCGGTCCGGAGGTAATACTAAAAGCTTTAAAGGACAAGAAATATGCTAAATATTGTGATTTTATTATTTATGGATCTACTAAGGTACTTTCCTATTACAAGAAAGTACTAGATATTGAACATTTCGATTATACAAATATTACAGCCTTTGAACAATCTGAAGGAAAACATATCAGTGTAGTCAACTTTTCTAACGAAGAAGTGACCATTGAACCAGGCAATGCAACTTTGATTGCAGGGGAAATTGCATTACAATGTATTGATATTTCGTTAGGCGATTTAAAAGATGGACGAATTGATGCACTAGTAACTGGACCAATCAATAAAAGCACCATCAAAGTACCAACAAAGGATTTTAGAGGACATACGGATTATATTCGTCAATATTTTGGGATGAACGATTCTTTGATGTTGATGGTGGAGGACAATTTTAAAGTGGCACTTGCCACAGGACATGTTCCAATTCGTGATTTGCATAAATTTATTGATACAAAAAGTATTGTAAGTAAATTAGAGATATTAAATAAAACACTAAAAGAAGATTTTTTAATCAACAGACCAAAAATTGCGGTATTAGGACTTAATCCACATGCGGGAGATAATAACTTAATAGGTAAAGAAGAGAGTGAAATAATAAATCCGGCGATTTCAATCGCAAAAGACAAAGGAATTTTAGCATTTGGTTCATACCCAGCAGATGGTTTCTTTGGTGCAGGTCAATTTCAAAAATTTGATGCTGTTTTAGCAATGTACCATGACCAAGGACTTATTCCATTCAAATCTTTTGCTTTCAGTAATGGTGTCAATTATACAGCAGGTATGCCTATAGTTCGTACCTCACCTGACCATGGTACAGCTTTTGATATTGCTGGTAAAAATTTAGCTAATCCAGGTTCTATGGAAGCAGCTATTTTCACCGCCATTGATGTGGTTCGAAACAGAAATTCATATAAAACAATGACTTCCAACCCATTACCAAAAAGTTCTGTTGGCTATGAGCAAAATGGGTAGGAAAATAATTTTAGTAAAATAGTAGTTTGTTGATATTTTTTCTTAATTTTGCATCCCTTTAATAAAGTGGAGAGATATCGTGAAAAATTTAAATGAGTTTAGTATACCCTATATAGGGCTCAAAAATGGTTTACACACTTTTCTTTATAGCATTGGGAATTCGTTCTTTACCTTTTTCGAAAACTCGCCTGTCACTGAAGGGAAATTGAGTATTGATGTAACTCTTGATAAAAGAGATACACTTTACCTACTAGCTTTCAGTATTAATGGAAATGTTATTGTAGAGTGTGACAGATGCGGAAGTGATTTAAACTTAGCTGTGAATACGAAAAATACTTTGTATGTTAAGTTTGAAGATGATAATGCCATTAATGATGAAGATGCAGATGTCTTATACATTAGCAGAACTGAATCTCATTTAGATGTTGCTCAATTGATTTATGAGTATATTGTGTTAGCCATCCCTATTCAGAAGATACATGCAGATGACAATGATGGGAAATCGACTTGCGACGAAAAAGTATTAGCGATATTGAATAAGAAAGAAGATGAAAATAAAGGTCCAGATGATAGATGGGCTGCATTAAATAAATTAAAAAATTAAATACAACATTAAATAATAAATCATGGCACATCCAAAGCGAAAAATTTCGAAAACGAGAAGAGATAAAAGAAGAACTCATGATTCATTGACACCAATGAATTTAACAACTTGTTCTGTAACAGGTGAAATACACCGTAGTCATAGAGCTTACGAATCTGATGGTAATATTTACTACAATGGTAAGTTATTTTCTGAAGGTAAAAAGGCTTAAAGAAAGATGCTGAGTTAAAATTTCAGCCCACTTATTTTCTAAATAGCATAAAAACTCAATTAATTTGTTTGCTCAAATTAATTGAGTTTTTTTATGGTTAAAAATTACTAAAAAATCCTGTGTATTTGATTGTTTAAATCAATAGTTGTAATCTTGCATGTAGTTTAAAATTTATGAAATCTTTTATTCCATTTTGTCTGTTCATTTTATTCTCACTATCTATTTCTTACAATCCTATCCTCCAATTGTCGAAAATGTTAGGGTTAGAACAAATACTGTTCATAGTAGATGATTATAGTGATGATACCAAGGCAGAAGATTCTGAAAATAAGAATCTAGAAAGTTATAAAGATCTTTTTTATGCAGAGGATACAAGACTAGATCTTTTGCGCTTTTGTTCTAATAAACTTAATACTACTGAAAACAAAAACATCCTACTCTTTCACTCTCATTCCTATACTGAAGAAATCTTTTCCCCACCTGATTTTTCCTAGATTTTAAGCACTCCTTGAAGACAATTTCTTCAACGATTTTTCTTACAATCATGATTTAGTAGATTAACTTTGAGAGTTAGTTCTCTTGTTAATCAGAACAATAAAATGTTCAAAAAAATTTCTCATTATTTTTTTATAAATACTTTATGGAAACTAAAAAAAATATTTCTTTAGGACTAAACTTTCAATATTTAAAGAACGATTTGCCTGCCGGTTTAGTTGTTTTCTTGGTAGCTCTCCCACTTTGCCTAGGAATAGCGCTTGCATCAGGTGCGCCATTGTTTTCTGGAATCATTGCGGGAGTTGTTGGTGGCACTATTGTTGCTTTATTAAGTGGATCTTCGCTCAGTGTCAGCGGACCTGCCGCAGGACTAACTGTGATAGTTTTAAATGCAATTACCACTTTAGGCAGTTATGAAATTTTTCTTTTGGCTGTTGTTATTGCAGGGGTTTTACAAATAATTTTAGGCTTTTTAAAAGCGGGAATTATTGCTCACTATTTCCCATCTAGCGTAATCAAAGGTATGCTTGCTGCAATTGGAATTATTTTAATACGTAAACAAATTAGTTCTGCTATAGGATATGAAGCCAGCACGGAGATACCAATAGTAAACGAAGTTGGGGGAACCTTATCTTCACTTTCACCTCTTTTTGATTGGATAAATCATATACACCCTGGAGCAGTAATTATTGCTATCATCTCCCTCCTTATTTTGATTTTTTGGGAACGTCCATTTTTAAAAAAATATGCATTTTTTAAGTTTGTTCCTAGCGCATTAATTGTGGTGATATTAGGCGTCATTATGAATGAAGTATTTAAAAAAAATTATCCTGAATTTGCCTTAGAGACAACCAAATTAGTACAGTTACCTAGCGCAACCTCTGCAGCAGGATTTTTGCAATTATTTACGCTACCTGATTTCAGTGCTTTTGGTAATTACCAGGTTTATGTGGTCGCAGTCACTATAGCCATTATTGCGAGTTTAGAAACATTACTTAGTATAGAGGCTGCTGATAAGTTAGATCCCTATAAACGAAATACACCAACCAATAGAGAATTAAAAGCACAAGGTGTAGGAAATTTAATTTCCGGAATGATAGGTGGCCTGCCACTAACGGCTGTTATCGTTAGGTCTTCTGCTAATATCAATTCAGGGGGAAGGACTAAACTTTCAGCTATTGTGCATGGCCTTCTACTCTTCTTTAGTGTTATTTCTATTGCATCGCTTCTCAATCTTATTCCCTTAGCCTGTTTAGCTGCTATTCTCTTAGTGATTGGATATAAACTGGCGAAAATATCACTTTTCAAATCTATGTATAGATTGGGTTGGGAACAATTCCTTCCTTTTATCATCACAATCATAGCTATTCAATTTTCAGACCTCTTGAAAGGTATTGCTGTAGGAATGGTCGTTGCTATCTTTTTTATTTTAAGAAACAATTATAAACTCTCTCATCATTATAGCAAAGAAAAGAAATCAGAAGGCGAAAAAATTACAATCAAATTAGCAGAAGATGTTTCTTTTCTAAACAAAGGAAGCATTGCCCTGACGCTAAGAGAGCTACCAGAGAATGCTCATGTCATCATCGATGGCACCAATTCTCAGAGCATTGATATGGATGTACTTGAAATCATTCATGATTTTCAAGAAACATCGAAATTGAAAAATATAAAACTTGAACTAATAAATATTCCAACATTCATCGGAAATAGTGGACATTAAAAACAAATAAAAGTAAAAATGTAATATGAAAAAATCATATCAAATCTTGCTTGAAAACAATAAAAATTGGGTTCAAGAAAAAACAGAAAAAAACCCTTCCTTTTTCGAACAATTAGCAGAAGGTCAGAATCCCGATTATCTGTGGATAGGTTGCTCGGATAGTCGAGTACCTGCCAATCAAATCACAGGCACATCGCCTGGTCAGATTTTTGTGCACAGAAATATTGCCAACATGGTAGTTCATAGCGACATGAATATGCTAAGTGTTTTGTCCTATGCCGTTGAAGTATTAAAAGTAAAACATGTGATTGTTTGTGGTCATTATGGCTGTGGCGGTGTCTTGGCAGCAATGGGAAACAAACAATTTGGCCTCATAGATAACTGGCTTAGACATATTAAGGATGTATACAGATACCATCACAAGGAACTGGATGCTATCACCTCAGAGGAAGAAAGAGGCAGAAGATTTGTGGAAGTAAATGTGATTGAACAAGTGCATGATTTAGGTAAAACCTCTATCGTTCAGAATGCTTGGAAAAACAATCAGCCGCTTCACATTCATGGCTGGGTATATGATTTAAAGGATGGTATAATAAAGGATTTAGATGTTTCGTTCACGTGCACGAAAGATTTACATTCGGTATATCACTTGGATCAATAAGCGCACCATTCAAACCAAAAACTAACAATTTGATCTAATAAGTGTTCCCGAAACATGAGAATGAAACAGTAATGCAAAACAAATCCACCCATAGTTTAACAAAAGGAGTTGACACCTTTAACGAAGCAGATTTAATAGCATCGCTAAAACATTATTTACCAACGCAAACACCTTTAAAAGATTTCATTCATCATAATTCTTTGCATGCCTTTCAAGACATGAAATTTTATGATGCCATCTTTAAATCTTCTAAAATTTTTGGACACCAGGCTACGCTACCACTTTGTGATTTCAGAAAATTGTATCAAGTGGGCAGAATTGACGAAGCCATTTTAGGGAAAGTGATTAGAGAAAGAAAAGGAGAGGAAAGTGTTCTCAAATGGAAAGAAAAAGTCTTAAAACATCCTTATGATGAACATAATGAGCAAAGAATTGGAAAACTAAGAGCTCATTGGAAGAAATTATTTCAAATTGATCTTGATAATTTAGTTCAACCACTTTTATTTAGATTGTTGAGTAATTACTTAGACCAAGGTGTATCAATATGGGAATTCCCGATAGGTAATTTAGGCTTCTTAGAATCTATTAAGGAACTAGAAAAAAATAGTTTTAGCAGTCTTTTCAGAAAGGAAAGAGCCAAAGCATTATTGTTCAAGAAAGACCTCTCTATTACTGACTTGTTACAAATTGTGGTTGGCAAAGAAACTTATTATAATCAATATATTTTTGATCAACAATTTGCACATAAGGGATGGAGTGGTATGGTTGCCACAATAGAATCTCAGCCAAATAGCTTATTGAGTACAAAAAAAATTAGCTTACATGACTTGATAATTCTTGAGCTGCTTTTTGAGATTGATAATTTAGATAATCTATTAGGTTCAAACTGGTCTGCACTTACTAATCATATCACAGAATCTCCGATTCATCTTTTTAACGATGTTGCTGAAGAAGAATTGTACGAAGTTTTAAAAATTTGGCAAGACTCCTTCGAATGGAGTTACTATGACGAAATACTTGCAGGAATTCAAAAATTGAATCAACTCAAAAAACTCAATCCAGTTCTTACAGAACCAAAAGAAAAAGATAGTTTTCAAGCTTTGTTTTGTATTGATGAAAGAGAATGTAGTTTAAGAACGCATCTTGAAAATTTAGAAAAAAAAGCTGAAACATTTGGTTGTCCGGGATTTTTCGGAGTTGAATTTTATTTTCAAGCAGAGCATGCAAAGTTTTATGATAAGCTTTGTCCTGCTCCGGTTACACCAAAATATTTAATCAAAGAATTTGATGTTTCGGAGAAAAGGAAACACGATTTATTTTATACAGATAAAACACATCAGTTCGTTACAGGCTTTTTAAGTGCCCTTACATTTGGATTTTGGGCTGGATTTCGCTTGATTCAAAACTTATTTAAACCACGAATGAGTCCTGCTATTTCTAATGCTTTTGCGCATATGAATGAACAAGGTAAACTTACTATCGAAAATAAGAGCATCACGGATATCGAGAACGGTTTACAGATTGGATTCACCATCGAAGAAATGATACTTCGAGTGGAGGCATTACTAAATGGTATTGGACTGACAAAAATTTTTTCTCCAATCATTTATGTTGTAGCACATGGAAGTAGTAGCGCTAATAATCCACATCATGGGGCTCATGATTGTGGGGCATGTAGCGGTAGACCAGGTTCCGTGAACAGCAGAGTATTTTCTTCAATGGCCAATCATGTTGAGGTACGAAAATCATTAAAGCAAAAAGGGATTGACATTCCAGAATCTACTCAGTTTGTTGGAGCATTGCATGATACGGCTGCTGACGAGATCGAATACTACGATACAGAGCTCTTAAATACAGAAAACGCCAAGAGTCATAAAATACATGTTCAAACTTTTGAAAATGCGCTTGACTTGAATGCAAAAGAACGGTCAAGACGCTTTGCCTCTATTGATACAAAAATGGATATCAAAAAGATTAGAAAAGCAATAAAGGAACGTTCTGTATCTTTGTTTGAACCTCGACCAGAGTTAGGCCATGGAACCAATACGCTTTGTATTGTTGGCAACAGAGATATGACAAAAGGAATTTTTCTGGACAGGAGAGCCTTTTTAAATTCTTATGATTTTAAATCCGATTTAGAAGGCAACTTTTTAACGGGAGTGATGAAACCCTTGGGACCAGTTTGTGGAGGAATAAATCTTGAATATTATTTTTCCAGAGTGGACAATTATAAGCTTGGTGCAGGTACAAAATTACCCCATAATGTTGTAGGCCTGATTGGAGTTGCTAATAGCAGTGATGGAGATTTACGTCCTGGTTTGCCATGGCAAATGATTGAGGTTCATGACCCACTTAGACTACTCATTATTGTCGAGCATTTTCCTCAAGTCATCTTAAACAGCATCCAATCTACGCCTGAAATGTATGAATGGTTTATAAATGAATGGGTACACTTAATTTCTGTACATCCTGAGACGAATGAGCTCTCCTATTTCAAAGGTGGTGTCTTTATTCCCTATCAAACGAGAGCAAAGGAGATTCACTTTTTTAAAGATGTTCATAGCTTACTCGAAGATGCAAAAGAGATGGAAACGAATCACATTACTCACGCCACACAGGAAAACCTACCTGTTTATCTTTATAACTAGTCTCAACTATGGAACAATTACTTCCCATATTCATTTTTATTCCTCTGATTGGATTCGTCATCAGTTTCTTTTTTTCAAGTAGGAATGAAAGATTGATTTCAGTTACTGCGTATACAATGGTAGGCATTCAATTATCAAGTTTAATCGTCTATACTTTTTATTGGATATTTCAGAATTTTCCCATTTTAGATTTAAAACATTTAGTATTTTATCATGAAGAAAATATAGAAATTTTTCTTGATTTCTATTTTGATAAAACAACCGCTGCGTTCTCAATTCTTGGCGCATTTATTACTTTTTTAGTTTTGGTCTTTAGTAAATATTATCTACATAGGGACGAGGGTTATAAACGATTTTTTAATACCGTTTTACTCTTTTACTTTGCTTATAACTTGACTGTTTTCTCAGGAAATTTTGAAACATTATTTATTGGTTGGGAGTTCCTCGGAATTACTTCATTTCTTTTAGTAGCTTTCTATAGAGATCGATATTTACCAGTAAAAAATGCACTCAAAACTATATCCTTATATCGCTTGGGTGATATTTGTTTGATACTTGCATTATGGACTAGTCACCATATCTGGCATAAAAACATCACATTTGTACAATTAGATGATGTGCAATTGGTGGCTGCTCACATCAATGAAAACTTCTATTCTGTACTATTTTTAATTTCGATGGTGATTACTGCAGCAGCAATTAAATCTGCGCAGTTTCCCTTTTCTTCTTGGTTGCCAAGAGCAATGGAAGGTCCCACTACTTCAAGTGCTGTCTTCTATGGTTCGCTTTCAGTACATTTAGGTGTCTTCTTGCTATTAAGAACGTTTCATTACTGGGAATCAATTCTGACTATAAAATTACTGGTAATAATTATTGGGACCTCTACTGCCATCATTGCAAGTTTAATTGCTAGAGTTCAATCTACTGTAAAAACTCAGATTGCATATGCTGCCATAGCACAAATTGGATTAATGTTTATAGAAGTAGCTATGGGGTGGCATGTTTTAGCACTGATTCATCTCTGTGGAAATGCCTTATTAAGAACTTATCAATTGCTAGTATCTCCATCTGTGCTAGGTTACATGATTCATGACCAGTTTTTCAATTATAGTCCAAAAGTGTATAAAATAACAAATTCGTTGGCTAATAAATTGAGCAATAGTATTTATACGTTAAGTATTAAAGAGTGGAATCTGGATAGCTTATTGAAAAAAACGATTTGGAATCCCTTTAAAATAGTTGGTAAATCTCTAAAGATATTCTCTTCAGCATATGGTATTACCTCACTAATTATTCTCTTCCTTGTTGGACTTTGCTTCTTTATTTTCGAAAAACAAATACCGGTGATGCTAGATAAATACTTACACTTATTCTATGCTTTCATAGGAATGATCATTATTTTAATTGCCTTCGCTGAAAAGAAAAATGCATTGTATGCATGGTTACTCATCATTTTAAGTCAATCATATATTGTGTTGGCCATTGCACTAATGAACGACAAGTACGAGTACATGGAAATACTTATTTATGTAGCTAGTTTGGCAGCTGCCGCCACTATTGGAATAGTAATTTTGTTACGACTTAAAAAACTCGAAAGTACTATCGATTTAAATGATTTTTATGGACATGCCTATCTGTATCCAAAGTTAGCATTCTGGTTTCTTATATCCTGTCTTGCCTTTGTTGGCTTACCATTTACTCCTTCATTTATCGGAGTCGACTTAATGTTCAGCCACATTGATCATGACGAATATCTATTAACTTTCTTTACTTCAATAAGTTTTTTAGTACTTGAACTCAGTGTACTTAGAATTTATTCTCGATTATTTTTGGGACCAAGTAAAAAACAAACACATCCAATTGCTTACAGATCATCTTAAATTAGGAATGGAAAAGGAAAAACTGGATAAAGAATTCTAAGATATTAAATAGTCCCATGCGGATTGATAATATCCGAGTTGTTCAACGTGGTTGACTAGATCGGCATACAATTTAAATGTAGTAAGTGTACCACTGTCTCCAACGATTACTAATTTTTTTTGCGCCCGCGTCATGGCAACGTTCAGTCGTCCTTGATCTTTTAAAAATCCTAATTCTGAACGTTCATTAGAACGGACCAACGAAATATAGATTAACTCTTTTTCTTGTCCCTGAAATCCATCAATAGAATTCACTTCAATATCTAGATATTTTAATCTTGAATCGTCATTGATTTGCTGCTGTATAAATCTCACTTGCTCGGCATAAGGACTAATGATACCAATACTTACATTGGCATAATCATCAATGTGCATCAATAAATGGTTTAAAACAATGCTGTATTCACCTGGATTAGACAAACTCTTATTTTCGCTGTTCGATACCTCTTCAAATCCACAACCTGCCGTATCAATGAAACATAAGGGTGTGGAGTCATTCAGCAGATGATGGTTTGCAACAGAAATATCAGAAAGCAATAGATTATCATAAAATTCTTTATTAGAAAAGCCTAATATCCTATTATTCATTCTGTACTGTACTTTCAATAATGATGCATGCGGAATTACATCTTTCATTTTATCTAGCAAAGTGATATCCATTCCCAAAGCCTTAGCTTCTGTGCTTTTGATGGTTGGAGGTAATTGCATGTGATCGCCTGCTAAAATGACTCTATCTGCTTTTAATATGGCGTTCCAACATTCAGCTTCTGCACATTGTGAGGCTTCATCTATGAATACCGTTTTGAATTTTATGGACTTTAGAGTGTGTTGACTCACTCCAATCAATGTAGCAGCAATAATTTGCGTCGAATGCAAAATTTCTTCAGTTAACCTTTCTTCCAACTCAAAAGCCCATTTCTTTAACTCACGGGCTTCCTGCTTAAATATTTTTCTTTCATTTCTCTCTTCTGGTCCAAAACTTCTTTTAAATGCATTGGCACTTCTATCTGCTTCCTGTGCTAAAATTCGCACCTTTTTTATCTGTTGCCATTCAGGATGATCACGCAATTTCTGATCTAATGTAAGATGCATAATATCATCATCAATTCTTGATACATTTCCAATTCGGAGTACACTCAAACCCTTTTTTGCAAGCCTTTCCGCAAGAATATCCACCGCTGTATTACTCGGTGCACAAACCAAAATTTGCTTTTCTTGCTTCAATAATGTTTCCGCTAACGCAACCAATGTTGTTGTTTTACCTGTGCCTGGTGGACCATGAATAATCCCCATTGATGGTGCGGCTAATGCAGATTTAATGGCATCTCTTTGCGATTCATTAATGTCTGTTCGGAAATCTAGATGATGATCAGTCCAGCTTGTATCAAGCTCTTCCGCTGACATCATTTGCAAATTCACTGCTTCACGAAGTATAACATGAGGTTCATAGTTGGTTTTAATGATATCATTTAAGGCAAATTGCATCACCTTATAAGGTCTATCATCGTATACTAATTCTAAGCCCGACAATCCTTTTTCAAACTGATCATAATCATTAAATTTATCAGCATCAACTAACAATCTTATCTTATCTTTTCTGACAGAAAGAATAGTTGCTTTCAAATCTTTTCTGGCATCTTGCACATTAAAAAAAGTGGCTGCTATACCTTCCTTGAAATGATGACCAATATCTAAATGCTTTATTTTTTTGATTTCTAACTCAGCAAAATCACCATTACCATAGCTCTTTCGACTTATTTCTACAGGATACCATAGAACGCCTAAATCAACTTTCTGCTTATTTGATTTATTTTCGTTGATATTTTTAAAGTAGGCAGCCTCATGTGCGCGTTCTGCCTCTAGTGCTTTAAGAAGGGTTAGATATCTTGGATGTGCGGTACTCATTCTTAGTAGAAATTATTGCCGATAGATGGTTAGAACCACATTAAAATTATCTACGTGGTGGTCTAGATTTACTGAATGACTTTTTGGGTGGTGGTGATTTTGGATTGTAAATTGGTCCTTCACCAATGTATTTTGGAAGTGGTATTTTCTCCACCTCTTTATCAATTAACGCCTCAATTTTTTGAAACTTCTGTTGATCAATATCGTTGATAAAAGTATATGCCACCCCTTTAGAACTGGCTCTGGCAGTACGTCCTATTCGGTGTATATAATCCTCTGCATCATTTGGCACATCGTAATTAATGACCAAACCAATATCTTCAATATCGATACCACGCGACAAAATATCAGTGGCTACTAGTATTTGTGTTTGTTTATTTCTGAAACTACGAAGTACTTCTTCTCTTTCTTTCTGCTCTAACTCTGAATGAATCGCTTTTGCATTTAATCCAATTCTATATAAGTCGCGATGCAAGTCTTTAACTTTTTGTTTTGTAGATGCAAAAATCAACACCGAAGAATATTCCTTCTCGTGAAGTATCGCCTTGATCAATTTATTTTTTTGCGAATCATAAGCCAAATAAGCACCTTGAGTAACTCCTTCAGCTGGTTTAGAGACTGCAATATTTATCTGTTCTGGATCTACCATTAATTTCTGAGCCAACTTTCTAATAGAAGGCGGCATGGTTGCAGAGAATAATAATGTTTGTCGTTTTGTAGGAAGATAAGTGGTGATTTTTGCAATATCATCTACAAATCCCATATCTAGCATCTTATCTGCTTCATCCAAAATGAGATGTTCAATTTGGTCAAATTTCACATAGCCCATATTCAAGTGAGACATCAATCTTCCTGGCGTGGCAACAATAATATTTACACCTTGTGTTAATGCTTTCTTTTCTGTCTCGAAAACAGCACCATCGCCACCACCATAAATAGCCTGTGAGGTAGCTCCTGTAAAATAAGCAAATCCTTGTATTGCTTGATCTATTTGCAATGCTAGTTCACGCGTAGGAACAATAATGAGTGTATTCGTACTTTGAATATTATTTTGTGCCAGGCGGTTTAATACTGGCAAAAGAAATGCTGCTGTTTTCCCTGTGCCAGTTTGTGCTACTGCAATTAAATCTTTTTGAGAAGAAATAATTGGTATGGCTAACTCTTGAATGGGAGAAGGCGTTTTGAATTGCATGGCATCTAAACCATCTTGCAAACTCTGTTCAAAATTAAAATCTGAAAAGTTCAAGTATCATAAATTTTAGTATATACAAAGGTAAGCTATTTTGCTTGGATACTAAGTTTTGCAGCAGTGGGTGGAGCAAGTACCCCCGATAAGTCATCGGGGTACTGCGGAACACACGGTGCTATGGCACTTTGCATTTGTACCATGGCAGCTGCCAAAAAAAAATATTAAAAAAAGTGAACCACTAGAAAGTGTGGACCACCAATCCACTTCGCAATTTAGGTTCGAACCAAGTCGTTTTGGGAGGCATTACATTGCCACTATCTGCAATATCAATTAGCTGTTGAATCGTTACTGGATATAGCGCGAAAGCAATTTTCATCTCGCGACTATCCACTCTTTTCACCAATTCACCAAGTCCACGAATACCGCCAACAAAGTCGATGCGCTTGTCGGTTCGCTGATCATGTACACCTAAAATTGGCGAAAGTAAATTCTCTGAAAGTATTGTTATATCAAGCACTCCGATAGGGTCACTGTCGTTGTATGTGCCAGACTTCGCAATCATTTTATACCAATTGCCTTCATAATAAAAACTAAATTCATGCAATGTGGACGGCTTACAAATATTTGTTCCAACATTTTCGATACTGAATTTTTCAGCTGCTTTAGCAAGAAACTCGTCAAAACTCAATCCGTTCAAATCCTTTACCACTCTATTATAGTCGATGATAGACAATTGTGATGCGGGAAATAATACGCTTAAAAAATAATTGTACTCTTCGCTGCCAGTATGATGTAGATTCGCTTCTTTGCGTCGTTGACCAACTTTAGCTGAAGAAGCAGCACGATGATGTCCATCTGCTATATAAGTATAAGGGACTTTTTCATGAAACAAATGTTCGAGCGCTTTCACATTTTCTTGATTATCGATGACCCATACTGTGTGTTGTACCTCATCATCTGCTACAAAATCGTAAACGGGTAATTTCTTAATCTCTTGTGCAACGATGGCATCAATTTCTACGACATCTTTGTAACAAGTAAAAACGGGACCCACATGCGCACTTAAGGTATCCATATGCTTTATACGATCGTTCTCTTTATCTGGTCTTGTAAACTCGTGCTTTTTGATAATATCATTGAAATAATCCTCGATACTTGCACAAACCACTAAACCGTATTGTTCATGCGTACCCATTTTTTGCTTATAGATATAAAGACAATTGCCAGGATCTTGTTGCAACCAACCTTCATTTATAAATGTATCTAAATTTTCCTTCGCTTTGGCATACACCTTTTCATCATAAATATTAATTGAAGGATCTAAATCAACTTCTGGTTTATTGATACGATAAAATGAATACTGATTATTTCCTTTCTCAGCTCTCGCTTCTTCACTATTCAATACGTCATAAGGCTTTGCAGCAATTAATTTTTCTAATCCTGCTTTTGGTCTATAGCCTTTAAATGCTTTGATAATTGCCATGTTCGTCTCTTGATTGAGTGGCAAATTTCGCAATAAAAAGGGATATCACCAAAAGAGTTATGGATTGTCAGTTTAAACACCTTAATGAGCTTGATTTGAAACAATTATTTTCCGAAAGAAATACTTGTACAAATCGGAAAATGATCGCTATAACCACCGATAAACTTAGGTCCTGCGTAAAATCTATTTGGAGCTTGAACGCCTTCCTTATTCGTATAAATCATAAAATCGCGAAAGAAAACTTCTGCCCTCTTATTCATGACCTCCGTTTTTTTACTATCCACCATCGCTTTACTCACCATCATTTGATCGAGGAACCCCCATTCTTTATTATAGAAATGCGAGCCTTGAATAGCTCCAGTTTCGGGCTTTTGGATGATATTATACAATTTCGATGTGGCACTCATTTCACTTATTGGTGTCGCACCCAATGTACTTATGATGCTTTTGTCTGTTGGATAATCATTAAAATCGCCCATCATTAGAATATTTGCATTCGGGTTGGCAAGTAAAATTTTATCAGTTGCAGCCTTCAAAACACCAGCCGCTAATATTCTTCGAGGCTCAGATTCTACTTGACCTTCTCTCCTACTAGGCCAATGATTTACAAATACGTCAATTATTTCACCGTTTTTTAATTTGCCTTTGGCATGTAAAATATCTCTTGTTTTAAAGTCTGCATCATCAGCTGATTTTACCACTAAAAATTCTTGTGAGATAAGCGTAAATAAATCTTTATTATAGACTAGGCCAACATCAATACCTCTTGCGTCTGGCGATTCTTGATGTACGATGCCTAAATGATAATTCTGCAAACCGCCTGTTTTTATCAAGTCTTCCACTACCTTTTTATTTTCGATTTCACTAAAACCAAAAAACAATGGCTGCTCAGTTTCTAGCATAGTAGTCAGTACTTTGGCGGTATGCTCTAAGTGTAGCTTATATCTGGTTTCATTATATTTATAAGTGCCTTCTGGCGTAAATTCTTCATCAATAGTTTTCGGATCATCTGTTGGGTCAAAAAGATTCTCCACGTTATAAAATATCACCTTGTAAGTAGTAGGCATTTTTTTTGCAAAAGCCGAAGTGCAAGCCAAACAGATGAATAAAAATATTAACAAATTTTTCATATTAAAATTAAATTTCGGCAAAGATAAGTGATAAGCCCTAGTTCAAATTGAGATAATGATGAAGTGGATGTTAAATAATTGAACGGAAAAAGAGGCTACTTCTTTTGATCACATTTTTTGGGGCATAACCCGGCCAAAAATCCAAGCCGGGTCGGGTGTTTGGCGCTACATGGTAGCTGCTCTCACCCCCTTATGCGGCATTTCGCTCCATTAAATATTACCGATCTAAATGCTCAATTCTGAACTTTCCTCCCACTCAAATTGTTATGTTTGCAGTGTAAATTAAACGATATTTTGGAGATAGAATCTTTTATTCCTAGTGATCATCATCCTTTTTTAATTGCTGGTCCATGTAGCGCCGAAACAGAAGCACAAGTGCATCAAACCGTTGAGGAGCTAATTACTTTTGTGCCACAAGTTGATGTGATTCGTGCAGGCATTTGGAAACCTCGCACTCGTCCCAATGCCTTTGAAGGGGTTGGTGCTGTTGGACTTTCGTGGATAAAAGAAGCCGCTAAAAAACATAACAAACCATGTACAGTAGAAGTAGCCAATACGGAACATGTAGAGGCAGCCTTAAAAGTAGGTATTGATATATTATGGGTAGGTGCACGAAGTACGGTAAGCCCCTTTATTGTACAAGAAATTGCAGAAGCTCTGCGGGGCGTAGATATTCCGGTGATGATTAAAAATCCTGTCAATCCAGATTTGGAATTATGGATGGGTGCCTTTGAAAGAATGGAGAAAGTGGGTATCAAAAAATTAGCAGCCATACATCGTGGTTTTTCTTCTTATACAAAAACCGAATATCGAAACAAACCGACTTGGGAATTGCCAATAGAGTTGAAACGTAGAATTCCAAATTTGCCAATCATCTGCGATCCTAGCCATATTTGTGGTAGAAGAGATACCTTACAAAAAGTGTCGCAAAAGGCAATGGATTTGAATTTTGATGGCCTTATGATAGAGTCCCATTACCAGCCGGATGAGGCGTGGAGTGATGCCAAACAACAAATTACGCCAGAACAATTGGCACTCTTACTCGTTAATATTATTTATAGAGAAAATATTAATTTAGAAGAAGAAGAACATTCGTCCCTCAATGAATTACGTAGCAAAATCGACCGTATTGATAATTATATCATTGAACTTTTATCAGAGAGAATGGGCGTTTCAGAAGAAATAGGTATGTACAAAGCAGCCAATAATTTAAAGATATATCAACCAGAACGCTGGGCAATCATTGTTGACAGATGTTTAAAAATAGGCACTCTCAATGGATTATCTGAAGATTTTTTATTGAAATTAATACAACAAATTCACAAGGAAAGTATTCGTCATCAAACGATGGTAATGAATAAAGGACAGTAAATAATAAACACTGTAAATTACTTTTTCTCCAACACCAATACTATTTTATTAAAGTCTGCAGCGGCATTCACCACATTCTTAAAATCTTCGTATTGATTGATAGGAAGATGAATTGCATTATAGTACTCAAGGTTTCTTATTTTTAAAGTATTTCCATCAAGATTGTATAAGGATGTAAATGCAGCAACTTCCTTTTCATCATGCATAACTATAAAACTCATATTGAGTTTATCTAAATTACTCACTTTATAACCAGCAGGAATAGTGACATTAATATTTCGCACATAGGCATGGCAATACTCCAGTTCTAAAGGCAAAGTTCTAGTACCTTCCTGATACATTTGCACTTGTCTTCCAATGCTTTCACCAACCTTAAACAAATATTGATCCCCCGCTTTTTCAGTCAATTTTGAGGTCACAATATCTGCATTCACAATAAATGGTTTTTTACCTAAAAATTCAACCCCTTCATTTTCGGTACTTAACTTTATGTTGTCACTCTCGCCAATATAATTGGCTATAATATCTTTTCTTGCTTTATCCTTTTCCTCTTGAGGAATAAAATCAAAAATAGGCTGAAATGAACTTGCAGAATAACCCGTATAAACTAATCTGTAATGATAACTTGCTGTACTCATCTCTTTAGTCATATCGACTGAAATATCCATGGTGTCGATTGAATAAGTATAATCGAGTGGCATAATCATTCTATTCTCTACCACACCCATAGAACCATTAGTCAGTTGAACAGGCTTAATAAATAAAGCATAATTACTAATCCAACCACTTGGTAGCAATGGATAGCGCAAAAAGATTTCAGTAGGTGCCAAATATTTATCCTCATCAGGAAAATAAATTACAAAGTCTTGTAAGTGCACATAGTTTTCGAAAGCAGGGTCAAAAGGTTCGTCAAATCTATCATTGGTGACTACTATCTGATGTTTAATGCCAACATAGTTGAGCAAGGCACAAAAAAGTCTTGTCATTTCAAACTTACCCAACACTTTGGTTTTAATTAAACTTGCTAAATCCACTTTTTCGTTCTCTACTTCATCACTAATAAATTTATCCTTCTTAATAAAAGATTCCAAACATCGAATTTTATCTTCTTCCGTTTTTGCTTCTATGATACCCGAACTTTCTAAATATTTATCCAATACTTTGTATTCTTTCTTTTGTGGCGGGGCGTTTAAGGTATAATAAATGTTTTCGCCCCATTTATCAAACGAATATAAACTCATTCTACCAGTGCTGATATTACCTGTGAGTTTAAACGAAACACGTTGTACATAGCGATTGTAATTACTGTAATTTTCCCTTGCCAAGGCATTCACTACTGTTGGTTCTATATATTTTCTAATTTTACCGACAATGCTAGTATCTGTTTTAAATGTTGGATAATTGCCATAACTTTTGGTGTCGATTACCAAATTGCTTGGATAGATAAGTTCAAAACTTGAATTACGACTTGTATAAGCAAACTGCATGATATAGGTCGTTCCACTCAAATTTGGAATGGATTTTTTAATAAATAATTGCTCTAAAATAGCCCCTTGTAACAAACCTCTCACCGCAAAATATTTGTATTTTCTTTTGGTAGTTTCGTCCTGTGCTTCTTGAATATCGGAGCTATCCAATTCAATAATTTTACCATTTGGTTGAATAACACGCACCTTACTTTGTAGTATTTTCGATCCGCTCGAATAGGGAACACTAATCTTATTATTTCTTTCAATCGCTTCATTTGAATTCACTACCTTGATGGTGTGTAAGACAGTGAGTTGTGTCGCAATTTCACCTTGCATCCCAATCTCTACAATACGCATATCTTTTAATCCTATCTCATTTACACTTTTATCTAACTCTAGCTGTGAATATGGTTTAGGATCTGAAGACCAATTATATGTCTCATTCTCAAATTGTTGACTGAACACGGATTGAATACAACAGAATAAAAAAGAAACCAAAATATAACGCTTCATAAATTTTACTTTTTAGTAA